>JAFVCK010000028.1 GCA_017479265.1 Bacteroidales bacterium | reverse complement strand
GGGACCTTCTTCATGATAGGGATGTTCACCTTCGGAGGAGGTTACGCCATGCTGTCCCTTATTCAGACCCAGGTCGTGGTGGAGCATGCCTGGCTGACCGAAAGCACTTTCACGGACATAGTGGCCATTTCGCAGATGACCCCCGGCCCCATAGGGGTGAACTGCGCCACTTACGCCGGATACGAGGTGCTGAGCAATGCGGGAGCAAGCCATCTTGTCAGCATACTCGGCTCATTCACAGCTACTTTCGCCCTCATACTCCCCTCCTTCATCATAGTGCTGATAATGGTGAAGTTCTATGAAAAGTTCGTCGGGAACAGGATTTTCGACGGGGTCATGTCCTGGCTTCGCCCTGCCGTGGTCGGCCTCATTGGGGCCGCCGCCATCATCCTGATATTCAACATAAATCTCCCTGAGATTTCCATCATCAAGGAGAATTTCCCCGACTGGAAGAGCTGGCTGCTTTTCGCCGGGGCCATGGTTGCCTCGCTCGGATTCAAGGTCAATCCTATTATCATAATAATAGCAGGAGGTCTGCTCGGCCTCCTGCTATATTGAGTTTCCTATTTGCTTTCCGGAAGTCCCGGCTGGCCGAAAGCGGTCCGGCAGTAGGTGTATCCCAGAAGATCGTAAACGGGGAACATGCGGGAGGTCAGGTCGGCCTTGAAGCGCTCTATGTCCTTGACCTCGCTCTGGCACCACTGGTCCTCTGAAAGAGCGTCCAGACGAGGCAGCAGCATGTACTCAAGATACTCGTTCGTTGAGATATACTCGGTCCAGAGGTTGGCCTGCAGACCAAGGATATGATGACGGGCCTCCTCGGGAATACCCTCGAAGGGTTCGTACTCATAGACCTTCTCCAGAGGCAGGCAGCCGCCGATTGCAAAAGGCTCGGTCTCAGGCTTGTCGCTCTGATAATAGTCGAAATAGAAATGGGTGTTTGGGGTCATTATGGCATCGAATCCCGCATTGGCAGCAGCGATTCCGCCCTGGGCACCGCGCCATGACATGACGGTAGCACCGGGAGCGATCTCACCCTCGAGGATTTCGTCCCATCCTATAATCTTGCGGCCGTGCTTGCCCAGATAAGCCTGCAGGCGGGAAGTCACATAGTTCTGGAGTTTCTGCTCCTTTGTGCCCTTGTCGTCGCTCACGAGACCGAGGGCCTTGATGCGCTTCTGGCAGTTGGGGCACTTCTCCCATGCCACCTTGGGGCACTCGTCGCCGCCGATGTGCATGTACTCGGAAGGGAAAATGTCCATAAGCTCGTCGAACACTCCCTCAAGGAAGGTGAACATGGCCTCCTTGCCGGGACAGAGCACGTCCTCGGACACTCCCCAGCGGGTCCAGACCTCGTAGGGACCGCCTGTGCAGCCAAGTTCGGGATAGCCGGCAAGGGCACCGAGCATGTGGCCGGGCAGGTCAACCTCGGGAATGACGGTAATGCCGCGCTCCCAAGCATAAGCGACGATTTCGCGGGCCTCGTCCTGAGTATAGAAACCGCCGTAAGGGATGCCGTCCTCGTTCATGTGACCGTGCTCCTTCTCGTATGCGAAATTGTCGTTAAGGCCTCCTATGATGGTGGACTTGCGGATGGAACCGACCTCGGTCAGGAGGGGATATTTCTTGATTTCTATCCTCCAGCCCTGGTCCTCGGTCAGATGCCAATGCAGGCGGTTGAGCTTGTGCATAGCCATCACGTCAATGTACTTCTTGACCTCGTCCACGCTCCAGAAATGGCGGCAGGGGTCCATGTGCATTCCGCGGTATGCAAAGCGGGGAGCGTCGTCTATGGACACTGCGGGAGCGTTCCACTTTATGCCGGAGACCTTCCAGGAGGCATATATCTCCTTGGGCAGCAGCTGCTTGAGAGTCTGTATGCCATAGAAGAAACCGTTGAAGGAAGAAGCCTCGATGCGTATGCCTTTGGAGGTCACGTCGAGTTTGTAGGCCTCGTCTGCAAGAGCTGAGTTGAAAGCGAAATAAACGCCTGCCGACATGTCGGCCTTGGCCACTGCTGAAGGCTTGCCGCTCACGAGGGAAAGCTGGGCGGCGAACTGCTCTATGGCAGAGGCGCTGCGCCCGTCAAGCTCGTTGTCATAACCGAAGGATGCACCGGCAATGTTGTAGCATCCGCTTCCGGCCTCCAGATGGTTGGGGGCGGGAATAATGTGGATTTCAGCCTTCTGGCAGCATCCTGCAAGAAGGAGAACTGAAGATAAAATCGTAAAAATACGTTTCATAAAATATTGTTTGTTAAGAATTTGCAGCAGTCATGGCATCCCTCCAGCGGCCTTTCAGCAGGACAGCGGCACCGCCGGCATAAAGGGCCAGCAGCAGGGTATGGACGGCGAGCTTGAGGACAAGGGACACATCAGAGCCCAGCATGGAATCAACTCCCATCATAAGGCCATAGACCAGCCCCATGAGCAGGAAAAACGCCAGTATCCTGGGCCATTTGTAAGGTATGGGCCAGTACTTTTTGCCAAGGGCGGCGCAAAGCACCAGCATCACGCTGTAGCTGGCCAGATGGCCGAAGGCGGAGGCCCAGTAGGAAAACCTCGGCATGAAGACTATGTTCACCACGGTAGTGACGGCAAGCCCGGCCAGTGTAATCCACAGGGCCATGTTGGTCTTGCCGGAGAGCTTGTACCACATGGACACGTTGAAGAGCATGCCCAGCAGCATGTAACTTACCAGCATTATGGGGACCACGCCCACCCCGGCGCGGAAATCACGCCCGAGCAGCAGTGAAATTATGTCTATATAAAGTATGACACCCACGAACACCAGTCCGCAGAATGCCGTAAAGAACTCCATCACAATGGCATACAGCGTCTTGGAGCCCTTGTCCCTGGCCCTCTGGAAGAAGAAAGGCTCGGCGGCATAGCGGAACATCTGTATGAAAAGGTTCATGATGACGGCCAGCTTGACGGCTGCCTGATATACTCCGAGGGAATCGCGCCAGGCCTCGGAATTGACATCGAAGAAGCGGAACAGCACCCTGTCCAGGAAGTCGTTGGCTACCCCCGGGAGGGCGGCAATCATAAGCGGCAGCGAATAGGCCAGCAGCCTCCGCGTGAGGCCCTTGTCGAAACTAAGGCGAAGATGCAGAAGGTCGGGGACAAACAGCAGCAGGCACAGCACGCAACTGGCGAATATGGCGAATATAGGATAAACGAAATCGGGCGTGGCCGGCACCAGAACCGTCAGGAAATTGCCGGGATGACGCAGGCAGAAAGAGGGGAAAGTAAAGAACAGCAGCAGGTTGACAGCCGTCTCGGTGAGAATCTTGGCGGTCTTGAAGGCTGCGAACTTGACGGCCTTGTGCTCCTGCCGCAGCCGCGCGAAGAGTATGGCCGTAAGGCTGTCGCTGAACAATATTCCTGCGCAATATGTCACTATGCAGGAATAGCCTTCATATCCGAGGGCCGAGGAAATGCTGCCGCTGAAGGCTATCATAACGGCCAGGAAGGCCGCATTCAGGCCGAAAACCGCCAGCAGGGCATTGGAATAGACCTTGGCGGGGTCCTCGCCGGGCTTGTTGGCAAAACGGAAGCAGCCTGTCTCCAGGCCGAGCACCAGTACCACCTGCAATATGGCGATATAGGACATGAATTCGGTCACCACGCCATACTGCCCCAGGGTCAGCATCCTGGTGTAGATGGGCACGAAGAGGAAGTTCAGAACCCTCGCCAGAATCGAACTGAAACCATATATCGCAGTCTCTCCAGCGAGCTGCTTAAGAGGATTTGCCATCAGACATTCTTTATTTGCACAAAAATAGTTAATTTTGCGTTCGTAAACAAACTATATCTTATATGAAAACCGTATTTTTCAAGACAGCCCTCGTTCTGGGCATCTGCATCGCAGCGACCGGATGCGGGGAGAAGCGCAAAGCCGCGAAGGCTGCGGCCGAGGCCGCAGAACAGGCCAGGTTGGATTCGATAAAAAGAGTAGAAATGCTACAGAAAGAACTTGACACCAAAGCCACTATCGCCCTCCTTGAGGACGAGCCCGTGTTCGACATCGAGACTTCCCTCGGCACCATCAAGGTGAAGCTCTACAAGGACACTCCCAAGCACAGGGAAAATTTCGAAAGACTCGCTCTGAACGGCTTCTATGACGGATTGCTGTTCCACCGCGTCATCAACGGATTCATGATTCAGGGTGGAGACCCCCTGACCAAGGACCCCGCCAACGAGCCCAAGTACGGAACAGGCGGCCCCGACTACACAGTCCCCGCAGAATTCGTTCCCGCATACAAGCACAGCAAGGGAGCCCTTGCAGCTGCACGCCGCGGCGATGCTGCCAACCCCATGAAGGAATCCTCCGGTTCGCAGTTCTATATAGTCCAGGACGAAAGGGCCTGCGCCCAGCTTGACGGAGCATACACTGTCTATGGACAGACGATAGAGGGCTTCGAGGTAATCGACAAGATTGCAGCCGTCCCCGTCAACAACCGCGACCTGCCCCTGAATCCAGTCAAGATTATTAGCATAAAGCTTGACGAGGTCTCCGTTCCCAAACTTCCCGAGGCGCCCGCAGAGAAGGAAGAGACTGCCGAATAAGGGACTCTGTCATACGCAAAAGTGCTGGCCGGAGCGGTCAGCACTTTTTGCATATTGTACTTCCAGACTACTCGTGGAAGGTAATGTCATCCAGGGAGTTGACGGTAATCTGTATGCCGCCCTGATAGAGGGTCAGCACTCCGGTCACATCGACAAGCTGCTTGCCTTGAAGCACCTCAAGGGGAATCTCGGTGTCCGCGAACTTTGCATATCCGCTGGTACGGATGACCACCTCGGTGTTGCCTTTCATGAAGTACTGGCTGACGGTGGCTGCGGTAGCGGTGCGTCGCACGGTCTCGATGTTGTCATACACGGTGCCGTAGTTGTAGTCTCCGGAATTTCCTATCAGAACGCTGTTGAACAGGCCCTTGTCAAGGTTCTCCAGGAACTTGTTCTTGCTCATGGCCCATGTGGTCACGCCGTAATCTGTGTCGGACAGGAAGATACGGTTGGAAGAAGCCTTGTGGTCCTTGTTGCTGTTGACATAGACGAGGGTGAATATACGGCCGTCATACTTGAGGTCCTTGATAGTCACCATCTTGCCAAGATAAGGGCAGTCCTTGAGGGTTGCGGTACGTCCGGGAAGGTCATTCTCGTCCAGCACCACGGGCACTACGGGCTCACCTACCTCGCCACGGAAAACATGGCTGTCGATTATGGTAGTGGCATCCATGTAGGAAGTCTCATACTCGGGCTCTTCGCCGGGCAGATACTCGTACATGTAGCCTATCTGGACCATGCCGCTGCCGCCGGAGGGCTTGCCGTTGAAAGTGCCGAGGGCCTTGTAGCCATAGACTCCGACAGTAAGGCCGCCAAGCTTTACATATATGGTCTGTCCGGGCTTGTAGTCTCCGTACAGGCTGGTCTTTCCTATCTTGAGCTCCATGCCGCCGGTCTCGTCCTGGATGTACAGGCTCTTGTAGAAGTTGCCCGTCTCGTCGGAGGAAGACACCTTTCCTGCCACTATTACATCGGAATCCCAGTCGAAGGTGAGGGGGTTGCCCTGATTGTACATGGCTGCAAGTTCGGCCAAGGTATGGGTAGGCTCCAAGGTCACTTTTTCGTAGCTGGCAGGGGCCTTGTACTCACCGGTGAATACAGGCTGCCACTCCTGGCAGGCCGAAAGCGCCGCTACGGCCGCCGCAAGGAATATAACTGTCTTTTTCATAACCTTAGAATCTGAAATAAATGTTCAACATATAATTGAAGCCGCTCATATAGAAGTACTTGGAGTCGAAGCGGTAGTAGCGGGACTGGTCCTGGGTGTTATCCACGAGACGGTTCTGCTCGAAGCCGCCGGTCTTGACGTTCTTGTTGTTCAGCAGGTTCTTTGCATTGAGCGAGAATCCTATCTGGTACTTGCGCTTGATGTACCAGGACTTGCCCACGCTGAGGTTCATCAGGAAGCAGGGAGCGAACTTCTCCTGGGCGGCCATGTACTCTACCTCCTCGGGAGTGACCACGTTGTCGGTACCGGCAGTGGAGGCATCGGTACGGTACAGAGGGTTCATGCTCAGGTAGGAATTTGCGAAGTAGTCGGCATCCAGGTCTATGAACCAGTAGTTGTGGTTCCAGGAAAGACCGAGGCTGGCCGCGAGCTGAGGAGTTCCGGGCACATAGTGCTTCTGGTGATAGTCAAGCACATAGTTGCCGGTCTCGTCCAAGATTGCAACACCGGAAGCATCCTTCTTCGACACAGGGTGGCTCATCCAGTAAGGTACGACCTCGTTTTCGAGGACTATCTCTGAGCTGTTGTCCACGGTCTGGGTCAGACGGGGATTGGAGGTATAGATGAACTGGCCCCAGGCAAGGACTCCCTGCACAGAGAGGCCTGTCAGGGGGGTAGGAACCTTGAAGCCGAGTTCCAGACCCATGTTCCTCTGGTTGATGCCCGTCAGCGCGAAGTTTGTGAATGCATTCTGGAGGTCGTCATACACGCTCATCACGTCGGACTGGTCCTTGATGGTGGTGTAGTAGAGGGTAGCCCTCAGATTGAATCCGTTCAAGGCAAGCTGATAATTGAGGTCCGTGGAGAAGGTCTTGCTGGTTGTAAGTCCGCTCATCAGGGTGTTGCGCGTACGCGGGGAGATGAAGGACTTGTTGAATGTAGGAGCATCGGTCAGGTATGCTATGTTGGCATAAACCCTGGAATGGCCGGCTATCAGATACTCGAGGTTGGCCTTCGCGGTATATACGAAGAAGTTGGCCTTCGCTGACTTGCCGTATGAAGAGATGACAGCTCCGGTCTTGGGGTCGTAGCTCGTAAGCGTCTGGCCGGACACGGGGTCGATAATCTCGCCGCCGCTGGGCCATACGCCTGCGAACAGACCGTTGCGCATGAGGCCTTCACGGTAGAATCCCACATAGCCGAGCTTGCCGGCGAGAGTAGCGCTGAAACGGCCGACAGCAAAGCGTCCTGCCGCCCAGCCGTTCAGGTTGGCGACGCGTGCGTAATAGTCATATCCGTACTTGTCGCCCACGCCAAGGACCTGCGCCTTGCCATTGGCAAAGTAATAGTCGAGGTCATACTGGTAGCGGGCCTCCTGGGCTGCGAAGTCGCGCTCGGCGAAGTTGTTGGTATTCAGGAAGTAATCACCGCCGAGAAGGTCGGCAATCACCTTGTAGTACTCGGTACGGTTGATACGGCTGTTCAGACCTGCGGTGAGGGTGAACCAGTCGGTGGCACGCCACTTCATGGAGCCTGCGATGTTGAAATCCCTCTGGTCGGTGCGGCGCTCTTCCTGCACATACTTGGAGCGTGCACGGCCATAAGCGTCGCGGTTGTCGCGGTTGACGTTATAGAGCCTGTCCCAGTTGATCTGGGTGACGGCAGGGTCCCTCTGGACTTTCCAGCTGTCTTCCACCCATGCGGCCTTGATTTCGCTGTACCTCTGGAGGTCGTCGTTCTCGTACTTGAAGTAGCTCGGGAGGTTGCGGTAGTAATCGGGCTTGGGGTCGGCGGCATCGTTCCAGTCAAGGGCGGTGTAGCCGTTCTTGCCGAAGCGGTAGAGCACCGTGGCGGAAGCATTGAAACGCTCGGAAGGAGTATAATCATACTTCAGTATGGCTATAGGCTCGTGGGTCTTGCGGACGCGGGCGTTACGTACTTTTCCGTTCTGGTAGCCCCAGTTGGGGTTGTACATATTGTCTCCCATGAGGTCATAGACTTCCTGGGTGGCTGCCATCTGAGCTCCGCGCTGTCCGGGAGCGGCCATGAAAGCCGCGCTGAGCTTGTGCTCCTCGCCAAACTTCTTCTCCACGGAGAAATAGTATCCGAACGAACGGTAGTAAACGCCTTTTATCCAGTCGTTTCCACCGAGACGGGTGGATACGTTGAATGCGTATGACCAGCCGTTGTCAAGGGGTCCGGATGCGTATGAGAGCATAAGACGCAGACGGTACAGGGCGCTGTTGGTCAGCACGCTTCCCCTCCAGCCCTTGCGCACATAGGAGGCGGTACCCGGGATATTCACGAGACCGTTCACGCCGCCTACTCCATAGTCGGAGGACTCGGCGCCGCTTACGCTCATCTTGGTCCTGGTAGCCTCGTTAAGTCCGCTCCAGAGGGAGAAAGGAGAATATCCCGTAAGGGCATCGTTCATCTTGACACCTGCGAGATAGACCTCCTGGGACTCGCTTGCGAGACCCCTGGTACGGAAACGCACGTTGCTGAAATTGAAGCCCGCTATGTTGTTGAATACGTCGTTCTGCCCGAAGAGGATGGTAGGGTTGTCATTGTATCCGCCCTCGTCGTCGAATTCAGCCATGTCGTCGGCATCCTCCTCGGATATCTGCTTGACACGGGTCATTGACAGGTTGAACATATTCTTGACATAGCCGTCGTTGACGGTTACGTTCACCCTCGTCTGGAGGAAGTTGGGAGCGTCGATGACCAGGTCGTACATTCCGTCCTTGAGGTTCTCAATCAGGAAGTTACCGTCCTGGTCTGCTGAGACTGACGCAACCTGCACGGCTCCCTGGTAGAGTACGAGGGTGGCACCTGCAACCGCTTCCTTGTCGGCGCGGTTGATTACCGTTCCCTTCACTCCTCCGGAATATTCCTGGGCCAAAAGGCTCACGGAGCAAAGGAGAGCGGCGATTGCCAGAGTTAGTTTTCTTGACATATCTTAAACTTGTTTTTACTTGTTGCTCACGACAATGTATGTCGGGAAGTGGTCGCTGTAACCGTTGATGAATGTACCGTTGGAGAAGGTACGGAGCGGCTGGTCCTTGTACTGGCCGTCCTGCTGCACCATGAAGGGCTTCTTGAACACGCGGCCATAGTATTTTTTCTTGACTATGGGCACGATGCGGAGGGTGCCGGGCTCGGCCGAAACAAGGTTGGAATTCACAACCAGTATATCATAAATGTTCCACTCTCCCCTGTATGCAAGGGAGCCGTAGCCGTCATGCAGCATCTGGGTGAATGGAGAGAAGAAGTCCCTTGGACCTACTTCGTTTATGAACTCCCTGCCCTTCATGTACTTGGCTATGCTGGGGTCGGTAGGGTTGTCGTTCATATCGCCCATGGCAACTATCTTGATTTCGGGATATTTGTCCATGAGTTCCATGGAGGCCTGGTACATTATTTCGCCTCCGCGGCTGCGAAGGTCCATGCCCTTGCCGCCGATACGGGAAGGAAGGTGGGCCACGAAGAATGCGAACATTTCGCCTCCGAGCATTCCGCGCACCATGAGTATGTCACGGGTGCGGAAGTTCTTCTGCTCCTCCTCATTGAGGGAGAACTCTATCTCGGTGCTGTTGAAGTCGAAAGGAATGGAACGGCTCTCCAGAGGAGTGAACAGTTCCGGCCTGTAGAGAAGGGCCACGTCCACGCCACGGCGGTCGGGACCGTCGTAGTGGACTATCTGGTAGTTGGCCTCCTCTATCTCGGGCTGGCTGACAAGGTCCTCAAGAACATGGCGGTTCTCAATCTCGCTTACGCCCAGAATGGCATGCCAGACCTTGTTTTCCTCTTTCATGGCCTTGATTACGGTAGCCATGTTGTGGAGTTTCTTGACGTACTTGACATCTGTCCACTCGTTGGCTCCGTCGGGAAGGTACTCATAGTCGTTCTTGCCCTCGTCGTGATATGTGTCGAAGAGGTTCTCAAGGTTGTAGAAACCTATCACGTAGCTCTTCTTGGGGCCGGACCACGCCAGAGGCGAGGTCAGCACCAGAAGCAACATTATGTAAAGTATCTTCTTCATAATCAACTCGTTTTATTATAAAGCCCAAACTTTTGCAACATTGGGGTCGGCAGGATTCTTGGGGTCCTCGGCCTCTATCTTAGCGGCAACTTCCTCACCGACCACGGAAGGAAGGCTGGCAAAGAGGTCTATTCCCAGCTTCTGCTCCAGAGCATCGATGGAAATAAAGTCGCTCTTGCCGGTGGTAGATCCCTCGCCATAGTCCCTGTGCTCGAGCCATATAGCCAGGCCGCTGTAGCCGTTGTATCCGACAGAGACAGTCTTCGTATGCCTGAGCACAGCCTTGTAGTAGGCTGTAGGAACAGGCACCATAACACCGTTGCCGTTGCTTGTCACACGGCTCTTGCTGTTCTTTATCTCGCAGCCTGTCACCACATAGAGGGTGTCGGTGCCGGCGGACTTGGCCCAGTTGCGTACCCTGCCTTCGAGCGATGCCCAGATATTTCCGTTGAAATCATGCCTCTGGGGAGTCATGTTCGAGGAATAATATGTCTGGGCGTTTCCATCCCCTACATAACGGTCGGCGGAGGCAATCTGGTGTCCGCGTCCGTAAGTACTTGAGGGATTAAAGGTTCCAGTGACATCAGCCTGCACATAGCCCGCCGCCTTGAGCAGAGGGTCCATGGCCCAGGGTTCGGGATCCGGACGGGAACCCTTGCCTATCAGGCTGGTATTCATGGGATATGCCACCCAGATGGAGATGTGCTCGCCCTTGTTCCAATAATAGGAATAGTTGCGCTTGCGCACACCGGTCACGGTCATGTAATGGGTGAACATGGCATAACCATCTCCAAGGTCAGTAGCGGGGAGTTCAAGCCAGCCAGTGGCCGTGGGAGCAGGCTCCGTCGAAGGGTCGCCGGAGACGGGCTCGGGGTCGTTGGAAGCATCGCTGCCGTCCACCGGGGAGTCCGGCTGGGGACCGTTCTGGGTCAAGGTGTAATTCTGCATCTTGGACCCGCTGCGCACGGTCAGTATGGCCTTGCGGGTGAACTCGGATTCATTGGCGGAGCAGGTCAGGGGGATATTACCCACGCTCCCCTCTCCCGAGAAGGAGTAGGACTTGGCGGCTCCGTTGGAGAACCACGCCCAGTCCTTCTGCTCACCGTTGAAGGTGATGGTAAGCGTCCATGAGGCCGACGCGGAAACGCTGATGAACTGCGAACCGCCCGCCATTGCCACAGGATTCTTAAAGCTGATTTCGGGAATGGTCGCGAGTTCACCTGTGCCCGAGGTGCTGCACGACATGGCTCCTGGCAGCAGTGCAAGGAGCACTGCCGCCAGAGCGAATATGTTGCGGAAAGATTTCACTGATTACTGGGCAATGTAAGTAACGGAGAGTTTCGTGATACGAATCTGATTCTGAGTAGCCGTCAGCTTGACAGTTGTGCTTCCGCCGGGAATGTCGATGACCGATTCTTTTGAAGTTTCAGGCGCAGTGAGCGTGTATGCTACACCGGGATCCGTTTCTACCTGATTGGTTTCATCGTTGCCCCCCTTGGTACCGTTGTTGGCAGTATGCACCATCTCCACCTTGACAATCTTCACGTTGGCAGACAGGGTCAGACTCTTTCCCTTGTAGATACGAAGTTCGGTAGGAACGTTGTTTCCGTAATCGGTATCGTTGGAATACATTACCATTCCGTTAAGGGTACCTGTAGTGGGATTGGCAGCAAGATAATCCTGTTCGACTGTCAGCGTCACGGTATTGTCAGGGTTGACGCTGGGATCTGTCGAAGGATTGGTGCTGGGGTCCGTCGAAGGATTAGTGCTGGGGTCCGTCGAAGGATTCACAGGGTCGGTCGAAGGATTAGACTGACCGCCCTGGGCGCTTCCGTAAACCTTGAGGTTCTTGATTTCCCATGTTCCTGCAGCTGTGGAGGTGCTGGTATAGACAAACGCTATGTACACCTGCTCCTCGCCTGCGAATTCGCTGAGGTCAACATTGCCAGAAGATACGAAGGTCCAGTCAGAGTTGCTGAACCAGCCGGGGACGTCAAGTTCCACCCACTCTTCCATATCGGTGCTGGCGCATACGATGGCCTCTTCGGCAGGCTTGCTGAAGAACTTGCCTGTATGATCGAAAGTCATGCGTGCGGAATTGATATTGGAGAAGTCCATGGGCTCTTCCATGATAAGCCATGACTCAGCTTCCTTAGCTCCGTCCTTGTAAGCCGAAGCTTTCATGTAGTGGTAGTTGGCATCGTGGCTCCATACATACTCCAGACCGTCGGGGAGAGTGACATCCTCGGTGAAGAATACGCCGGGACTGTCATAGAAGGACTCCTCGAATACGACAAATTCGTCTCCTGAAGGCTGGGGCTCGTCACTTGGATCCGCGCTCTGCTCGTCTCCGCCGCCCTGGCCATCGATGGCAGTAGTACCAAGGTCGATGCCACGGCCGAAGTCAACGCTCTGGGAGGTTGCTGAAGCCGCCTCCGAGGTGAGGGTCAGGTCGTCGATGCGGTATGCGCTGGCAACTGAAGGAACGATGTAGATATTGAGCCACTTTGTTCCCTGGGGGACGGTGAAGTGCGCCGTTGCAATGTCCCACTTGCCCTCGGGCATTGCACCCTGGGCGAAGTCGTAATCAAGGCTTACCCAGCTGGCACCGCCGGCCGTATCGCTCACATAGACCTTGAACTCGTCCTTGCTGAATACGCTGCTGCCGGAGCCCAGATATTTCTCGCTGCCGAAGGTCAGTGCGAAGGAAGTTGCGCCGCCGAGGGCGATCTTGCGAACCTGGAAGTGCGAGCTCGCGCCGAAGAACAGGTTGTTGGCACCGGAACCGCCGTACAGCGAGTACTGGGAGTTGGATGCGCTGTTGGCCCTTGCGGACATGGCCTTGAACTCATACTCCACATCTGCCACTCCGGAACCTGTCTCGTTCTGCCAGCCGTCGAACTGGTCAAGGTAAGGCCAACTGGTGCCGCTGCCGTAGGTCTGGGTGGCTGCCGCCTTGTCGAAGTTGTTGCCATAGACGACATCACCGTCAACGGGCTGAGGCTGAGGATCGTTGCTCTGGTCCTCGACTTCGCCGCTGGTGCCGAGGTCAACTCCCTTGCTGAAGTCAACGGCAGTGCCGGCGCTCTGGGAAGCGGCAATGGTCACGTCGTCCAGGCGGTATGCGCTGGCCACTGAAGGAGCGAAGTACAGATACAGGGTCTCGGTGCCTGAAGGAACTGTGAATGAGGAACTTGCAAGGTCCCAACGGGCCTCGGGCATGGAACCCTTGGCAAAGTCATAGTCGAGGCTTACCCAAGAGGCGCCCTCGCCTGTGTTGGAGACATATACCTTGAACTCTTCCTTGTCAAACACGCTGCTGCCCTGGTTGAGATATTTCTCGCTGCCGAAGGTCAGGGTCAGGTTGGTCTGGCCGCCGAGCTTTATGTTCTTGATATTGAGATATGAATTGGCTCCGAAGAAAATGTTGTTCACACCGGAACCTGCATAGTCGGAATAATTGGCGTTGGAAGCGCTGTTTGCACGGGCGGATGTTCCGCTGAATGCATAATCGACACCGGCCGCTCCGCTGCCGGCGGCATTCTTCCAGCCTTCGAACTGGTCCAGGTAAGGCCAGCTGCTGCCGCTGCCGTAGGTCTGGGTGGCAGCCTCCTTGTCGAAGTTCTCATAGTAGATGACTCCCTCTGCAACGGGGTCGCCGCTCTGGTCAGGATTGTCGTCGGAAGAACCGTTGGTGGTAATGGTCAGTTCGTCAACCTCCCATGTGCCGGCCTTGGATGCCGTAGAGGTGTACTTGAACCCGAATTTGACCTTCCTGCCGCCATATTCGCTGATATCCATAAGACCGGAATCCACGAATGTCCAGCTGGTGGGATAATTCTTGACAGTCAGCTGTTTCCAATCCTCGTCGGCCTCGGTGGAAGCATCTGCAATCCAGAAAGTGGCCTCCTGCGCGATGTTGCCGAAATACTGCCCGGCGTGCAGGAAATGCACATAGTTGTGCTCGCTGGGAGCAAGCTCGATTTCGGGAGTGATGAGCCAGCTCTCGGAGGCATAGTTCTGGCTGTTTATATAAGCCG
Organism: Bacteroidales bacterium; assembly: GCA_017479265.1. Classification (GTDB taxonomy): domain Bacteria; phylum Bacteroidota; class Bacteroidia; order Bacteroidales; family UBA932; genus Cryptobacteroides. The sequence continues at coordinate 12,387 of JAFVCK010000028.1, read as the reverse complement.
TCGCCTTCATGCCGTACCTGCTGTCATACACCCATATAGCCTGTGCGCCTTCGGGAAGGAGCACGTCCTTTGTGGTCCATTCGCCCTGGCCGTCACTCTTGAGGCTGTAGTCATAGTAGATACCCTCTATGGGAGCATCTCCCTCGGGACCATCCTGATAGATAGTGTAAGCCTTGGTTATCAGCTTTTTGCCAACCACGAAATTGACCGTAGCCTGACGGTTGTAACCGTCGTTGGGGAGCACGGAAATTTCGATTTCCTGGCTCTTGGACGAGCCTGTGCCGGAAGTGCGGCTGATGCCCAGCCAATCCTCTTCGGTATCCGCAGTCCAGTCGCGGGATACCGTGACATTGATCTTGGCGGTACCGCCGTCCTTTGTGAATGTCAGCGACTCCTGTCCGAACCTGATGGACGGAAGACCGAGACTCTCCGTCTCTCTCGAGCAGGACACCAGTGCGGCGGCCGCTGCAAGCAAAGACACGAAAATGTTTCTGAATTTCATTGGATTGTATTAATTTATGTTGTTTGTTTTATATATCGTTTTATATAACTTTCCCAATATCGTACAAATATAGCAATAATTCATCGCATTCCAAAGGAATTGACAAACAAAAAATCCCGAGGCACTTGCCCCGGGATTTTCAGAGTATTTGGTTTCAGCTTAGAAGCTGTAACGTGCGGTGAACATCATGTTCCAAGTGGAGATAGTGCTGACAAGAGGGGACCAGGTCGGTTCCGAGAAGGTGTACTTACCGCCCTCAACATGAAGAATACGGTCTGAAGAAAGCTTCTGAACATTGCCCCAACTTTTGTTGAAGAGGTTGCCGATATTGTTGATATCCACGCCAAGGGTGATGGTGTGGACCTTCTTGCCTGTGTAGAACATGAAGTCCTGAGCAACCTTGACATTTATACGGTTATTCCAAGGCATCACCAAGGCACCACGCTCGCTATACTGTCCGCGGTGGCTGCTCAAGTATTTGTCGGAGGCAAGAAACGCCTTGAAGGCTGCCTTGTTCTCTTCACTGGTAAATGTCATTTCGGCGACCTGTGCATCGGTCGGGATATATACGAGACTGGCCGCTCCACCATCACCGGTGAGTGAATTGTAATACTTGCCACTCTTTTCAGCAACTGTGTATGAGTATCTTGTATAAGAATAGGAGTTGCCAACATAACCAAAATTGTAACCTTCATAGAAAACACCAATGTTTGTTGCGAAATAACGCCCCTCGGGAATTCTATAGCTCACATTGGCCACAACGCGGTTCGGAGAAACATAGGTGCCATATCCGAGTTCAGGAGTATGACTGCCATTAACGTTGTAGGTCATAGTATTGTATGCAGAAGAAATCTGGTCGCCGATTCCGTCTGAGAGAGTCTTGTTGCCGCTGCGTGTGTAGGCAGCCATAAGGGACAGACCGAAGTTGAAGTCCTTCTGAAGTGTGGCTGTCACCGAGTAATAGTAGCCGAGCTTGGAAGGATCGTCAACATTGTAAATATAGTAAGGGTTGATTGTCTTACCTTCCGAATTAAGGATTTTCTCAGAGATTACTTTGGGCCTGGCTGATGGCTCACCGTCCCACTTGACACCAATGCCATCCTCTTTCTGACCGAGTTTGTTGACATAGACCTCGCTAAAGTTCTTGTTGTAAATTCCTTCGATGGAAGCGAGGATGCCTCCGGGGAGTCGGAAGTCGGCTGCAAGAGAAGTCTTGAGAGTGGTAGGCATAACAAGGTTCTTGTCCAGGATGGTGGTTCCTATAGGAGCAGCTATATCTCCAGCCTTGAAAGTACCGCCATACATGTCGGATAGAATGTCATTTAGATTGCTGTGGAAGGAAGGAGTATAGTCACCTGTGCCATTAGAATCGATATACTGCTTCTGAAGGCAGTTGCTGTTGCCCACTGCGGAAACTATCCATACGAAGGGGATGCGTCCGGTGTAGATACCTGCACCTCCACGGAGGACTACAGCACGGTTTCCGAACAAATCCCAGTTGAATCCTATGCGGGGGGAGATGGATGCGACGGAAGCCGGCATGTCGGAGGTCTTGAGACCATAGAGGGTGGTTCCCTTGGTTGCGAGGGAAGTGAATTCCTTGTTCTCGTTGCCTGCGATATTGGGATAAATCGGCAGCTCGAAGCGCACGCCGGCAGTCAGCTTGAAGCGGTCGCTGAAGTTGACCTCGTCCTGGGCATACCAGGAAGCCTGCATGTACTGGAAAGCGGGATAAACCTGCTGGAGGTCGTCACGATTGGGGTGAGTGATGGCAAAAGCAGCGGGAACGCCGGCGGCCTTGAAATCATCCCAACTGTCATATACATAGTATCCGAGACCGCCCTGCATGTAGCCGTTCTTGGTGTCGTTCCACTCGAACTGGACACCTGCGGTGAAATTGTGGATACCATTACGGACGCTGACCTCGTCAGTAGCGACAACGGTGTGGACATCGCGGAGGTTGCCGTAGGTAAAGGGGTCAAGGCCAAAGGAGGTCAGGAGAGCATTTGCAGTTGAAGGATTGCCATCCGAATCAACAATGGCATTGCCCGATGCATCAATGGAGGTAGGCATAAGAATATCCACGGTAGGGAAATTATCTCCGACAAAGGAGCGGGGCTCATTCTGGTGTGACCATGTCAGACGGAAAAGGTTGTTGAGCCTTCCATCCAGGAGGCGTGAGTTAAGTTCAGCGGCGAGGGACGTAAAGTTCTGCTGCTGATAATAGCGGCTGCTTTCGAAATAATGTGCGAAATTCGATAGACGACCATAGTTATCCCTGTCGTATGGGGCGGGGCTGATAGGGTTAACGGAACTCGAAGGAGCTGCGGAATACTTATTCATCGTTTTGCTGAAGCGGACGTTGAACTTGTGGTTGTCGTTGATGTTCCAGTCGATACGGGCCATCACCTTCCAGTCGGGAGTGCTCAGGGAATAGCCCTGATAGCGGCCTGGATTATAGTTGTACTTTTCGCTGAGGAAAGAAAGAACTTCTTCCATGAAAGCCTCGGTAGGACGATTGATATTTCCTTTAGGGCTAAAACTCTCAGCATCATTCTGTCTGACTACATGGGTAGAGCCTGGCTTAGTGTCAAGACTGTACTCAAAGTTCACGAAGAAAAAGAGTCTGTTCTTGACGATAGGGCCCCCAACTGTAACACCGGTGGTGTTATCAAGGGAAATATCGTTATCAATAGTTTTATCAGACACTTTGTGCCCCATTACATGGTTGCTGTTATAGTAATTATATACTGAAGCATGCCATTCGTTGGTACCGCTCTTGGTAACAGCGTTGATGGCACCGCCGGTAAATCCGGACATACGCACATCGTAGGGAGTGACGTTCACGCTCATCTGCTCGATGGCATCCAAGGAAATAGGAGCACCTCCTGCGGGGAGGTTCTGGCCGATACCGAAAGCGTTGTTGAACGCTGCACCGTCAACGGTCACGTAGGACTGACGGTAGTTACCGCCGCCGATTGCAAGACCATTGGAAGTCACGGAAGCTTGAGGAGTCAGGCGGAGCACATCGTTCATGGACCTGCTGGTCGTAGGCAGGGTCTGCATTGTCCTCTGGCTGATGGATGTACCTGCGCCGGGACGGGTCATGCTGGTGTTGTTGCTGCCATCGGCGGTGAAAACAGCTGCATCCAGGCCGAGGGACTCGACTTCGAGGACTGCATTGACCGTCACCACGTCACCCAGGGTGGCGTAAATGCCGGTGTTCTCGACCTTGCGGTAGCCGAGCATGTCCACGATGACATTGTAGGGACCTCCGGGGGTCACGGCATTGATACGGTAGTTACCATCTGCGTCGGTCACGGTGTAGTAGTTGGAACCGGAGGGCACGTGGGTGGCGATAACAGGAGCGCCGGCCACGGCACCGTCAGCATCGCTGACATGGCCTGCAAATGAAGATGTGGTCACCTGGGCATAGGCGACAGAACCCGCTATCATCGAAATGAGGGCGAGAATGACAAACTTAATTGACTTTTTCATTGATTAGGGTTTGTTGTTTGTGACACAAAGATACTACAATCCCGCAAACCTTGAAAATAAAAATCGTTTCAAATACAAAAAATTTCAGACCCCGCACTTTTATTTGTCAAAGTGCAGGATTATGAGTAACTTTGCAACCCTTTACCCGCAACGGGCGAATGGTTATTATTAACTAAGTGGAAAGATTTGAGGTCACGGTTCCTGCCGGACCGCTGCTTGCAACCACTGTAAAAAATGCTAAAAGATTATGAATTATCTCTTTACTTCAGAATCAGTTTCCGAAGGCCATCCCGACAAGGTGGCCGACCAGATTTCAGATGCAATTCTCGACGAGTTCCTTCGTCAGGACCCCCATGCCAAGGTTGCCTGCGAGACTTTCTGCTCCACCGGACTGGTGGTGGTAGGCGGCGAGGTGCGTTCGGACGATGCCTACGTTGATATACAGCAGGTTGTCCGCCGGGTTATCAATTCCATAGGCTACAACAAGGCCGAATACATGTTCGACGGCAACTCCTGCGGAGTGCTTTCGGCCATACACGAGCAGAGCCGGGACATCAACCGCGGCGTGGTGCGCGAAGATGCCGACCAGGGTGCCGGCGACCAGGGAATGATGTTCGGATATGCCTGCAGGGATACGGCCGAGTACATGCCCCTGCCCCTGTCACTGGCCCATCTGACCCTCAGGGTCCTCGCCTCCATCCGCAAGGAGACTCCGGAGTTGATGCCATACCTCCGTCCGGACAGCAAATCCCAATATACCATAGAATATAACGAAGGACGTCCGGTCAGGATACACACCATAGTGCTCTCCACCCAGCATGACGAGTTCACCGCCCCTTCCCTGGGCCTGATGGACTACGATGCCGCCGTCAGGCAGTACGGACAGAAGAGGGTGGACGAGGAAATGAGGCTCCAGATAGAGAAGGACGTGCGCGGCATAGTGATTCCCAAGGTGATAGAGCAACTCCCCAAGGAGACGGCTGCCCTTTTCGACGGCTCGTTCATACTGCATGTCAACCCTACGGGCAAGTTCGTCATTGGAGGCCCCCACGGCGATACCGGCCTGACCGGCAGGAAGATAATAGTCGATACCTACGGAGGCAAGGGAGCGCACGGCGGCGGAGCATTCTCAGGCAAGGACCCTTCCAAGGTGGACAGGAGCGCGGCTTATGCGGCTCGCTACATAGCCAAGAACATGGTGGCGGCGGGAGTTGCGCAGGAGATGCTGGTGCAGGTATCATACGCCATAGGCATAGCCAAGCCCCTGAGCATATTCGTGGACACCTACGGCACTGCCGCCAAAGGCTTGTCCGACAGCGAGATAGCTGCCCGTATCGAAGAGATTTTCGACCTCCGTCCGGCGGCCATCATAAAGCGTTTCGGCCTTGAGAACCCTATCTACGAGCCCACCGCGACCTACGGCCATTTCGGAAAGGAGCCTTACACCAAGGTGCTGAGGCTCATCCGAGGCGGCAAGGAGGTGGAGCAGAGCGTACAGTTCTTCGGCTGGGAAAAGCTCGATGCCGTCCCTGCCATACGAAAGGCTTTCGGACTCTAGAATTTCGACAGATACACCGAGGCGACCGCGAGCATGCCGGCCGTTTCGGTGCGAAGCCGTGACGTGCCTATATTGACGGGGATATAGCCCGCGGCAATGGCGGCAGAGGCCTCTTCGGGGCTGAAATCCCCTTCCGGGCCCACCAGGACCACCACCCGGCGATTATCAGAGCGGGACAGCGCTTCAGAAATATGGACCCTGGGAACTACCTGACCTTCAGCGTTCTTAGGCTCATAGCAAACGGCGATAAGGCCCAGCGCGTCGCCCAGTCCCCCGGCGAGGAAATCAGACATGGACACAGGCTCGTCAATATCCGGGATACGGCTCTTGAGAGACTGCTTTACCGCCGACAGGGCTATCCTTCGCACCCTGTCAGTATTGAAGACGCGCCTTTCCGAACGGCTGCCGATTACAGGCACAATGCGGTCCACGCCCATTTCTATGGCCTTTTCCACGAACCATTCGTAGCGCTCGTTGTTCTTGGTCGGGCAGCATGCGGCGGTAAGGTGATACGGGTGGGAGCCCCAGCCCTCGTGCGATGCAATAATCTGAGCCTCAACGCCTTTCGGACTGTCATTCATAATACGGCACTCGTACATGGTGCCCTCTCCGTCGATAATGTACACCGTATCCCCTGCCCTGTGGCGGAGGACCCTGACGCAGTGAGCGCTTTCCTGCTCCGGGAGCGACATCATGCCGCCGTCTTCAATATGCCCGTAAAATATCTCCATATCAGCGCAAAGTTAGCCTTTTTTGTTAACTTTGCAATCATGTTCATAGGAGTAATATCGGATACGCACGGAATATTCGGCGACGAATTCAAGGAATTCCTCGCCCCTGTAGATGAAATCTGGCACGCCGGCGACTTCGGCGGAGGCCTCGAATTCGTACACAAGATTTCCGCTTTCAAGCCCCTTGTAGGAGTATATGGCAACTGCGACGCTCAAGAAGTCCGCCTGGAATGTCCCCTGACCCAGCTTTGGCGCTGCGAAGGGCTCAAGGTGCTGATGACCCACATAGGAGGCTACCCCGGACACTATCCGCTGAATGTGCTCGCCATGATTGAAAGGCATAAGCCTGATATTTTCGTCTGCGGGCACTCCCATATACTTCGCGTGATGAACGACAGCGCCCACAATATGATGGTAATGAATCCCGGAGCAGCCGGAATGCAGGGATGGCAGGTGTTCAGGACCGCTCTCCGCTTTCATATTGACGAGGGCAAAATACATGATATGGAAGTATTTAAGCTTCCGAGAGCCTAGAAATACAAAATTTTAATAGAAATTTGTAAGAATTCTTTGATATTTCGCGGAAGTGAAGTAATTTTGCCGCTTGGAAAATAATTTTTTGATTAAAAATAAAGCTTATGAAAAAGATTTTTATGTCTGTTGCAGCAGTGGCAATGATGGTTGCCGCAGTTTCCTGCAAGTGTTCAAATGACAAGAAGGCCGAAGGCGAATGCTGCGGCGAAAAGGAAAAGACCGAAGAGTGCTGTGGCAAGTGCGAGAAGTCCGATGTCGAGAAGAAGGCAGAGGGCGTTGAGGACGCTGTCAAGGACCTCGGCGAGGCCGTTAAGGATGCCGCTACCGACGCTGCCGTCAACGCTGTTGACCAGGCTGCCCAGGCTGCAAAGGATGCCATCAAGAAGTAATTCTGAGACTCCTGAATGATTACGGGTGACCATTTGGCCACCCGTTTTTGTATCCTATCCGCGGAGGATTTGTATTTCGCCTCGAAGGCCCACCTTGATAATCTGCGAAGACTTGCCGGTGGACTCCCTTTCCAGCGAAGGCGCCACCACATAATCGACGGCCTCCTTGATGGCATCGGGAATGTCCCTGAACTTCTGAGGTGAGGGCTCGCCGGAAATATTGGCCGAAGTCGATACCACGGGACGGCCCAGCTTGAAGACCAGATTGCGGCAGAACTCCATCATAGGCACCCTTATGCCCACGCTTCCGTCCTCGGCGACGGCGTTGCCGGCTATAAAATGACGATCTCCGGGAGTATCGTCAGCGGCGCGGCAAATGGCTGAGGGATAAATGAGCGTCATAGGAGAATCATTCACCTCCACAAGCTGTATGGCCGCATCCGGGATTTCCTTTACATATCGCGCCACCATATCCATGTCGGAGGCAAGCAGCACCAGAGCCTTGCTGTCGGCACGCTTCTTAATATCATACACGCGCGCGACCGCCTGCGGGTTGGTAGCGTCGCAGCCTATTCCCCAAATCGTATCCGTGGGATAGAGTATCACTCCCCCTTCGCGCAGGACCTTAAGCGCGGCTGCAATTTCCTGTTCGATTTTCATATCCAGTTGTCCCTTTCATATATACGGCCGGTCTTTTTCCACCACAGCATCAGCAGCCAGCCGAAGAGCATGCCGCCGAGATGGGCGAAATGCGCTATTCCCTCCATGGTGCCGGTTACTCCGGTAAGGAGCTCTATGGCGGCGAAAATCAGCACGAACCACTTGGCTTTCAGCGATATAGGTGGGAACAAAAGAGTTAGCACGGAGTCCGGGTACATCATGGCGTATCCTATCAGTATGCCGTAGATTGCGCCCGAGGCTCCTACCGTAGGAGTATATAGCACGGACTGCACGCCGGACAGGTTGTCAGCCGACAGGGCCGCGCTCAGCTGAATCCCCTGCACTCCCATGTGAAGGGCCACGGCTCCCAGACCCGCTATGAAATAGAAAACCAGGAACTTGCGCGAGCCTATGGCATTCTCCAGGGCGGTGCCGAACATCAGCAGGGTGTACATGTTGAAGAACAGATGCCAGAAGCCTCCGTGCATGAACATGTGTGTCAGAATCTGCCAGGAGTGGAAGAAGGGGGACTTGAAATAGTACAGGGAGAACACCCTGTACATGAAGTCTTCGTTGATAAGGGTGGCAATAAAGAACAATATATTGATAGCCACCACATTGCGCGTCACCTGCGGTATACGGTACCAGAAGGAGCCGAATCTTGAATCATCTAAATATCCCATCAGAACATCTTGTCTAAATCGTCCATCTTGAGGACTGTTATTATCCTGCGGCCACGGGGAGTGAACTCCGCGCTGTCGCAACTGAGCAGGGTATCTATCAATTTCTGGGCCTCGAGCGGAGATGACAGCTTGCGTCCTCCCATCGCGGCGGCCGCGGCGAACTTGCCCGCCATGGCGCTTTCCATTACTCCGGGGAGGGAGCCGCTGTCCTCGGACAGAATCTCAAGCACTTGTCCCACAAGCTCTTCCACCGCCTGCTCATCGCTGGAGAAGCCTTCCGGCACACCATTCACAACAACCGTGTCTGAGCCGAAGGAGGTTATGTCAAAGCCGAGTTTTTCGAGCATTTCCCTGTTGTCGTCAAGCAGCAGCCTGCTTTGCACCCCGACATTCACCTGCACGGGAAGCAGGGCGCTCTGGCTGACATGGCTTCCGCCGGACAGGGCCCGAAGGAAGCGCTCGTACATCACCCTTTCCCTGGCGCGGCGTATATGCACGAGCATGAGCCCCTCCTTGACGGGAGACACTATGTACCGGCCCTGGAAAATAATTATGGAAGACAGGGGAACCGTCTGGCTCTCAAAGAGTTTGCCATAATCCTGACGAGGCTGGACAAGTCCCTTGGGCCAGTCCCCGCCGGCATTGTATGCCGAAGGACCGCCCTGCCCGGCGCTGCCGCCGCCCTGCTCAAAACCGGATGCTGTATCGAAAGGATTGTAATCGCTCTGTGGAGCCTCCACAGGATTGTAGCCCGAAGGCCTGTAATCGTCAAATCCTCGACCCATGACAGGCATCTGCGGAGCTTCGGCGACATCAAACTCTATGTTGGCCCCGAAGGAGTTGCGCCCCAGGGCCTCCTTCACGCAGGCATACACTATCTGGAAAATCACCCCGTCGTCCTCGAACTTCACCTCCGTCTTGGTGGGGTGTATGTTGACATCCACCTCGTGAGGGTCTATCCTCATATACAGGAAGTACGAGGGCACCATGCCGGGTGCAATCAGTCCCTCGTATGCCTTCATTACGGCCTTGTGCAGGTATGCGCTGCGGAAATACCTTCCGTTTATGAAGAAGAACTGGTCGGCGACGGTCTTGCGGGCGAGGTCGGGACGGCATACGAAGCCCTCCACGCTGACTACCGTAGTCTCGGCGGACACCTCCACCACCTTGTCGGCGGCGGCATTGCCCATAAGGTCCTGTATCCTGAATTTCAACGACTTGGCCGGGCGCAGGACGTGAATGTCCCTGTCATTGTGGGTCAAGGTGAAGGCAATGTCCGGGCGGGTCAGCGCCACGCGGCAGAATTCCTCCACTATGTGCTTGAACTCCACATTGTCGGACTTGAGGAACTTGCGGCGTGCCGGGACATTGTAGAAAAGGTCCCTTACCGCTATGTCCGTTCCCTTGGGGCAGGCCGTTTCTATGGTGGAAAGATGCTGGGAATCAGCAAATTCCACTTGGCAGCCTGTGCCGTCTTCCTCCCTTCTGGTGCGCAGCGTCACCTGCGATACGGCGGCTATCGAAGCCAGGGCCTCTCCCCTGAATCCGAAGGTGGTGATGCCCCCGAGATCCTCCGCCGTGGCTATCTTGGAAGTGGCGTGGCGCTCGAAGCACAGCACTGCATCGTCGGGCGACATGCCGCAGCCGTCGTCAAGGACGCGCACCAGCGTCCTTCCCGAATCCTTTATCACTACGATTATCTTGGTCGCGAGTGCATCTACGGCGTTCTCCATCAGTTCCTTGACCACCGAGGCAGGCCTCTGCACCACCTCTCCGGCGGCAATCAGATTGGCTATGTTGGAAGGCAGGATTCTTAATTCCATAGGCTACAGAAGGCTATAGAACTTGATGATATAGAAGAGGATTACGGCCACCAGGATGAGGCTCACTATGCCTATTATGGCATGTGCGCGGCCGACTCCCTTGTAACGGGAATAGTTGCCGCTGCGGAAAGAGCCCTGGATATAGCTGCCGGGGGTATAGGAAGACTCGCCTTCCTTCTTGTCGCTGCCGTCCACAGCACCGAACATGCGCCTGCGTTCTTCCTTCTCCGGGTCATAGTACCTCGGTTTGTAATTGAACACCCTGTGTTCCTGGTCTCCGAACCATCCGAAAGTTGCCATCTGCCAAGTTTTATTTATCTATCTGACAAATATAAGCAATTTTTTCGTTACTTTGCAGAAAAATGGATATCTATGACAAAGGACATACCTTTCAGGACAGGGGGTGGATATGATGTCCACGCCATAGCGCCCGGCCTGCCGATGTGGCTGGGAGGCGTTCAAATCGAGTCTCCCTGCGGCTTCGTGGCCCATTCGGACGGGGATGTCGCCATACACGCCCTGTGCGATGCCATCCTCGGGGCCCTGGCCCTTGGCGACATAGGCAAGCATTTCCCTGACACATCGGAGCAATGGAAAGGCATAGACAGCAAGAAACTGCTATCGGCCGTAGTCGCCCTGGCCGCGGAAAAGGGCTGGGAGGTAGGCAACGCCGACATCACCATAGCCCTCCAGAGGCCCAAACTCGCGCCATACATACCGTCCATGCGCGGGGTCCTGGCCGCCACGATGGGCATAGACGAGGACAGGGTGTCGGTCAAGGCCACCACCACGGAGCATCTGGGATTTACCGGCCGCGGCGAAGGCTGTCAGGTCTGGGCCAACGTACTTATGGTCCGCGCATAGCGGAGAAATTGCGGCAAAATCCAAGGGCAGAAGAAAGTAATCGTCAACTTTTTGCAGAAAAATTTTGCAATTTCATAAAACTTGCGTACATTTGCAGTCCCGATTGAAGGGATATTGAGATATGGTGTAATGGTAGCACTACAGATTCTGGCTCTGTCAGTGAGGGTTCGAATCCTTCTATCTCAACCAAAAATCAGCCTCGCGCTGGTTTTTATTTTGAAAAGCGATGGCGAGGTAGCTCAGCTGGTTAGAGCGTCGGATTCATAATCCGGAGGTCGTGGGATCATGCCCCACTCTCGCTACAAATTACTAAACTCACTATATTTCGCCCCGGCGCTTCATAGCGGCGGATTTTTCTTTTGTAACCGTCCACTTCTCCGCATTGCCTTTTGCCTGAGATATTCGACCTTTGCCTCAAACCAAACTCAAGAGGCAAATGGAAACGACAACAACACCCACTACCACCCCTCAAGACCCTGTCAAGGGTCAGTTCGCAGCGGCGCTGCGCCAGTACCAGTATTACAGTCACGGGAGGTCCATTCGCAAGTTCTGCGAGGAAGAGGGCCTGGACTACCAGAAGTTCTGCAAGTACGCCCGTGAGCACGGCCCCGGATCCGATGCCGGCAAGCAGGCTGCTCAGGATACTACTCTTCCCGCCAGCTTCATCGAAGTGCCTCAGGAGTCCCCGGCGGAGCCGGTGTCCATCCGTGAGATCCGCGTCCGCTTCACCAACGGGATGATCCTCCATGGCCGTGCGGACCGGCTGGAAGACATCCTTGCCCTCGTCCGCAAGATGCTTTCGTAGTATGCTCACGGTCTCCAACGAGTACGGGATCTACCTGTACAGCGACAAGGTGGATATGCGCAAAGGCATCGACGGCCTGTGCGGAATCGTCCGCTCGCAGATGGGCCTCAGCCCTTTCAAGAGCAAGAGCATCTTCGTGTTCGGCGGGAAGAACTGCAAGCGGCGGTTCCGGCCCCGCCCCCGACGGTCGGCCTGTCTGGTGCACATCCGGCGGGGCATGGTTGACGCTCTTGGAGAGAACCATGACGAGGCGATGTGGTTCATCGACGAAATCGGGAAAATCTTCTCCGTCGAGTACCACTGCAAGAAGATGGGGATGAGCGCCAACGAGCGGCTGGTG
>JAFVCK010000027.1 GCA_017479265.1 Bacteroidales bacterium | reverse complement strand
TCGGGTCTTACCCATTTGCAGAGATTGAGAACCGCCCGGCTCCATTGTCCTTTAGTTAAACTTTCAATATCGGCATAAATTTACTATTTTTGTCGTACAAACCTTGATACAGAAAACTAAACTGCAAATCTAAGGTTTGCAGAGATATGGTGAACAAAACGGCTCTTCTGATTATCACTGCACTGCTTGCATGTGCGTCGCCCGCTTTCTGTCAGATTCAGGCGGGAGCCGTCTTTTCTCCCAAGGCCTGCGGTGCCAGCCTTGCCATAGGAATGGGCAGGGGAGTCACGGAAGTGCGCCTTTGCGCTGATTTGGAGAAGGTTCTTCGGGGTGAAACGCCATATCCGGGCGTAAGCGCATCCTGTTTCATGGAATATAACATTTACGAATGGCACCCCTCAGAAGACCTTGCAATATATTATTTCGCAGGTCCCGGGGCCATGGCAGGATACGTTGTGGACAGCAATCTGAAAAGGGGAGTGGCTGCAGGACTTGCCGCCATAACGGGCTTCAGTTTCGCTTTCACGGAGTCCCACATTTGCATAACTGCCGGATTTTCAGGTGTTTTGGGAGGCCATCTGACCTTTACAGACACCCATGAGAACACCTTGAGACTCTATAAGAGCGGGCTGCGCAATGCCATAATGCCGGAATTGACCGTAAGATATATGTTCTGATGCGAAGATTTGCTCTCATATTGCTGATTTTCAGTGCTTTAGGCAGCGTCAGGGCACTGTCGGCGCCGCGCCTTCGCTTCAGCTACGGGCTGGAATGGGGCACTGCCGTAAATCTGTATTTCTTTGAAAATTACACATTTATGACAGACGAACAGTATATGGTGAACACCCGTTTTTCCGACGGTACATTCCATCTTAACGGCAGCATCCTGGCCACGGCCGGAATAGACATAGCCGAAAAATGCAATGTCTCGCTGTGCGCCGGATATCAGGGACTTGCACCGGGATTCAGGTCTTATCCGCTCTCGCTCAAGGCATCCTGGTTCATAAACGGCACGACCAGGAGCAACGGCTGGTTTGCAGGCGCACTGGCTGGAATGACTTTCGACGAGAAATTCAAGAAGAAAAATTCCCATTCGGCGCAGATTTTCGCAGGATACAGGATGAAGGTTGGAAAGAAACTCATGCTGGATCTCAAATCCGGAATCCAGGCATCCGTGATTCATCCGGCGGAATTCATTGACCATTATACCGGAAGTTTCGTAAGCAGCGAGCGCGTTGGCTCGGCGGACGCATACTACGGAGCTCTGTTTTTCATGATTTCACTGAATTTATGATTTTGTTACACAATTTATATTATGTTAAGTAAAGCGTAAAGGAAAGACTCCCCTTCAACGATATGGCAAGAAACAAGACAGATTTGATATTGGAGAACGTCCTGATCGAGGACGTGGCGGCCGAAGGCAAGGCAATCGCAAGGATTGACGGCATGGTGCTGTTCGTAGAATTCGCAGTCCCTGGAGATATTGTGGACGTGCGAGTTTTCAAAAAAAAGAAAAACTTCATGGAAGGCTACATTACTAGAATTGTAAAGCCTTCCGAGCACAGGCAGAGCCCGATTTGCCCGCATTTCGGAGTATGCGGAGGCTGCCGCTGGCAGCCGCTTCCGTACGAAATGCAGCTCAAGGCCAAAAGGCAGCAGGTCTGTGACCAGCTGGAGAGAATCGGACACCTGAACATACCCGAGGTCTCCCCTGCACTCCCCTCGCAACGCACTGAGTATTACCGCAATAAGCTCGAATTCTCCTTTTCTTCCAAGCGCTGGCTGCCCAAGGGCGAAAATCCCGAAGATATTGCCCCCGAAGACATGGTGGGACTGGGATTCCATGTGGGCAAATTCTTTGATAAAGTCCTGGATATCAAGGACTGCCACCTCCAGAAGGAGCCTTCCAACGCCATCAGGCTGTTCATAAAGGACTATGCCGTCACCCATGGTCTGGAATTCTATGACATCAGGGCCAACAGGGGCTTCCTGCGCAACATGTTCATACGTACCACCGAAGACGGTCAGGTCATGCTCATAATGTGCTTTGCCCGCGAGGACGAAAAAGCCCGTACAGCGCTGCTGGATGCCGTTTTGGAGGCCTTCCCCGCCATCACTTCCCTGTATTATGTGATCAATGGCAAGATGAACGATTCCATCTCCGACCAGGAATGTCTGCTGTACAAGGGAGAGCCGGCCATATACGAAAGCATGGAAGGACTGAAGTTCAAGATAGGCCCCAAGTCTTTCTACCAGACCAACAGCCTCCAGGCCCGAAGGCTGTACGAGGTGGCCAGAGAGTTTGCTGCCCTGAGCGGCGAAGAAACTGTATATGACCTCTATACAGGCACAGGCACCATAGCCCAGTTCGTATCTTCCAAGGCGAAGAAAGTCGTTGGTATAGAGTATGTTCCGGAGGCCATAGAAGATGCCCGGGCCAATGCCCGAGCCAATGGCATAGACAACTGCGTCTTCTATGCAGGCGACATGAAGGATATACTCACCGCCGGTTTCATACAGGAAAACGGAAGGCCGGACGTAATAATCCTGGACCCTCCCCGCGCAGGCATTCATCCCGACGTTGCCTCTGTCATACTGGAGGCCGCTCCGCAGAGGATAGTATATGTCAGCTGCAATCCGGCCTCTCAGGCACGCGATTTGGAGATACTTTCCACCAAATATGACATAGTTGCCGTGCAGCCTGTGGACATGTTTCCCCACACACAGCACGTCGAGAACGTTTGCAAACTTGTTCTGAAATGATATTGCAAATACTGATACTGCTCGCCGGCCTCGTGCTGATTGTCGGAGGAGCGGAATTTTTGGTCAACGGTGCTTCCAGCATAGCAAGGAAGGCCGGAATTAGCGAATTCATAATAGGTCTGACCATAGTGGGAATGGGGACTTCCGCCCCGGAAATGGTGGTAAGCTTCGTCGGAGCATTCTCCGGCAATGCCGACATTGCTGTGGGCAACGTACTGGGTTCCAATATTTTCAACACCCTGCTGATTCTCGGCATTTCCACCATGATATGCCCCATGCTCATCACAAGGTCCAACAAGAGGGTCGATATCCCGGCCAACATGCTGTTCACCCTGTTGCTTCTCGCCCTCGGCCTCAAATACACTCTCGCAGGCATAGGCAGCGACACTCTCACAAGGGTTGACGGCGGATTGCTGCTGCTCCTTTTCATCGCTTACATGGGCTGGTCCTTTGTCAAAGGAAAGGATTCCGGCACCTCGGACGAAACCCCCGAAAAGACCTATCCCCTGCTGCTTGCCATAATCATGGTGCTCGGAGGACTTGCAGCCCTCGTTGTAGGAGGCAACCTTTTCGTCGATTCCGCCACAGAAATAGCCAAGGCCTTGGGAGTCAGCGACAAATTCATCGCCGTGACGATTCTCGCCGGAGGCACTTCCCTACCCGAACTCGCCACCTGCATAGTGGCCGCGGCCAAGAAGAAAGGCCAGCTGGCCCTGGGCAACATCATAGGCTCCAACATTTTCAACATACTGCTGATTCTGGGCGGCTCCGCACTGATTCATCCCCTGTCCTTCGCGGACATAGATTTCCTCGATGCAGGCATACTTGCCCTGAGCGCCCTGCTGCTGCTTCTGGCATGCTATACAGGAAAGAGGAACACTCTGGACCGGTTTGAAGGTGCCATCATGTTCCTCTGCGGTATAGCCTATTATACTTTGCTGATTGCCGGGCTCTAAGATGCCTTTTCCTCCGCAAGTTTCTCCTTCTCCGCCACGGGATTTCCGTAGATGCGGAGTAGAATGTCGCGAAGGTCGGCGCGGTTCAGGTCGCCCTGCACCTTGTCAAGCTGGCCCTCTATATATTCGGTAAATGCCGTAACGTCCTCGGGAGTGTACTTGTCGCTGTACTTGAAGGTGCGGTTGGCAAGGTCGTAACCCATATAGTTGGTCTTCCAAAGCATATAGCCGTCAATAACCCTTATATCCACGGCATGGCGTATGGCCTGATACCTGTCGTTCTTGTTGCAGACCGAGGCCCGCTCTATCTCCTCGTGGGTCAGCGGAGTGCCTATGTTCAGGTGTATGTTGCCCTTGGGCTGCTTGATGCCGGTCACTATGCTTATAAGGTCCTCATTTTCAGCCTTTACGTATTTCTGCGTGCGGGAAATGAGAAGCTCCCTGGCCTTGAGCGCGTCGCAAGGCTCGTACTCGTATGAAATGCTGAGCGGGACTATGTTCAGTTCCTCGAAATTGGAGACGAAATCCTTGCTGCCGCTCATGTCCAGCATCTTCAGGAGGCCCTGCTCGGTAGTGTCTATGCCGTTCTTGGCCCTGCCTTCCCTCTGGGCAATCCAGATGGAACTGTTGCCTGTAGTGATGCTCTGGCGTATATACTTGGAAAGCAACTGGGAGGACAGATACAGGCTCCTCGCGCTGATGCCGCGTATGACCTTGATCATTCTGTTGGAACGAATCAGGTACTCCACATATTTATTGGAAAGGAGATTGTCTCCGACGGCGATTTCTGTCATGGGCAGTCCGTTGCGGAACAGGACGATCTGCGTAATCG
This sequence comes from Bacteroidales bacterium, assembly GCA_017479265.1. Taxonomy (GTDB): domain Bacteria; phylum Bacteroidota; class Bacteroidia; order Bacteroidales; family UBA932; genus Cryptobacteroides. The sequence continues at coordinate 21,647 of JAFVCK010000027.1, read as the reverse complement.
CCGGGTCCAGGACTATGTCCCTGTGGTTGGACAGAAATAGGCACTTGCCGTCTATTTTCTTGATATTCTCGAAGCCATCGTAGGAGAAGTTCCTCGCCGTATTGGTAATAACCCATTCTACTGCCTTGATCATAACGAAGTTCTGGAAGTCGTCCACGCTCTTGAGGCTTTTCAGAACTCCTTTCAGGAATTCCGGGGCCTCACTGGGGAAGATGTACTTCGAGACAGCGGTCACGGCAGGATGTTCGGCCAGTTTGGACAAGGCCTCGGCGGCTTCCTCGTCCGTATAAGGACGGATGTCGCTGAATTCGTTTATATTGTCTTCAATCATTTTGTTTCAGGTCTAAGAAGTACATCTACAAATATAGGACATTTTGCCAAATAAAACAAAAGCTCACATGCAAGATTTCGTCTTTTCAGCAAAGAACTGTCGCCGTAACTCAAGAAACGGAAGCCATGAGTCAGGGCATAGCGGTAAATGGTCTGCCAGTCGCCTCCGACGAATGCCGACACAAGCAGAATCAGCGTGCTCCCGGGCTGATGGAAATTGGTCACCAGATTGTCCACGATACGGAATACGAACCCGGGCACTATGATTATGCGAGTGCCCAAACTGAGAGAATCCAATCCCTTGTCATCCAGATATTTAACTATTGCCCCCAAGGCTTCGGAAGTACTGTACGGATATTCCCTTGTATAAGGTTCCCACTGCTCTATGTCCCTTGGCGAGCCATCCTCAATGCAATGTACTCCTGCATAATACAGGGATTCAAGGGTGCGGACTGAAGTAGTCCCCACGGCAGTCACTTCCCTGTCCCCGGCGGCGAGTTTACTGATAAGGCTTCTTGATACTACAAAAGGCTCCCTGTGCATTGGATGCCTGGACACATCGGAATCCTTTACGGGCAGGAAGGTCCCTGCCCCCACATGAAGACATACGTTCTGCATGTCTATCCCTTTGGCCGACAACTCATCCAGCACATTCTGGGTAAAATGGAGCCCTGCCGTCGGAGCGGCCACGGAACCGCGTATATGCGCGTACAGTGTCTGATACCGCTCTGTATCAATCTCTTCCGTCTCCCTGTCAAGATAAGGAGGTATGGGCACGGTGCCGCAGACTTCAAGCACGCGGGAGAAGGCGCTGCCGTCATCCCAGAAGAAGCGCACCGTCCCGGTTTCACCCTCACGCGACAGCAGTTCGGCCTTCAGGCCCATTCTCTCCACTATGGGGTCATTCTCAGGATTGGCAAGGGCCAGAATATCGTTTTTCCATCTCTTTGCATTGCCGATCACGCATTTCCATATGCAGGAAGCCTCCTGGGCGAAGGAAAGGTTGTATTCTCCTGGCTCAAGCGGCTGCAGGCAGAATATTTCTATCCTGGCACCGGTGGGGCGGACAAAATGCAAGCGGGCAGGGACGACCTTTGTGTCATTGAACACCATGAGGGAACGCTCCGGTATATAAGAAGGAAGATTTGCAAATACACTCTCAGTGACCTTGCCGTCATCGTAGAGGAGCAATTTGGAAGCATCTCGCCTTGGAAGCGGATATTTCGCAATCCTGTCCTCGTCCAGGGGATAGTTGTAATCTTCGATGTTTATCTGAGGTATCATCATTTATTCACATTTGCTTGTGCAAAATTACAAATAACTTGTGAATTGTTTTCAACATAATCCACAAGTTATCAACATGCCACAAAATTCAATTTTGCCGACACTTTTGTAAATTTTACAATTATTTACATTATTTCACAAAAGTAAATCCAACCCGTTTTCATTTGTAATATAATTAAATGTTATAATAATCTTGCAATATTAATAACATTTAGATACTCAGATACTTATGTGGGTCAATATAAATTTATTGTTTTAGTATATTTTGGAAAACCATCATCGAGGATGATTACAGGGGTTTCAAAAGCGCACAATAAACAAATTTATATATTTGCTTATCAATGATTTATATATATTCTTCTAATGTTTTAATATAGCATGTTTAAGGCTTTCACGGTCCCCTACCCTGCCTCTTGCCAATGAATTGAACATTTGGAAATGTCCCGAGTTTTGGCTACATTTGTAAAAATTGGATTTGGAAATGAATACACGTTTACAGCAGTTCCTCGGAGCCGAAAACATATCCCAGTCCCAGTTCGCGGACGAACTTGGCGTGGCCAGAGCCAGCGTTTCGCATATTCTGGCGGGCAGAAACAAGCCCGGATACGAGTTTCTGACCAGTCTGATGGCCCGCTACCCTCGCCTTAACATGGAGTGGCTTCTTATAGGTAAAGGCAAGATGTACAAGGATATGCAAGTGTCAATTGAAGAAGAAGTTAAAGAAAATGCCAGCATTTCCGAGCCCGCTCCGGCCTCGCCTGCACAGCCTTCCCCTTCCCTTCAGCCGGCCTTGGCAAAGTCCGACTATGCCAAAATCGACGAGAGCGCCTTATCCGACACCCAGACGGACCTTTTCAGCCAAATTTCGTATCCTCAGGAGCCCAAAAACGAGCCAAAACCCGTGCAACTGTCTGATACTCAGCGGAAAATCAAGAAAGTCATAATTTTTTTCGACGACGGCACATTCCAAGAAATCTGAATTTGTCCCTAATGTCATCCCTTTTTGCTATCTTTGTGCCTTGAAACGGACATAAAGAAATGAATTTCGCTGTTTTCAATTTTATCGCATCGCTGCCTTTGGGAGAACAGTTGCTGAGGCTGCTGTTCAAGCGCGACTATGCCTCCCTCTCCACCTCCGCATTCGGCATAGACCTGCCGCATCCTGTGGGGCTTGCATCCGGATTCGATGTCAAGGGCAGCATGTTCAACGCTCTCATGAACGGAGGCTTTTCATTCGTGCAGTCCGGCCCCTTTTCCGACAAGAAACAGGTTCTCAAGGCCATATCGCATCTCACCTCGAAGCCCCATGACGGGACTATCGCCCTGCATTTCGGCCTCAAGGACGTGGCTATCCCCTGGGTGGACAGCGTAAAGTTCTATGAAACAGCGTTTTCGCTTACATATGACTTTGCCGATATCTTCGTATTTTCCACAGGTGCGGACTACGAGATTGACAAGGTTCTGGACCAGAGGCTGCTGATGGAAATATACAAGCCCGTGCTGCTGAGCACCAAGGGCAAGACCGACCTGGACGAGCTGAAGGACATAATACACTATGCCCTGATGTCCGGAATCGACGGAATCGTGGTGGGAACAGGCAGTTTCGAAGACACCTTGAGACTCACCCGCTTCGTGGTGGAAAAGTCTGCAGGAAAGATGCCTGTGGTGGCCAGCGGAGGCATCTACAGCCCCGAGCAGGCACAGCAGCTGCTTTCTGAGGGCGCAACCCTTCTGGAGATAGGCGAAGGCCTCATGCAGCATGGTCCTTTCTTCACAAGGAAAGTATTGAAATACTTGAATTTGCACAAATGATACAAGCAAGCGTATGCACCATAGGTGACGAGATTCTGATAGGTCAGATTACCGACACCAATTCCGCCATGATTGCCCGCGCACTCGGTGCTGCAGGCATATCCGTAAGGAGGATGGTTTCAATAGGAGACAACAGGGAGGACATACTGGACACCCTTCGTAAAGAATTGTCTCTCAGCGACATAGTCATTACCACAGGAGGCCTCGGACCCACCAAGGACGACATTACCAAAGGCGTTCTGGCGGAACTTTCCGGGAGCAATTCCTATGTGGAGCACGAGGGGCAGATGGAAATGGTGGTCAAGATCCTGAGTTCCAGGGGTCTCGACATTCTGGACATTAACAGGGCCCAGGCCATGGTCCCCGACACCTGCAAGGTCATCGTCAACAGGCGGGGTACAGCCCCTATCATGGTGTTTCCCATAGGCAGGTCAACCCTGTATTCCATGCCGGGCGTGCCTTTCGAGACGGAAGCCGCCCTGCCGGATGTAGTGCAGGACATAGTCTCCAGATACCCCGTTTCTTGTATAAAGCACAGGAACATAATGACTTACGGGCTTGCCGAGTCGGCCCTGTCCAAGAAGATTGCCTCCTGGGAAGACAGCCTTCCTTCCGACATGCACCTCGCATACCTGCCCAATCCCCTCTCAGGCGTTAAATTAAGGCTCTCTCTCGTCGGGGACGACTCTTCACGGGCAGAGACACGTCTCGACGGCAAAATCGCCGAATTAGAGGCTATTTTGGGCGAAAATATCTATTCCTGCGAGGAAGAGTCCCTGGCCCGGACAATAGGAAAACTTCTGAAAAGCCTCGGAAAGACAGTTTCGGCGGCTGAATCATGCACCGGAGGCGAGATTTCGCACCTTTTCACCAGCGTTGCCGGAGCCTCGTCCTGGTATCTGGGCTCTGTCACATCCTATGCAATCAGCGTAAAGGAGTCCGTTCTCGGCGTTCCGAAGCGGATCATAGAGGAAAAGGGTGTGGTCAGCGCCGAAGTTGCGGAGGCCATGGCAGCCGGCGTGCGCAAACTCACAGGCAGCGACTATGCGGTAGCTACCACAGGACTTGCCGGACCCGGAGGAGACGGGGTCAATCCCGAGGGTACGGTATGGATTGCGGTGTGCTCTGAAAAGGGCACGCAGAGCCGAAAATACAACTATAGCAACGACCGTTTGCGCAATATCGAGCGGTTTTCAGCCTCGGCCCTCTACTTTTTGCTCACTTTTATCAAAAACGAGATAAATCATTGATTATCAACAAAAGTAACACAAATGTTACATTATATAACATTTGTGTTACTCGCCTTTTTGATAATTATTTTACTCCATTTGACACTTCGTCCAGCACTCTGAGGAAGTTCGCGCCCGCAACTTTTTCTATGGCATCGTCGCTGAAGGAGCGGCGCTTCATTTCATCGAAAACACGGCCCAGCATGGAAACATTTTCCAGTCCGAAGGGAGGAATGTCTATGCCGTCATAATCCGTTCCGATTCCGACATGCTCAATACCTCCAACCGCCACTGCATGCTCGATGTGATCCACCACGACTTCGACTCCGGGACGAGGAAGGGCCCTGAGCCAGTCTTGGGCCTGGTTCCAGTTGCGGATTTTTTCAGGATTGCCGGGGTCCAGCCTGAATTCCTTGTCGGCCTTGTCAACGGCAGGCTCAAGTCCGCTTTCCGCCAGCACGCGTACATAATCGTCGGAGAGGAACACGGGATAGAAATTGATCTGTATCACTCCCCCTTTGTCGGCCATGGCCTTTATCATTTCGTCCGTCATGTTCCTGCGATGCGAAGCGAGGGCACGGCAGCATGAATGGGTGGAAACAATTGGCTTGGAGGAACATTCGAGGGTGTCGAAGAAGGTTTTGTCCGAGGCATGGGCCATGTCTATGATCATGCCGAGGCGGTTCATTTCGGCCACCACTTCCCTTCCGAAGGGGCTCAGACCGTTCCAGGCGCCGTTTCCGGCCACTGAATCGGCGATTTCATTGTCGCCGTTATGCGTCAGGGTCATGTAGCGCACGCCCATGCGGTGGAATTCCCTAAGCAGGGACAGGGATTTCTGCACGGGAAGGCCGTTTTCTATGCCCAGGAGTATGGAAACCAGTCCCCTGGCCTTGTTCTTCAGTATGTCTTCATGGGAATAGGCCATGGCGACCTTGTCCGGATTGGCTTCAACCTGGTCATGAACGCCGGCTATCATTTCAAGGGTATAGCGCGTAGCGGCATCGGGAGCCATGGTCTGGGGCGTGAACAAAGCGAAAAAAGAGGCATCGACTCCCCCGGCCTTGAGTTTGGGGAAATCGACATGACCTCTTTCATTGTCCAGCCCCAGGTTGCGAAGCCGCATTATCTGCGACGGCGTATCGCAATGGGAATCAAGGACTATCATATTACTGCTGGGTGAGAACGGTGGCTTTGTTCAGGCTGACAATCTTGATAGCAGGATTGCCGGAGAATGTGAATGTGGCACCGTCCATTTCAAGCGAGAGGTTGGCGCTCACGTTAGCGGTGAACTTGCTGTTGCCCTTCATCTTGAGCGTAACGTCCTTGACGGGGAACCTGGAAGCGTCTGTCTCCGCCCTGTCCTGGCAGGTCATGTCAATGGTAGTAGCGCTGCCGCTGAGATTGAGTTTGGGAGCGTTCTTTAGATTGACGGTAACGACATTGGAACCACCTATAAGAGTGATATTTGCGGAATCTTCAGCCTTGATGCTCAGATTCTTGGTCTCCTGGTTGAGATTGAGCACGGCATTGTTCTCCATCTCCACCTCCAGGTCGTTGGCATTGATGTTCATGTTGACGTTGGCATTCTTCTCGAGCACGATCTTGCCTTTCTGGGCGTTCACGGTAAGGTTGTTGACCTTTGCGGAACCGGCTACCTCGAGGGTGAAATCGTTGTTCTCGAAATTGGTGCCCATCGCATCCACGACGGCATTCTCGCTGAGGACCATTTTCTGGAAGGTAGGAACCTTGATTACTACATTCAGAACGGGCTTGGGAGCGTTCTTGCCTTTGTAATAGGCCTTTATCTCCTTGTTCTTGTTCATGTCCTTCTCATTGAGGTTCACGTAGAGAGTCTTGTTCTTGACATAGATTTCGATGAAATCCTCAATCATGGAGTCCACGGTCCATTCGGCGCTGTAAGCACCTGTAGCCGAGGGACGGAAAGTCACATTGAAGGAATCCCCGATTTCAATGGTGTTGAAAGCGGAATACTCCTGCGACTTGGTAATAGTCTGGGCATTGGCTGCAACGGCCATGGCCAGGATTCCGAAAATGGCAATCAGAACTTTTTTCATAATAAACAGTATTTAAATTACATATTGTCAACATTTTCCATCAAGCTTTCCCATTCCCCGGTGAGAGAGTCAATATCTCTTCTTAGGTTCAAGTAATCGCGTGTAAGCTCCATAATATCAGCACCTTCATGCGGGGATTCGAGCTGCTGCTCTATCTTCTTCATCTTCTTTTCCCTCTCGGAAATCTCCTTTTCCAGGAACGCAATGCGGGAAAGGGCCTTCTTCTTCTCCTTGGAGATGGCGCTGCGCACGGGAGCGGGCTTCCCGGCCTTTGTCTCCTGCTTTTTCACGGCCTCATGCCTTTCCAGCTCCTGCAAGGTTTCCAGGCGGCGTTTGTCAAGGAAGTCGTCCACGCCTCCGAGATGCTCCATGACCCTGCCGTCGCGGAACTCGTAGAGCTTGTCCACGAGCCCGCTCAGGAAATCCCTGTCATGAGACACTACAACCAGCGTGCCGTCATAAGCGGAAAGCGCCTGTTTGAGAATGTCCTTCGACTTGATATCCATGTGGTTGGTAGGCTCGTCAAGGGCCAGAAGGTTATGAGGCTGGAGCATCAGTTTGGCCATTCCGAGGCGGGCACGCTCGCCGCCGCTCAGCACCGACACCTTCTTGTCTATGTCCTCGCCCTTGAACAGGAACTGCGCCAGAATGTCCCTCAGCCTGGTCCTGATGTCGCCCACGGCTATATTGTCGAGAGTGGAAAACACGGTCAGGGACTTGTCCAGCACATCTTCCTGGTTCTGGGCGAAATAGCCTGTGCTGACATTGTGCCCCAGACGGACCTCGCCCCCAAGCGGCTGCAACTCCCCCATTATCACCCTCATAAGGGTGGTCTTTCCCTCTCCGTTGCGCCCTATGAGAGCCACCTTCTCCCCTCTTTTTATCTCTATGTCCGCATTTTTGAACACGACCTTGCCGGGATAGCCGGCAGAAAGTCCGGAAGCCTTGAAGGCGACATCGCCGGAGCGCGGCGAAGGAGGGAACTTCACAGTAAGGCGGGCATTGTCGGTTTCGTCTATCTCTATCCTGTCGAGTTTCTCCAGGGCCTTGATACGGGACTGGACCTGGTTGGACTTCGTGGGCTTGAAGCGGAACCGCGCTATGAAATCCTCCGTTTTCTCGATCATCTTGCGCTGGTTCTCGTAGGCCGCTATCTGGGTGGCCATCCTCTCCTGGCGCAATGTCACGTAGCTAGTATAGCTCACCTTGTAATCATGCACATGGCCCAGCAGTATCTCCACGGTGCGGTTGGTGACATTGTCCAGGAAGCGCCTGTCATGCGAAACGAGCATTATAGCCCCCGGATATGTCTTGAGATAGCCCTCAAGCCATTCAATGGACTCTATGTCCAGATGGTTGGTCGGCTCGTCAAGCAGCAGAAGGTCAGGAGTTTTCAGCAGAATCTTGGCCAGTTCGACCCTCATGTTCCATCCCTGGCTGAATGTCTCCATGGCCCTGTCGAATTCGCCGTCCTTGAAGCCAAGGCCGCGAAGGGTCTTTTCCGCCCTCACCCGGGGAGGCTCGCTGCCTTCTATGGCAAGCCTGTCATTCACCTCGTTCAGCCTGGAAATCAGTGACATATATTCCTCGGACTCGTAGTCCTCGCGAAGAGAAAGCTCCCTGCCCAAAGCCTCGGCCTCCCTCTCCAGGGCCGCAGTGTCTTCGAAGGCGGTCATGGTCTCTTCTATCACCGAACGGCCCTTGCCATGCTCCATGATCTGGGGCAGATAGCCTATAGTATGCCTCGCAGGCTTGTCTATATGGCCCGAAGTGGGCTTCTGCTGCCCGCAGATAATCTTCATCAGCGTCGATTTGCCCGCCCCGTTGCGGCCCACGAGCCCTATCCTGTCCCTTTCGCTTATATGGAAACTGACAGAATCCAGAAGATTGTATCCTCCGAAAGCAACGGTAATGGCATCAATCGATATCATTCTTCTGCGGGAGCTTCACGGCTGACATATATGGAAAACTCATATAACATATATAGAGGTATGCCCAGAACGAACATGGAAACGGGGTCCGACGGCGTTATGAGCGCGGCAATAATCATTATGACTATGAAAGCATGCTTCCTGTAGCTGCGCAGCATGGTCTTGTTGACTATTCCGAGGCTGGAAAGCACCATGATGACCGTAGGGAATTCGAAGACAAGGCCTATGAGAAAGACCATGGACACGAACATCGATATATAGGAATTCAATGTAATCGTGTTAAGGACGGCATCGCTGACGGTGTAGTTCATAAAGAACATCAGGCACACCGGAAGAATCACCGTATAGCCCACGGCAACTCCGAGATAGAATAGCACAGAAGCCATCCCGAAGGCCTTCCGGACAGCCTTTTTCTCATTGCTGTACAATGCCGGCGCTATGAATTTCCATATCTCGAAAATGACGTACGGGAAAGCCACTATGACACCGCACAGAAGGGCGATCTTGAGGTGTACGAAGAACTGGGCCGATATGTCTATGTTGACAAGGGATATGCTGAAGTCCAGGCCAAGCAGCTTGTACAGGAAAAAGTCCGGGGTCGTGGGAGCCAGCACGAAGCGGAACAGGGATGTCTTGATGCAAAGGAAGACGATGGAGACGGCAAATATGGCTGCTGCCGAACGGAACAGGGTCCCCCTCAGCACATCCAGATGGTCCCAAAAGGTCATTTCCTTCTCTTCGGCCATCAATTGTCCTTTTTAACCTCGCCGGTGGTCTCTATGTCTTTCTTGATGTCCGTTATCTCGCCTTCAACCTCGTTCATTCCCTTCTTGAAACTCTTCACGCCCTGGCCGAGGCCTTTCATAAGCTCGGGAATCTTCTTGCCTCCGAACAGCAGCAGTACCAAGGCGACTATGGCGATAATCTCCCAAGTCCCGATGAAAAGTGGATAAATATATAGCATAAACAAGTGATTATAAAGTGTTTTCAATCAATTTTACAAGTTTGTCGGGGCAGCGTACCGGTCGGCCTGAGACCTTGTCCAGGAAACCGAGGGTCACCTGCCCTTCCGCACAGACTTCCCCTCTCTGGTTATAGACGGCCTGCCTGATGACAAGTTTGGCAAGAGGGGCCCTGTCTATGTCGGCCGTGACCTTCAGCACGTCGCCCATGAGGGCGGGACGGCGGTAATGGCACTCCACGGCCACTACAGGTATGGTCACGCCGTCCTTCTCGCACTCCTCTATGGGATATCCCCCGTCGGCAATCATGGCGTTGCGGGCGCACTCGAAATAGCGGATGTAGTTCGAGTGATGGACGACTCCCATCTGGTCCGTCTCGTAATAGCGCACGGGAAAAGATGTTTCGTAATGCATGACTACTTGTTTTTCAATGCGCTGAGCTGAGACTGCAGGCTCTCTATCTTGGACAGGGAATCCTGCTCCTTCTTCCTTTCCATGGCCACGACCTTTTCGGGAGCATGGGCGGTGAAGTTCTCGTTGGAGAGCTTCTTCCTCACGCCTTCGAGAAAACTCTTCTGGTACTCTATCTGCGCCTCTATCTTGGCTATTTCCTCCTCGACGTTGACATTCAGGGCTACGAACACTTCCACTGTGCGGACCATGAAGGACGCACCTGAAGCCTCGCCGAAGTCCTCGCACACCTCGAGAGAAGCCGTGTTGGAGAGCTTGGCAACGACAGGCAGCAGCTCGGCAGGGAAAGCTCCCTTGACCTTGACCTGGAGACCTTCCTTGGGGGAAATGCCCTTCTGGTTCCTGACGGCACGAAGGCCGGCCACAGTCTCCTTGGCAAGCTCGAAAGCGTCAATGAAAGCCGCATCGCAGGCTCCTGCCTTGGGTGTGGGGGCGTACATTATGGTGTCACTCTCGCGGCCGGGGCGTATGGCATGCCACAATTCCTCGGTAATGAAGGGCATGACGGGATGTATCAGTTTCAGAAGGTCCTCGAAGAAACCTATGGTAGCATCGAAGGTGGCCTTGTCTATGGCCTGGCCGAAGCCCGGCTTCACAAGCTCCAGATACCAGGAGCAATAATCGTCCCAGAAGAGCTTGTATATGGTCATCAGGGCATCTGAAATGCGGAACTTGGAGTAATGGTCCTCCACGGTCTCTATGGCCTGGGCCAACTTGTTGGAGAACCACTTGACCGCCGCGGCGCAGGCTTCGGACTGAGGCAGGGCCTCGTCCACGTTGAATCCTGAGACAAGACGGTAGGAATTCCATATCTTGCCGCAGAAATTCCTTCCCTGTTCCACCTGGGAGACATCGTAGAAAATGTCGTTGCCGGCGGAGGAGCAAAGCAGCATTCCGATTCGGACCGAATCGGCACCGTACTCGGTGATCAGGTCGATAGGGTCCGGGGAATTGCCCAGGGTCTTGCTCATCTTGCGTCCGAGCTTGTCCCTTACGATACCGGTAAGATACACATTGCGGAAAGGCTCCTCTCCCATGAACTCGTCACCCGCCATAATCATCCTGGCTACCCAGAAGAACAGTATGTCAGGTCCCGTAACAAGGTCATTTGTAGGATAATAGTACTTAAGGTCGGCATTGCCTTCCGCCTTGGAATCGCCGGGCTTGGAAGGGTCGAACACGGAAATTGGCCACAGCCAGGAGCTGAACCAGGTGTCGAGCACGTCCTCGTCCTGCACGAGGTCCCCTGCCGTAATGCCGGGCATGATGGCCTGCGCCGCGGCAAGCGCCTTGTTCTCATCGGTCTCGACCACATAACGGCCGTCGGGCAGATACCAGGCAGGTATCCTCTGTCCCCACCACAGCTGGCGGCTGATGCACCAGTCGCGCACATTCTCCATCCAATGCCTGTAGGTGTTGCGGTATTTGTCGGGAATCAGCTTGACCTTTCCGCTCTCCACGGACTCCAGGGCCATTCCGGCCAGCTGGTCCATCTTGAGGAACCACTGGGTGGAAAGCTTGGGCTCGATGACGGCATCCGTCCTTTCGGAATAGCCGACAGGAGAGGTGTATTCTTCAACCTTTTCCAGATTGCCGGCCTCCTCGAGCATTTTCACTATCTTCTTCCTGGCGACTAAACGGTCTTCGCCGACGAGGATGACGGCATTCTCGTTCAGGCGGCCGTGGTCGTCGATAATGTCGATGACAGGGAGATTGTGACGCAGACCTATCTCGTAGTCGTTTACATCGTGGGCGGGAGTGACCTTCAGGCAGCCCGTACCGAAGTCCATCTCGACGTAACTGTCTTCTATTACAGGTATTTCCCTGTTAATCAGAGGGATAAGTACCTTCTTGCCCTTCAGCCAGCCATAGCGCTCGTCGGCAGGATTCACGCTTATGGCCGCATCGGCCATTATGGTCTCCGGACGGGTGGTGGCGATGACAAGATACTTGTCCGTAGGATGGCCCTGACCGTCGGAAATGTAATAGCGAAGGTGATAGAAATGGCTCTTGGTGTCCCTGTGTATGACCTCCTCGTCGCTGACTGCGGTAAGCCCCACGGGGTCCCAGTTGACCATGCGCACTCCCCTGTATATCAAGCCTTTCTTATAGAAATATACGAATGTCCTGATGACGGAGTCGCTGAGGTCCGGGTCCATGGTGAAACGGGTCCTGTCCCAGTCGCAGGAGGCTCCCAGCTTGCGGAGCTGGTTCAGGATGATGCCTCCATGCTCTTCCTTCCATTCCCATGCATATTTGAGGAATTCCTCCCTCGTGAGGTCCTCCTTGCTGATGCCCCGGGCCTTGAGCTTGGCTACTACCTTGCTCTCCGTGGCTATGGAAGCGTGGTCCGTTCCGGGGACCCAGCAGGCGTTCTTGCCGTCCATCCTTGCCCTGCGGATGAGCACGTCGTTGAGAGTAATGTTGAGCACGTGGCCCATGTGCAGGATACCCGTGACATTGGGCGGAGGAATCACTATGGTGTAAGGTTCCCTTTCATCCGGCTCCGAGTGGAAACACTTGTTGTCCAACCACCACTGATACCATTTCCCCTCAATCTGCGAGGGATCGTATTTTGAAGATATTTCCATTTAAGTAAAAATTTTTCAGCATTAACGCATAATTATGCAAATATACTATTTTTTCACTAAATTTGCATATGGAAAGCCCACAAAGGGGCATTATATGTTATGGAAAACGAAAAGAAACAAATCAGCCTCGAGATCAAGCCCGAAGTGGCAAAAGGCACATACTCCAACCTCGCCATCATCACCCACTCCCGCAGCGAGTTCATAATTGACTTCGCGACCATGCTTCCCGGCCTGGCCAAGCCCGAAATCGGCAACCGACTTGTGATGACCCCCGAGCATGCAAAAAGGCTGCTCATGGCCCTGCAGGACAACATCATCAAGTATGAGAACCAGTTCGGCATCATAGACCTGGAGAACCAGCAGAAGGGCGGCACCTTCAACCTTAACGACTTCGGTCCTTTCGGCGGTGCAAAGTCCTGAGCCAATGGATTTTTCAGGCATAAAAGCCATAGCCTTCGACGTGGACGGGGTGTTCACTGACGGAGGCATACTGTGCGACCTTCAGGGAGAGCTTTTCCGCACTTTCGATGCCAAGGACGGCTTCGCCGTAAGGATGGCAGTGATGCACGGATATCCCTGCGCGGTGATTACCGGAGGCAGGTCCAAGTCCATTCTGGAGAGGTTCCGCACCGTCGGCATGAAGGACGAGGACATTTACCTTGGCTGCCGTATCAAGAGCGAGCAGCTGGAGGATTTCTGCCGCAGGCATTCCCTGTCTTTCGACGAGGTGCTGTTCATCGGCGACGACATTCCGGACATTCCAGCCCTTGAAGTGTGCGGCATAGCTTATTGCCCCGCCGACGCAGTGCCCGAGGTGAAGGCCGTCTGCGATGTCGTTTCATCCTGCCGTGGCGGCCGCGGTTGCGTCCGTGAGGCCGTGGAAGCCGTAATGAAGGCCCATGGAGACTGGACTTTCGACCCTAAACTTTATAAACGGATGTTCTAGCGAACATCATTGAACGCTTCTATTATGGATTTGAAGGGAAAGAAACTTATTCTGGCCAGCAACTCTCCCCGTCGCAGGGAACTGCTCGCCGGCCTTGATGTCAATTTCACAGTTGACGCACATACCCGTTTCATGGAGAAATTCTCGCCGGATACTCCCCACGAAATAGTGCCCGTACTGATGTCTGAAGGCAAGTCAGAAGGCTTCCACAGGCCTCTGGAGAAGGACGAGATACTCATTACCGCCGACACCATGGTGCTTTGCGGAGACCAGATACTCGGAAAGCCCAAGAGCCACGCGGACGAGGTCAGGATGCTGAAGCTGCTCTCGGGAAGGGAGCATCATGTAATCACGGCGGTGACCCTCCGAGACAGGGAAAGGCACGTTACAGAAACCGACACTTCCACCGTATGGTTCAAGGACTTGGACGACGAGGAGATAGATTACTACCTGCGCCGCTACCATCCACACGACAAGGCCGGCTCGTACGGAATCCAGGAGTGGATAGGATACATAGGAATCAGCAGGATAGAGGGCTCCTATTTCAATATAATGGGCCTGCCCGTGCATCTTCTCTACGGCATGCTCAAGGACTTCATCGGGTAAGAGAGAGGGCTTGGGACAAAAGAAAAAAGAGGAACTTTCAGACAGTTCCTCTTTAATTCCAATGAGCTCTGGCGCATCCCGCGTGAGGCTCATCCTAACCACATAATTAATAACACTAAAACTAATAACCAATAAGTCTCGGGGAGAACCCCCTTAACTCAGTTGCAAAGGTACGGATAATTTTTTGTTTTGCAAATTTTTGCAAAAGATTTTTCATAAAAATTTTTAACAATATTTTGTAGCGTTGTGCAATAAATTGATTATCAATTATTTATCCAAAAGCCAATTTGTTATTAAAAATTTTAGTTCGACCTCGAAAAAGTAATAAAACGGTTTATAGAACGCATCTGTTTTGGGGGGCCACCTCCCTCTCATTACAATTTCCAACTATCTTTTAGGAATGAGAAATAAATAAGTTGCATCAAATTTTGTAGAAGATTGTCGAGATTCGTAAAATGATGCAAGTTATTTTTTGAACATGACTTACTACAAAAAAACGGGAAGGCTGAACCGCCATCCCGTCTATCGGAGAGGTGCGAAGCGGAATCGAACCGCTGTAGCAGGTTTTGCAGACCTGTGCCTAACCGCTCGGCCATCGCACCGGAAAGGATTGCAAAGATACTACATTTTCTTCGAAATCCAAATTTTTTTATTGCAAAACATCATTGCAACTATTCTACGTACAGGAGAAGGCCCTTGAGATACTCCCCTTCCGGATGATAGATGTTGACTGAATGGTCGGCAGGCTGCCCCAGACGGTCAAGGATACGTACGCTGCGCCCGGTCTGGGCCGCCGCGGAAAACACCAGCAAGGCAAAAGCCTCCTTGTCCACCACCTGGGAACAGCTGAAAGTGAATATCACCCCTCCCGGAGCCACCTTCGAAATGGCGGCGGCATTCAGCCTCTGGTAAGCCCTCAGGGCATTGTTGAGAGCTCCCCTGTGCTTGGCGAATGCCGGAGGATCCACTATCATGAGGTCATACTTGTCCTCGGGCACGTTGCGCAGGAACTCAATGGCATCGGTGCAGATTCCGGTATGACTGGAAGCATCGAAACCGTTCAGCGTCACATTCCTTTCCACCATGTCCATGGCCCTTCTGGAACTGTCCACGGAATCAACATGAATGGCACCGCCGGCCAGGGCATAAATGGAGAAACCGCCTGTATAACAGAACAGATTCAGTACGTTGCGACCCTTGGAATAGCGTCCCACGAGCTCCCGGTTGTCCCTCTGGTCGAGGAAAAAGCCCGTTTTCTGCCCGTCCGTCCAGCTGACATCGAACTGGTGTCCGTTCTCCAGCACGACGGCCGAAGCGTCCTTGAAATCCTCCCTGCGATAGATATAGCCGTCAACCAGGTCCAGCCCGGCCTTGAAGGGAGCCGTAGAGGAGCTCTTGTCATACACCGCCTTCAGGCTGTCCCCGTACACGGCCACAAGAGCGTCGGAAATCTGTCTTCTCGCCCTGAACATTCCTGCCGAATGGGCCTGCATGACGCAAACCCCGTCGTAGTAATCGATTATAAGGCCGGGCAGGTTGTCACCTTCGCCATGTACAAGACGGTAGCAGTTTGTCACCTCGGAGGCCGTGAGCGAGGCCGCTGTCCTGACTTCCAGGGCCCTACGGAGCATGATTTCCCAGAAATTGGCCGGAAGCGCCGGCGATGAGAAACTCAGCACCCTGACGGCTATGGAGCCGACCTGATAATGTCCGCAGGCCAGGAAAGCCCCGTCGGAGCCATAAACAGCCACGACATCTCCTTCGGCAGGATTGCCGACTATCTGGGCGACAGCCCCGGAAAACACCCAGGGATGGAACCTCTTGAGGGATTCCTCCCGTCCTTTCTTCAGAATAATCTTATACATCGACATGGTTACTATTATCTACTTCCAGCAGTTTCTTGAACATTTCCCTGCATATCCACGCATCCGTCGCGGCATAACGCTGCTGGGCCTCGGTCAGGGTCTTGGCCTCCCAGTTGGACAACTGCTGGGTCTTGGAAATCCTCACGCCCAGGATAATGGCAGCCATCTTCTTGACACTCAGGTCATTGATTCCATAGCCGCCGACTATCTTCTGCAGGTCCACGAAACCGCCGGGCCTGAATCCCGACAGTTTCGCCAGCCCGTGCAAGTCGTCATGGACAGCCGCGCCCACCTTCAAAATGGCAGGGTTAGAAAGCAGGGAGCAGAGCCTCTTGGGCATGCCTATTTCTTTGAGACGGAACAGGTAGGCCTTCTGCGAACCGCTCAGTTGCAGAAGCGAAACGCCATAGTTGCTGCCGCCGGGCGTGAAAGACGGCCTGGACTCGGTGTCGAATCCGATGACCTTCTTGCTGCCGAGATAGCGCATGGCCGCCTGGAACTCGCTGTCTATCTTATCTATAACCACTATTTCGCCCTTGAATGCCACAAGGGGCAGGCGATAAATCTCTTCAACCGTGATAGAACTAGCGAACATACAAGGAATAGGTTTTGGGAGCGATATCTTTCATTTTTTCAAGCAGGGCCTCGGAAATGTACCGGTCCCTCAGCTCGACAAAGGAATAAGTCTCGCCGGATGAGCCGCTTTCGCGGTAATACCGGAAGGAATACGTCATGCTGCCGTCAAGGTCGCACACGGTATCGGGCAGAGATGCGGCAGGGGTCGTTACATAACACTTGAGAGAGGGATAGGCAATGCGATGAGTGAATGAATTGCGCTCCCGCATCCTCCTGTAACATAGCCTTGTCACCGACTCCCCTGCGCTGATGCACTTGCAGTCCGGGGCCAGCATGTTCTTGTAAACCAGCAGATAATCGTCGTCTGTATCCCGGACCATGTCTATGGCCTCCTGCAGCTCTGACGGAGACAACTCATTGTCATCCAGGACTATTGCACCTATGCGGAGAGTCTTGCCCGAGGCTGCCATATCGTCCAGCATGTCAAGGAGACGGCCCCCGACGGAGCCTTCGTCGCGAAGGGAATCTATGGCAGGACTGTACACCGGACACCTGTAGGCGGGATGACGCTCGAAATACTTGTCGAATACGGCAAGGTCTCTTCTCTCCCTTGTCGTCCACAGCACTGAACTGCCTTTGCAGGCAGCTGCGTCGGCCATCATGGCATCCAGGGCGGAAATCACTTCGACACCAGGATTGGCCACGCGGCAGAGGGTGTCGATTTCGGCCTGGCCGCTCACTGCCTGAAGGGAGGAAGCCAGGATTATGGTCTTGGCCTTGACCTTGCGGGCGGTATGGGCAGGGTCGAAGGGAGATATGAGGCTCACGGTATCTAGGGCGAAAAGGAAATTGCGCACGGCCACTTCCTTGAGGAAAGCGTCGTTGCCAAGGGTGAAATAGTCCTCGTATGGAGCATTGGCCACATCCAGCACGGGGGCAATGACCTCACCGGCAAAATCCGGCAGCATGTCCCCGCCCTTTTTCCCGTCTATGTTGTCGCTCATGTCAGCAGTTATGAATGCCTCCGCAAGCAGCATCACGTCCTCAGGAGCACCGGTAATGGAAATCGTACCTCCGTGATAATCCGAATCATAGGAACTGACAAGTGAATAATTCCTTGAAGTGGTGTCCGACAGGATTTCCTCTACAAAAGGGATGGACGCAGCCCCCGTCACCTTCTTTTCCCTGCACGAAACGGCAGCAAAAAGGCATAGGGAAGCGAATGCTATATATCTCAAATGTTTCATCTGTCCTGATAATTGCAAAGTACAAATTTAACAATATTTCCCGGATATCATATCCAATATCGCAGGAATCAGCATGCTGAAAATATACTCTTCTTCAATGTAGTGGGTCCCGTCGTAGGTCCTGTATCTGTCGCCGAACCATTTGCGGTACAGGCGGATGCTGACGACTCCGCTGCGCATGTAATGGTCCCTGGTCCCGATAAAGGCCATGTAGGGGTCGCTGCTGCCCATAGCGGGGGTGTTTGCCCTCGCCTGGAGAAAATGCCGCTTGTATTTCTTGACCACCTTATATGAAAAGTCCAGGGGCTGGCGGTCACCTTCGCGGGGCCTGAAGCGACGGGCCACGAGGGAGGAAACGCCCGGTATCCGGAAAAGCGGGGCCAGATAGCCCAGCCAGTAACCGGCCCCGAGGGCAGGAGAAACAAGTATATGCGGAATGCCTTTCACCCTCATAGCCTGAAGGCAGCCCAGGGACTCTCCTATCACAAGGACGGGCCTCAGTTCCTTCGTCCACTGCAGGATTTGCTCCGCCCCCTCTTCGGGGTCGAAACTGTAGGTGCGCACCACTATACTGGGGACAGGTCCCTCCTTTACATGTTTTCCTATATGCTCGTTCAGGATGGCGGGCACCCTGCTGTCCGTCCCGCCGCCCATGCCATGTATGTACAATATATTCATAAATACAAATTTAATAAAAGAAAAGGGTATTTCCGAAATTATGAGTATATTTGTCAACCGAACCTTTAAATAAGAGTTATGAAAATTTACAGACCGCTCATCGCCATTGCTGCATTTGCTGCCGCACTGAACCTTTCCGCCCAGCCGAAGGCTCCCGCAGCCACTCCGGACTATCAGTTCACAACTGTCAAGGAGAATCCTATAACCCCTGTCAAAAACCAGTATCGCTCAGGCACTTGCTGGTGTTTCTCGGCCATTTCCTTCCTTGAGTCCGAGGCCATCAGGCTCAACAACATAAAGGACAGCCTGGCATATCCGGATTTCTCCGAGATGTTCGTCGTCAGCCATTCATATCAGGACAGGGCGGACAAATACATACGCCTTGACGGCAATCTTGTATTCGCGGCTGGCAGCGAGTGCGAGGACGTTCTCCATATAATGCAGGACTACGGCCTTGTGCCCCAGGAGGTTATGACCGGAATGAACTACGGCACCCCCCTCCCCGTCCAAGGAGAACTCGATGCCGTGCTCAAGGCATACGTGGAAGCTATCGCCAAGAACCCCAACAAGACCCTCTCCACCGCCTGGAAGAATGGTTTCAAGGGCATACTTGACGCATATCTGGGCGAGACTCCCGAAGAGTTCGAGCATAACGGCAAGAAATATACTCCCGCCTCCTACAGGGATTCCTACAAGCTCAACGCCGATGACTACGTGACCCTCACTTCCTTCACCCATCATCCCTTCTACAAGAAATTCGCTGTCGAGGTTTGCGACAACTGGCGCGGCGACCAGGCCTACAACGTACCCCTGGACGAGTTCATGGACGCTCTTTACTATGCCCTCGAGCATGGCTACACGGCCACTTGGGGAGGCGATGTCAGTGAAATCGGCTTCACCCGGAACGGAATAGGCATTCTCGTCGATACTGATGCGAAGGTCTCCGCCGGCTCCGACCAGGAAAGGTGGACAGGCAAGGCTTCCGAGACCGCCGAGGAGAAGAAGTCAGACCTTCCCAAGGAAAAGACCGTGAGCCAGGAAGACAGGCAGCTCTGGTTCGACAACAAGCAGACCACCGACGACCACGGTATGCACGCCTTCGGCATTGCAACCGACCAGAACGGTACACGCTATGTCATGATAAAGAATTCCTGGGGCAAGACCGGAAAGTATGACGGAATATGGTATCTGTCCGATGCCTTCACACGCGGCAAGGCCATTGACTTCATGGTACACAAGGATGCCCTTCCCAAGGAACTGAAGAAAAAGCTTGGTATCAAATAAATGGGAATCAAGAAGTTCATACCCAATTCTATCACCTCGATGAATCTGCTCTGCGGCTCCGTCGGGGTGATTTTCACTTTGGAAGGCAGGTCCGACATCGCTTTCCTGCTGATGATTGCGGCCGCCGTATTCGATTTTTGCGACGGGCTTTCCGCCCGGTTGCTCAAGGCTTATTCCGACATAGGGAAAGAACTGGATTCCCTATCGGACATGGTCAGTTTCGGCCTGCTGCCCTCCCTGATGCTCTATAAGACTATGCCTCAGGAATGCGGCCAGCTGCGTTACGTGCCTCTTTTCATAGCTGTCATGTCAGCCCTAAGGCTGGCCAAGTTCAACCTTGACGAGAGGCAGCACGACAGTTTCCTGGGTCTCCCCACCCCTGCCTGCGCAATGGTCTGCGGAGCCCTGACATACTATGTCGTCACGTCGCCCCTAAGTGCCCTGGCCTCTCTTGCAGCCTCCTGCTGGTTCATCCCCGCCCTTTCCATTATTCTCGGCCTTCTGCTCGTCAGCGAGATTCCTATGTTCTCCTTCAAGTTCGGCAAAGGGCTCAAGGCAGACAAGGCCACCACAATCAAGAGGCTGCTCTTTGTCGCTATAGCCCTTGCCGCAGCAGTCCTGACCCTTGTCCTTCACAAGAACTGGTCCCTGATACCGCTTGCAGTTTTTCCGGGCTATATCCTCGAAAACCTGCTGCTGCTTCCCCTGAACCACAAAAACTGAAAAGTCCCGGCCGCAGAGCCGGGACTTTCGTTCTTTGCAAATGCAAGATTAGTAATTGGTTGCACGCACCTTGAAATAGCTCTTGGGATGCTTGCAGACAGGGCACAGCTCAGGAGCCTTCTTGCCAATCACGATATGACCGCAATTGGAGCACTCCCAGATTGCATCCTCCTCCTTGGAGAACACGACACCGTCCTTGACATTGGCCAGAAGCTTGCGATACCTCTCTTCATGAGTCTTCTCGATAGCTCCAACCTTGGCAAAAAGGAAGGCGATGTCATTGAAACCCTCTTCCTTTGCAACCTTGGCAAACTCCTCATACATGTCGGTCCACTCGTAGTTCTCGCCATCGGCTGCATCGGCCAGATTGACAGATGTCTCGGGAATTTCGCCCCCGTGGAGAAGCTTGAACCAAATCTTGGCATGTTCCTTCTCATTCTTGGCAGTCTCCTCGAACAACTCACCTATCTGTACATAGCCGTCCTTCTTTGCCTTGGAAGCATAGTAAAGATACTTGGTGTGGGCCTGGGACTCGCCGGCAAAAGCAGTCTTCAGATTCTGCTCGGTCTTAGATCCTTTAAGTTCCATAAATAAAGCGTTTGTTTAAAATCATGAGCCGGCCTCCGAAGGGACCGGCTCGAAAATGTGTCAGGGATATTACTTGGTGATGACCTTTGCCATCTCAAGAACCTTGTTGGAATAACCCCACTCGTTGTCGTACCATGCGCAAACCTTCACGAAAGTAGGATCGAGCTGGATACCGGCCTTCTCATCGAAGATGGAAGTACGAGCGTCGTTGCGGAAGTCGGTGGAAACCACTGAATCGGCGGTGTAGCCGAGAACACCCTTGAGTTCGCCCTCGGAAGCATCCTTCATGGCAGCGCAAATCTCAGCGTAGGTAGCGGGCTTTGCGAGCTCGACGGTCAGGTCAACGAAGGAAACGTCGGATGTAGGAACACGGAGGGACATGCCGGTGAGCTTGCCGTTGAGTTCAGGAAGAACCTTGCCGACAGCCTTGGCAGCACCTGTGGATG
>JAFVCK010000026.1 GCA_017479265.1 Bacteroidales bacterium | reverse complement strand
GGAGAAACCATCGATGCAGACCGGATTACCCGCCTATTTGGCGGACGTGAAAATCTGCTTTCCCGTAAACCTCAGGGACTTACGCCACGCGAGCTGGAAGTGCTCCAGCTCACCACCTCGGGCTACTCAAATTCACAGATTGCATCGGCCCTGGAAATTACCCTGAACACCGTGGACAGCTACAAAGAGCGCATAAAAGGGAAATTCGGCCTGGACAGCATTGTAGAGTGCGTGGCCTACGCCGTTAAAAGGGGCCTCGTGTCTGTTTAGGAATGAAAGTACAGAAAAGTCCAATAACAGACAAGCCTGCCTCAAAAAAGAAGGCTGACCGAGCGGTCAGCCTTGATTGTGTTTATCGGTTCAATAATCAATAGATGCTGTATTTGCGGGCCATGGAGCCGTACATCTGGCCGAGGACCTCGAGGTAGGGATGGCCGCTTATCATCGTTACCCTGTAAACGGTGTCGTCCACGCGGTAGAACTCAGTGCCTCCGAGGGTGATGGTGTCGAAGTCGTCGGGAAGTTCCTCGACTATGGCACCGGCAGGAGGAGTAATCACCTGGTAGCGGCCGTTGTTGATGACGTAGAACACTCCGTCGTCATAGTAATACTCCATGTTGGCGTATGCATAACTCTGTGCAAGTCCAAGCTGGTTGGCTATGACAGCCGCGCTCTGGGCTGAAGAAAGGTTCATGGCCATGAGGCTGTTCTGCTGGGCTATGATGGCGTTGTTCTGGGCAATGGTCCTGTTCTGTGCATCGATATACCTCGTGTATGAATCGAAACCGGAATAGGTGCGATATACATTGTGGTAGTATGCGAAGCTGACCCTGCGGAAAATGGCATCGGCAATCATGTTCTCGATGATTACGCCCACAGGAGGACGGCAGACTATGTATCTTCCGCCATAAGGACGGTAATATACATTGTTGTAGTAGTAATAATCTACGCCGTAGTACCTGCGCCTTTCGTAGCGGGGAGGAAGCACCTCGATGCGGTAGCCGAAATAGTGAGGGTCGCGTCCCCAGAAGGAACCGGGCCTGTCGTAAGGCATGTAATCACGCTCGCGGGGAGGTATGCGGAGCACGTTGCGGCCCTCGTCCATGCGATAGGTCTCGCCATAGCCGGGTGCTGCCGGACCGCCGCCGAAGCCGCCTCGTCCCTGTGCATCCTTCTGTGACTGTGCGGTGGCGTTCTCGGTAACGGAACTCAGGCCGCGGCGGGTCACATTGTTGTTGATACGCACGCTCTGGGCATCGTTGGTGCCGCTCTGGGTCGCGGTTGCAGTCTTGGCAGGAGTGGTGGCCGCCTCGCCGGAAGAGGTAGAGACAGAGCCTGTGGTCCTGCGGACAGAAGTGGAATTGCTGCCGGAGGTGGCGGAAGAAGCACCTGAGGTGGTGGTGGCGCTGCCGGTGGTCCTGCGCACCGTAGTGCTCTCAGTGTTGCCTGAGGTGGTAGTAGATGTTCCGGTGGTCCTGCGGACAGTCACATTGGAAGTACCTGAGGTGTTGGTAGTTGCACTGCCGGAAGAGCGGCGGGTCACCTGTGAGGAGGAGCTGCTGCTCGATGAAGGTGTGCTGCTCGAAGAGCTTGAGGAACTCGAAGAGCGGCGGGTCACCTGCGAGGAAGAACTGCTGCTCGAGGAGGATGAACTGCTCGATGAGCTCGAAGAGCGGCGGGTCACCTGCGAAGAGGAGCTACTGCTCGAAGAAGGTGTGCTACTGGAGGAGCTTGAAGAGCTCGATGAACGGCGGGTCACCTGCGAAGAAGAGCTGCTGCTCGAAGAGGGCGAACTGCTACGCCTTGCAGAAGAAGAGTAGCTGGCAGTGTTGCCGGAACTTCTGGAAGACGAACGGGAACTGCCGGAGGAAGCGGTCGAAGAAGAGCCGCTGCTGCGGCGGGAAACCTGCGAGGAGGTCGTGCCGGACTTGCCCGAAGAAGCCGATGAAGAGCTGCGACGGGTTGTCTGTGCGCCCATATCGGCCGAGAGAGCAAGCATTGCGGCTATTGCGAGAGCCGCAAGTGAAGTGTTGGCTAAAGTTCTCATATCCGACGAGTTTTAAGTTAATATAAATAATATTTGCTGCTGAGGTCTCTGAAATTCTCCACATCCTTTGTCCAATAATCTATAATATCGGAGACCTTCATTCGCTTTTCAAACTGTTTCATTACATAATCCGTACCACAAATTTTCATGAGCATGTTCACACGGGCCTTTCCGGTCTTGAAAGGGTTCCTCTCGGGATACAGTTCATTTAGGGCCTGCATCACATAGAACTGGGTCAGTGTAAGGGAGGCCTTTTCGTACTCAGGGTAGCAGAACTGCACACCGTGAATGAGCTTGCCCTGCATGCCGCCGTAGAAGGGCTTGTAGTGTATGGGACGGAATCTCACGCCGGGCAGGTGATACGAATCTAGCTTGGCCATAAGTGCGTCTGCATCAATCCATTCGGCGGCAAAACATTCGAAGGGGAGGTTATAGCCTATGCCTATATTGATATAGCTGAACTCCCCGGCTATACCGGAGGAAGGATAGTTGATGGCTGACTGGGGATAAGGGATATTGGGCGAAGGCAGCACCCAGGGAAGCCCGGTATCGAGGAAGGTCATGTCGCGGGTCCAGCCCTCCATGGGAATCACGGTAAGCTTGCAATAAAGATGAGGCTCGTCTCCCCTCTGGCCGTGGTTCATGCCCTCGGAATTTATCATCATGGCGAATTCCCCCACCGTCATTCCATAGACGAAGGGAATGCGGAACTGGCCCACGAAAGAATAGAATCCGTCCTCCACGTAGCATCCTTCTATCTTGTTGCCTCCCAGAGGATTGGGCCTGTCAAGCACCACCACCTCTATGCCTTTCTTGGCGCAGGCACGCATCACCAGACCGAGAGTGCTGATGAAGGTGTAGCAGCGTGTACCCACATCCTGGATGTCGTACACCATCACGTCTATCCCTTCAAGCATTTCCTGCGAAGGCTCGCGGTATGCCCCGTAGATGGAATACACCGGAAGCCCTGTACGGCTGTCCTTGGCATCGTCCACATGGTCACCGGCGTATGCGTCTCCCCGGACTCCGTGCTCAGGACCGAAAAGGGCCACCAGGTTGACTCCGGGAGCCTCATGCAGTATGTCTATAGTGGAACGCAGGTTGCGGTCCACCCCCGAAGGGTTGGTTACAAGACCCACGTTCTTCCCCCTAAGAGGAGCGAAATTCCTGTCTATCAGCACTTCAAGGCCGGTACGGACCTGTGCTGAAACTGCCAGGGGAAGCAGAAGGAGAACTACGAGTGCAATTCTTTTCATTTAGCTAGACGTTTACGGACCCAAAGCGTCACCAGTATGGCAGGCACGCAGCAGATCATTACAAACACAAAAAATCCTGTATAGCCCATGGCCTCCTGTATATATCCTGCGAACATTCCCGGAATCATCATGCTGAGGGCCATGAAAGCTGTGCAGATGGCATAGTGCGAAGTCTTGAATTCCCCTTCGGAGAAATACATCATGTACAGCATATATGCCGTAAAGCCGAAGCCATAGCCGAACTGCTCTATCGCGGCGCAGATGCCTATGGGCACTATGCCGGGGCCGGCCATGCTCATGTAGATATAGACGGCGCAAGGTAGTTCGAGGCACAAGGCCATGGGAATCAGGCATTTACGCAGCCCCCAACGGGAAGCTGCAATGCCGCCGAGTATTCCTCCTACGGTAAGAGCAATGACACCTATGGTGCCGTACAGCAGGCCGACAGTGGAGGTCTGCAGGGCCAGTCCTCCCCTCTCGAGGGGGTCCAGCAGGAAGGGATTGACCATCTTCAGCAGGAAGGCCTCGGGCAGGCGGTACAGCAGCATGAAAGCCATTGCAAGCCATACTTCCTTCTTGCGGAAAAAGGTGCCGAAAGCCCTTCCGAAGCCTGTCAGGATTTCCCTGGCACCGCTCCCCGAACGGTTGATATCCTCTGCGGGACGGGGCAGGGCGAATATATGGTATATGCTGACGGCGGCGAAAATCAGGGCGGTAAGCCCTATGGTGGTGCGCCACGCGGCGGGTATGTTGCCTGTCCTCTGCTCCAGAAGGCCAGCTATCATGACCAGCACGCCCTGGCCGAACACGGATGAAAGGCGGTAGAACGTGCTTCGTATGCCCACGAAAAAGGACTGCTTGTCCTTGTCCAGGGCCAGCATGTAGAAGCCGTCGGCCGCAATGTCATGGGTGGCGGAGGCAAAGGCCGTTATCACGAACAATATGAGAGTGAGCGTAAAAAGGCTCATGGGGGTAGCGCCTTCCGAAATCATTTCGGCTTCCGGGTGGGGAATGGTAAGGGCCAGCAGCACGAAGGCGGCTGCCATCAGCACCTGCATCGCCACTATCCACCAGCGGCGGGTCCGCAGGATGTCAACGAAGGGGCTCCAGAGCGGCTTTATGGTCCATGGCAGGTACAGAAGGCCGGTGAAAAGGGCCATTTCCCCGTTGGGAACGCCCATGCGGTTGAACATGGTCACGGATATGTTGTTCACAAGGAAATACGGTATTCCCTCGGCGAAATACAGGGTGGGAATCCACCACCATGGGTTTGAGGACTTCATTTTCTGCATAAGCATGAACCGGGATAATAATGGGACAAAATCTCACTGTAGGATGAGCCTTGGAAGGCCATAACGGCGGCACCTATCTGGCAAAGCCCGACTCCATGGCCCCAGCCCTTGCCTTCAAGCATGAACTCATCGCCCTGGGTGCTTATCTCAAAGGCGGAACTACGAAGATGGCTGTCAGAAAGCAATCTCCTGATTACCAATTCTTTGCCAACCTCAAGAGTAAGCTTGTCACCCTCGATTTCAAGGGATGTGATACGGCCGGAAGGACCCCTTTCCAGCACCTTCAAATTGCGAAGTGTACCAATGTCATAACCGCTTCGCGAGGAAATCAGCGATGACAGTTCTGCACGGGAGTATCTAACCTTCCAGCGATAGAAGTCGGATGTCTGAAGGTCATAATCCTGAAGCACTTGCGAGAGGATTGCCACATCGTCCGTATCGCAGTAGGGGCGGCCGTCACCATGGCCGGGAGTATCAGGCAGAGACTGAAGGTATGGCGGGTCGGCATCCTCCCAGCAGGAGGAAAACAGCTCGGACCGACCGCCGCAACACTTGGAAAAACGCGCGTCGCATATAGCCCCGTCATACATCAGGACTTCGCCCCAGGTGGAGTCCACGGCCTTGCGGGCATTCTCCCCTATGGCCGCCGTAAGTCCCTGATAGCGTTGGCAATGGTCGTCGGCGCATACATCGAAAAGCTTGTGATCCTCGTGGTCGTACCATTTGCGTATCACCACCTTGCCGGACGGACCGGCCTCTTCCTTCCCTCCGAGCCTTATGTCAAGGTCAGTGGCCACAGCCCCTATGTTGTCCAGGAAGGAGGCGTATGGCGGCAGGGACGGAGACTTGTCCTTGCGCCTTCCGATCTGCGACATTATCCACGAGCGGGATATGACGGCATGGGCCTTGAGGAATTCCTCTCCGGCGGAAGGGGACATTTCAGACGAAATGACACTGAGCAGGTAGTCCTCCACACCTATGAGGTTCACGGCCCTGACCTTGTTGTCCTCGACTATGAACTTCAGGGAGCCGGCGAACTTGCGGGTCACCTTCCTCTCCCAATGGAAACCTATGCCAATTGGCATGTCGTAGAGTATGAAGGTAGGCTCCGCAAAGAGGGTGGACATGGTCATGGCCTCGAAGAAGAGCTCGTCGTAGAGAGTGCCGTTGTAGTCTATCTTGCCCTCCCTGTAGGATACGCTCTGCGGTCCGGCCCCGTCGGAGATGATTTCAAACACTATCCTGTCCGCAGCCATAAGCCCGACCTGTATGGGGACCTGGGTGCGCGTCAGTCTCCAAAGTATCTCTTTTTCAACTGCTTCCGAGACCGAGACATCTGATAGCATCTCCTCCAGAAGGCGGCTGTCAAGCTTGTCGAAGTCCCCTTCGTCGGGGGCTATGAAAAGCCCTGCCATGTCGGCGCAGCCGGGACTCATGGTGAGGTGGTCGGGGCCTTCGGTGAACCAGTGCCTGGAGCGGTGGGCTCCACGGAAGAACACCACGGCGCGATATTCGGCTCCTCCCAGGCCGTGGGTGTTGCCCTGGCCCATGTCGCGTCCTGCAGGATTCCAGTACCAGGTGAGCAGGTTGAACATCGGCTCTTTTTCGCCCTCGGGCACGGGGGCGGAATCCAGCAGACGGTAGAACAGCTTGGCCATGGACTTGGAAGTCCTGGCCCTCAGCATGAACACTCCCCTCGTGAAATGCTTGTAATGGAAAAGGGCGGCATCCTGCACCGAACTTATATAATCCACGTCGGAGGCTATGCACTGCGGTATGGTCAGGTTCTCGTCTCCGCGAGGTACGCTCTTGTCGGCATTGGCCGCGGAAAGTATGTCCATTATCCTGTCGGCCTCGCATTCCACCGGCATCAGGCCCCTCGTGCAGGCTTGGAAATGCAGATGGTCCGGGGCCGAGGCTCCGCAGCGCGGACCGTTGTAGAACACTGTCAGCCCGTCAAAGCGCCTGGCAAGGTCCATCATGTCCACATACTGGTGCCAGATGGACTGGTCCACATGGCGGTCGCGGGCTATGGTAAGATGCGAAGGAAATATGGGATAAGGATTTACGAGAATATGGTACTTGCGCCCCTTGCGTCCTTCAAATGGCAGGATACGCTGCTCCGAGGGACGGTTGGCGGCGCAGAGAAAGCATTTGCGGGCCTTTATGGAGGCACTGTCCACCTTGGCCGCCGAAGAACGGATGCGGCCCGGATTGAACTGCACCCTGACCTTCAGTCCGCCCACCTCCAGTTCGCGCTGGCGTATCTTCTTGAGCGCCCTGAAAGAAGCCGCGGCCTCCGGCCATACGGACAACTGGTCCTTCGTAAATTTCTCTATCTCGGGATTCATAATGCTCTTCTTGCTTTCAACTCCCCGGTACGCAGACTGTCCTTGTATGCATTGTTTGCGTTTATCTTTTCCTGGCTGAGGGCGGCATCGGAATTGCCTGCCCAGCGACGGCAGAAATAGACCGGCTCCCAGATGCGGCCTATGCGGTATTCCCTGCATATCCTTATGCCCACTGCATAGTCCTCACCGTAGCTGACATCGGGGAATCCTATCTGCCTCAGAAGCGGGGTCCAGAAGGCTCTCGGTGCGCCCAAGCCGTTGACTCTCAGGGCATTGTTGCGGCCATTCTCGTCCGTCCACTCCTTGTGGTCTATAAGGCCGGGAGGTATGGGAGAGAGGTTGAAATCCGTCATCATGTAGGACCCTACGACCATGGCGCAACCCTGCGAAATGAAGCAGTCCACCATTTTCTGCAAGGTGTCGGGACCGGAATATATGTCGTCGCTGTCCAGCTGCACGGCAAAGCGTCCGCAGCGAGGGTCACGCACGGCAATGTTCCAGCAGCCGCCTATGCCATGGCCCTTTTCGGCGGGCACCAAATGCACAAGGCGGGGGTCCTGTATGCCTTTCAGAAGCTCCGTGGTGCCGTCCGTGGAGTAATTGTCCACGACGATTACATTGAAATCGAAGGAGCATTTCTGGGAAAGGGCGCTGCGCACGGCATCTTCCACGGTGCGCACCCTGTTATATACGGGAATGACTACGGTAGCCTCGACGGGGAATTCTCCCTTCGAGAAGTCGGGTCTGAGGAAAGGGCCAGTCAGAAGGCCTCCTGTGCGGCGCAGATAGTCGGTGAATATGCTTTCCATTTCCACCTGCACCTCCCTGCTGCGAGGGTTCACATAGTCAAACTGCTTTTCTCCCGAAGTGCGGGCATCCAGTACCGAGGAGGTATATAGGACGCCTTCGTGACGCACTATGCGGCCAAGCCTCAGCCTGAGGTCGTAAAGGGCCCCGTAGATGCGCTCCACATCCATTTGGGAGACGGCCTTCCTGAGCGAGGAAGTCCTTATCAGCCAGAGCGGTCCGAAGTCGAAATCATCCCTGACGGAGCCTTCCTGAAGGTCTATCAGAGGATGGGCGGACACTCTGCCGTCAGCGCCTTTGTCCAAGAAATCGGAATATGCCATGTCGGCATCGCCTATGAACTCTTTTAGGCTCGCAATGGCCTGGGGGACACCTTCCAGAGAGGTCCCTGCGACATTCAATGCCACAAATTCACCATGTGCCTTCCCTGCCAGGTCCTTGAGGGCGGCAGTAGAGCGAAGGGACAAAGCGTCGTAAACTACAATTTCCTCCATATCTAAAGAAGAGAAAGCAGGGAATCCTTGACCTGCATAAACTCACTCTCAAAGTTAGGAGTAAAAAGCGATTTTCCCAAATTATCTTCGATTTCTTTGAATTCCCACCACTTTCCCTGCTCGATTTCGGCTGGATTGGGGACGGGAGAGAAGGTGCCTATGCACGCGAAAATGCACACTAGTTCCCTCTCCGAGCCGTTCTCATAGACATGGCTTCCGAGCGGAATGGGATTGAAATATTTAAGGCCCAGTTCCTCGTCGGCCTCGCGGTAGAGGGCAGGCATCACGGTCTCGCCGAATTCTATGTGCCCGCCCACGGAAGTGTCCCAGCGAAGCGGCCACAGGTCCTTGGAAGCAGCCCTTTTTTGGAGGTACAGCCTGCCCATCCTGTCCAGCACATGAAGATGCACGACGGGATGCAGGAGCAATGAGCCCGAATGCACATAATTGCGTGCGGCACAGGCGATTACCTCACCGGAAGGCTCCACTATGGGGAGCCTCTCGCCCTCATGGCTTATGGCGTTCCCGGTGAGATTGACACTGGGACGGGGCAGCATGGGGACGGACTGCAGGGAAGGGTAAATGAGTTCCATCAGAGCGTGAACAGTATAAGAAGCTGGGCTGAGAGCACCCTCATGAACATGGTGAGAGGATACACCGTGGCATAGTTGACCGAGGTGTAGTCAGTGCCGTAGGCTCCCTGGGCGAAGGCCAGGACGGCCGGGTCGGTCGTGCCGCCGGACACAAGGCCGCATATCTTGTAGAAGTTGAGCTTGAACACCAGGCGGGCCAGCAGAATGGTCGTTCCGACGGGAATCACCGTTATCAGGAATCCATAGAGTATCCACCAGTAACCACCTCCAAGTATGGAACTTACGAAGTTCTGTCCGGCTCCGAGTCCTACCGCCGCCATGAAGAAGGAAATGCCTATCTCCCTTATCATCATGTTGGCGCTGAGGGTGGTGTAGGTGGTAATTTTCCACTTGGGACCGAAATATCCAAGGAGTATGGCTATGATGAGGGGACCTCCGGCGAGGCCGAGTTTCACGGGCTGGGGAATGCCGGGGAACCTGATGGGCAGCGAACCGAAAAACACGCCGAGCACTATTCCGAAGAAAATGGGGACGAGGTTGGGCTTGTTGAGGCTTTCCACGCTGTTGCCGACCAGATCACCCACGGCCTTGATGTCATCTTCCGCTCCCACTACCTGGAGTATGTCGCCTACCTGGAGAATAAGTCCCGGACGGGCCACGAGCTCGACTCCGGCACGCACGACGCGGGTTACCGTCACATCGTAGGCAGAGCGTATCCGCAGGTTCTTCAGGCTGCTTCCCGTAATGGAATGTTTGGTGACGGTTATCCTTCGGGTCACGAGGTTCTTGGACATCCTGCGCCACTCCTCGACATGCATGGGGATTTCCTCGCCGAAGATTATCCTGACCTTGTCCACCTGGTTCTGGGAGGTGACTATCAGCAGTTTATCTCCTTCCTGGAGGGTGGTGTCAACCTCGGGAATGGAGATTTCGCCGTCCCTCATCAGGCGGGAAATGACTATATGTTCCTGGGCTCCGCAGAGGGCTTCGCCTATGCTCTTGCCGAAGATGGCGGGGTTGCGGACTTCGCAGTGCATGCGTCTTGCGGATTCGCCGCTGTCGCCTGCCTTGTCCAGTTCGGCCTTTTCCTTGTCAAGGTCTATCTTGAAAATGCCCTTGGCGAGTATTATCAGGAACAGTACGCCCAGCACGCCGAGGGGATATGCCACGGCGTATGCGGAGGCCAGCGAAGAGGACTGGGCCGCTGCCGAGGCTGAATCCACGCCGCCTGCGACGAGGGAGTCGGAGAGGGTCTGCTGGGCTGCACCGAGGCCGGGAGTGTTGGTCACGGCTCCGGACATTACGCCCGTCATGGTGCGAAGGCTTTCCCCTGTGGCAAAGTGGATTGCGACTGTCACCACGACGGCCAGGGCTATCATGAAGACGGCCAGCAGGTTCATCTGCACTCCGCCGCTCTTGAAGGAATGG
Organism: Bacteroidales bacterium; assembly: GCA_017479265.1. GTDB lineage: Bacteria > Bacteroidota > Bacteroidia > Bacteroidales > UBA932 > Cryptobacteroides. Next base: position 1,359 of record JAFVCK010000026.1, on the reverse strand, counting down.
AAGAAGCCGGGGCCGACCTGAAGGCCTATGGAGAACACGAAGAGTATCAGGCCGAAGTCTTTCATGAAGGACAGTACAGTCGGGTTGGCTACGAAGCCGAAATGGCTCATGATGATGCTGATGAACAATATCCAAGTGGAGCCTATCGATACGCCTTTAATCTTTACCTTGCCCAGGGCCAGGCCCGTGGCGATGACGAAGGCGAAGAGCATTATGGAGTGGGCTATGCCTGTTCCAAGGAACAAATCTTTCATATCTTTTCGTAGTTTAGCTTGACGGTGAATGTCACATTGCCTTCCACCCTTCCTTCTACATAGAGGGTGTCGCCGTCTATTATCCTGTATATTTCCACCATGTCGCCGGGCTTGGTCTCGTGGTTGAAATTAATGGTCAAATCCTTGAATCTCACCGTTTTGGATGTCTCGAAAGGCACGAGTTCCTCTATCCACATCATGTAGCGGGCGTTGTTGGTGTGGCCCAGGAAGTCCACGTCGGCATATCCTACCGTCCTTGTGCCGGCTAGTACCGGTTCCTTGTCCTTGGGCAGCCTGACCTTGTCCGCGAGAGATTCCATGGCGGCCTCGTCGCAGCGGTATTTTTCGGGAATGTCGTCAAGGCAGTCGGCGTGGCGGCAGGCGAAGCGGCCCTGCACGTCCAGAACGAGCCACGAACTGGTGGCGCGTACGAGGGCGTTTTCACCCTTCAGGGTGAAGTCCCTGACGTAGAAAAGGCCTATCTGTCCCCTGTTCCAGGTGGCTACTTCAACTTCGTCCCTCCAATGGGGAGTCCTGTCGAAACTGAAGTGCAGGCGGGAGAGGACCCAAGCCTTGTTTTCTTTGATAAGGTCGTCGAAGCCGAAGTGCATTACGTTGGCTGCCCTGAAGCCCATTTCCTGGGCGATGTCCATGAAGGAGACGGGGCGAAGGCTGGTGGTGGAGTCCGTCATGTAGCACGGAATCACCTGATTTTCAATATATTTACCTTCTTCGGTAATTATTCCTGGTATTCCTTTCATTCCTATTCTTTGCTAAATGGAACTACAAAATTACGGCTATTTTATCAAACCCGCAAGCCGTTGAACGTTTATAATACACATTAAAGAATAGCCTGACCCTTCCGAACCGCCTCACTCCGTTCGGCCCCTCCCACCGCAAAGCGGCGGGCCCCTCCCTCTTACGAGCCGAGGGTGGCTACGTGTTCTGAAGGGTCAGCTATTCTTTAGAAGCTGTTTTGAAATGGTTGCCGAAATTTTATATGAGCCATTTTCGAGTCAGCTTCAAATCCGAAGAGGGCGCGAAGCCGGTGCTTCGTAACCGATGAGGATGCAGAAGATGGCCGGAAAGGGCCATAGAAAATGAG
>JAFVCK010000025.1 GCA_017479265.1 Bacteroidales bacterium | reverse complement strand
TGAAATAATTGCTCTCATTTTCTATGGCCCTTTTCGGCCATCTTCTGCATCCTCATCGGTTACGAAGCTACTGCTTCGCGCCCTCTTCGGATTTGAAGCTGACTCAAAAATGGCTCATATAAAATTTCGGCAACCATTTCAAAACAGCTTCTAAATCTTTATTGTACGCGTCCGAGACGCTGGTCTATTTCTTTTCGTAATGCGGACACCTGCTGCATCTGCGCGAGTATGTCCGCCGCGTTCAGGGGCGAACGCCTCAGTTCGTCCATAAGTTCCATGTTCCTGGATACCAGCCTCTTGGACTGATACACCAGTATAGCCTTGGGCACGTTCCTGACCAGTTTGGTCGAGGTGGCCGTCATGGCGTTGGAGAAGTTCTTCACCGTGAGTTGGTACTTCTCCTGTGTGAGTTCGGCCACGATGCCGGCGACAGTCCTGTCCGCGCCGTCCATCAGGGCCTTCGCTATGTCGTCGGAGCCAAGGTCGGCATTGCCGTCATACAGGGCGAACCATGCGTCATATACCCTGCAGTACAGGCTGTTTGCCATGCTGTGCTCGTCCGCCTCGAAGGCGGAACGTATGAAGTCCGCGACATTGTAGGTATATTCGCTGTCGTAGAACTCCGAATCCGTCTCGAACTCGAGGGGCTCCGTACCCCAGTTGAGAATCAGCCAGATAAGCTCCCTCTCGCAGGAAGCCAGCAGAGGGGCCTCGAAAAGCACGGCGGACTCGTCCACGGGGGCCTCGGGCGGGGCCTGTTCCGGCATGGGAGGCGCTTCCTCGCCTTGAGGAGCGGGGGCCCTGTTCTCCCTTGCGGCCGCCTTCCTTTCGTCCTCCAGCATCTTCTCGCGGCTCTTCCTTATTCTCTCGAAGAGTATGCGCGAGTCTATGTCGAAGCGCTTGGCGCTGCTCTGCACGTAGGTAGTCCGCTTGACGGCATCGGGGATGAGGGCTATGGTATCGGCGATGTCGTTTATCAGTTCGGCCCTCTTCAGAGGGTCGTCTCCGGCCTCTCCGAGCAGCAGGTCCGTCTTGAAGGCTATGAAATCCTGCTCGTGCGAGGCTATGAAGTCCTCCACTTCCGCCAGGCTGTGCTTGCGGGAATATGAATCGGGGTCGTCTCCGTCCGGGAGCAGCACCACTCGCACGTTCATGCCCTCGCGGAGTATAAGGCCTATTCCCCGCAGCGCCGCATGTATTCCGGCCGAATCGCCGTCATACATTATGGTGACGTTGGGGGTGAACTTGCGTATGAGCCTTATCTGCGGAACCGTCAGGGAAGTGCCGCTGGAAGCCACCACGTTGGTGATTCCGAGCTGGTGCATGGACAGTACGTCCAGATAGCCCTCCACGAGGTAGCACTTGTCGCTGCGGCTGATGGCGTTCTTCGCGAAATATATTCCGTACAGGGAATTGCTCTTGTCGTAAATCTCTGTCTCAGGGGAATTTACGTATTTCGCAACGGTCTTGTCGGTGCGCAGGGTGCGCCCTCCGAAGGCTATTACCCGGCCGCTGACGGAATGTATGGGGAACATGACCCTGTCGAAGAACCTGTCGGCAAGGCGGCCGTCATCGTACTTTATGCACAGGCCGGTATCCACGAGGTATTCCTCCTTGTAGCCCTTGGCCAGGGCGGCATCCAGCAGGGAATGCCTGTCCTTTGGGGCCCAGCCCAGGCCGTACTTGCGTATGGTCTCGTCCTCCAGGCCGCGGCTGTGGAAGTATTGCAGGGCTATGCTCTGTCCGTCCTCGGTGTCGAGGCTCCGCTTGAAGAATTCTCCGGCGAACTCGGACACTATGTGCAGGCTCTCGCTTCTCTGCCTTGCCGCTATGTCCTCGGCGCTTTCCTCCTTCTCGCGCACCTCTATGCCGTATTTGCGGGCCAGGTACTTGAGGGCATCCACGTACGAGAGGCTCTCATGCTCCATCACGAAGCCGACGGCCGTGCCTGACTTGCCGCAGCCGAAACACTTGTATATCCCCTTGGACGGGGATACATAGAAGGAAGGGGTCTTCTCGTTGTGGAAAGGACAGCAGGCCACGAAGTTGGCTCCGCGCCGCTTGAGCGACACGAAATCCCCGACGACATCCTCTATGCGGGCTTCGTCAAGTATCTTCGCGACTGTGTCCTGGGGTATCATCGCCTATTCTCTAGAAGGGAAGATCGTCCTTGTCCAGGCTCGGGGCCGGCATGTCGTCCAGCGACGGGGCCGGTGCCTGGGGATATGAAGGGGCGAAACCCTCTGATGCATAGGCTGCGGGGCCTTCCGGAGCCGAACCTCCCGCGGGAGAAATCCTCCATGCACGGAGGTCTGTGTAGAACTTGCCGTTGAACTCGCGTGAAGAAGGGCGGAATGACACCTTCACCTCGTCCCCTGTCTTGTAGCGCTTGAGGTCCTGGACCTTGTCGGCACCCCAGACGTTGAACACTACGGTGGTGGGGAAGTTGCCGTCCTGGTACTCCACCACGAACTCCTGCTTGGCCCATTCGCCCCTTGCCGAGGAACCGGACTGGGGAGCGAGGAAGCGGACTATGCGACCTTCTATTTCAAGATTTGCCATATTTCAAAACAACTTCAAAAAAAGCCTGCCCGGCGCGTAGCTAAGCAGGCTGATTGTCAATCAGTTCCAGAGAGGATTATCTCTTCTTGCCTGCGGGCTTGGTCTCAACGGGCTTCTCGACGAAAGGCTTTACGCTGTCAAGGGTAACGTCGAACACCAGAGTGCTGTTGGGCTCGATACCGTTGTTGCCGCGCTCGCCGTAACCGAGCTTGGAAGGAACGAAGAGCTTGATCTTGCCGCCTTCGCCTATGAGCTGCAGACCCTCGGTCCAGCCCTTTACGACGCGGTTCATGAACATCCTTACAGGAGTATCTCCCTTGGACTCGTCGAATACCTTGCCGTCAGTGAAGGTGCCCTTGTAGAATACGAATACGGTATCCTTGGGACCGGGCTTCACATCGTTGCCGGCCTCTTCGATGATGTACTGGAGACCGCTCTCGGTGACCTGTACGCCTTCTTTCTTGGCATTCTCTGCGAGGAATTTCTGCTCTGCTGCGCTGTTGACCGCGAGCTTGTATTCGCGGCGTGCCCTCATGAACTTGTCGAGGGTGCTGTTGAATGTGGAGAAGTTCTCGCCGGGGTTGTACTTGAACTGGTAGATGAAAGCGGAGTCACGCCAGTCACCCTTTGAGCCAGCGGCATCTTTCATGCCCTTCACGAGGAGGGACCAGTTGATGTTGCCCATGTCATACTGCTTGATGTTCATGCCGAAATTCATGCCCATATAGTAGCTGGCTGAATCGACGAGGGCCTTCTTGGGAAGGAGGCTGGCGGGGTTGACGGGCTGCTCGGCTGCAATCTCGTTCTCGAGATTCTGTGCCTCGGTAGCGGCCTCTTCGTTGTTGGTGCAAGCGACGGCTGTCAGTGCCATGACTGCTGCGGCTGCGAGAAATCTGTTGGTTTTCATATCGTTTTTAAATTTTAAGTTTCACATTCCTTTGCGACTTGCAAATATCGGAAATTATTTTCAAAAAACGTATAAAAATGTAAGTAATCTTTGCTTGAACCGTGCGGGGCTTGAAAATACGGGGATAAAATGACGTTTTGTGCGGGAAAAAACTTGTATTGTCGAAAAAAATGTCTAAATTTATAGGGATTTAGCATGGGCCCTATGAAAATCGACTCTTCAACCATACACCGTTTCCTGAAAGAATTTTTCGGGTATGATTCGTTCAAGAGTGAGCAGGAGGAGATAATCAAGCACCTCACCTCCGGCGGCGATGCTTTCGTGCTTATGCCTACCGGCGGCGGCAAGTCCCTGTGCTATCAGCTCCCGGCCCTGATGATGGACGGTACGGCCATAGTCATTTCCCCCCTTATCGCCCTTATGAAGAACCAGGTGGATGCCATCAGGGGCTTCGTATCCGGCAACGAGGGCATAGCCCATTTCCTTAATTCCTCCCTTAGCCGGGCCCAGATAGCGGCCGTGCGGGAGGACCTTCTGAGCGGAGTGACCAAGCTGCTGTATGTCGCCCCGGAGTCCCTCACCAAGGAAGAGAACATTGATCTGCTGAGGGAGCTGAAGATATCTTTCTACGCCGTGGACGAGGCGCATTGCATCTCCGAATGGGGCCATGATTTCCGTCCCGAATACCGCAGGATAAGGGAGCTGGTCAATGCCATTGGCCGTTCTCCTATCATAGCGCTCACCGCTACGGCCACTCCCAAGGTGCAGAGCGACATCCTCAAGAATCTCGGCATTCCTCAGGCAAGGGTGTTCAAGTCCTCTTTCAACCGTCCCAATCTTTATTACGAGATACGCGACAAGGTGGAGCCGGAGAAGGACATCATACGCTTCATCAAGCAGAATCCCGGCAAGTCCGGCATCATATACTGCCTTTCCAGAAAGAGGGTGGAGGAGCTCGCGGAGCTGCTGAGCATCAATCAGATAAAGGCCCTGCCCTACCATGCCGGACTGGATGCCAGGACCCGTTCGGAGAATCAGGACCGCTTCCTTCGCGAAGACGTGGACGTGATAGTCGCGACCATAGCCTTCGGCATGGGCATAGACAAGCCCGACGTGCGTTTCGTCATACACTATGACATTCCCAAGAGCATAGAGGGATATTACCAGGAGACGGGTCGCGCGGGCCGTGACGGCCTGGAGGGCCGCTGCATAGCGTATTACAGCTACAAGGACATACAGAAGCTGGAAAAATTCATGCAGGGCAAGCCTCTTTCCGAGCAGGAGATAGGCAAGCAGCTGCTTATGGAGACGGTGGCCTACGCGGAGTCGGGTGAATGTCGCAGGAAGCTGCTGCTCAATTATTTCGGTGAGATTTACCCTCAGGAGAACTGCGGCTGCTGCGACAACTGCCTTTCCCCCAAGCAGCGTTTCGACGGGCAGTGGGAAATGTGGCTGGCCATCAATCTGGTGATGACCCTTCCCGAGAAGTTCAAGCTCGAGCATCTTGCCAACATTCTCGCGGGCGTGGACAATTCCCTGATTTCCTCCTACAAGCACGACAAGGTGGAGGAGTTCGGAATGGGCTCGCAGCACGATGCCAAGTTCTGGTGCATGGTCATCCATCAGGGCCTTATCCTGGGCTTCCTGGACAAGGAAATCGAGAGCTACGGCCTTATAGAGGTGACCGGAAGGGGCCTGGAATTCCATGAGAATCCCTATCCTGTGATGCTTATCGAGGACAGGACCTTCTCCGAGGGCGTGGACGATGACGACGATCCTGACATCAACCGCATGGCTGCGGGCGGGGGAGGCGGCGACGAAATGCTGCTTTCCATGCTCAAGGACCTGCGCCGGGATGTCGCCCGCAAGAAGGGCCTGCAGCCCTGGGTGGTCTTCGGGGACCCTGCCCTGGAGGATATGTCCATAATGTATCCGCTCACCATGGAGGAGCTGAAGAACTGCCAGGGGGTGGGCGAGGGAAAGGCCCGCAAGTTCGGTGCGGAGTTCCTTTCGCTGATAGGCAAGTATGTGGAGGAGAATGAGATAGAGCGCCCGGACGACTTTGTCGTGAAGTCCATAGCGGGGCGTTCCACGGACAAGGTGTTCATAATCCAGAGCGTGGACAGGAGGATGGGACTGGAGGACATAGCCAGGGCCAGGGGACTTTCCATGGACCAGCTGCTTTCCGAGATAGAGGCCATCCTGGATTCCGGCACCAAGCTCAATCTGGACTACTATATCGACGAGACTCTCGATTCCGATGTAGTGGATGAAATTTACGAATGGTTCAAGGATGAGGCTAAGACCGGCTCCCTGGACGAGGCCATGGAGCAGTTGGGAGGCGATTACGAACCTCTGGAAATCCGTCTTGTTCGCGACAAGTTCATAAGCGAAGTAGCCAACTGACTTTTCGCGGATTTTCTTTTTGCGGCCGGCGTTTGGACTTGCCGTTTTTTCTATTTATATTTGCCAACTGCAATTTAAATTGAAACACAACACTTTAGTATATGAATAAACTAATCAAATTGGCACTGTCGGTAGTCGCACTGGTGGCTTTTGCCGCTTGTGAAAACCTTCCGACAGTCACTCCATTCTCACCTATCAGCCAGAGTGCCGAGATTCCTGCCGGCGGTGGTTCCATCACCGTGGCCTTCTCCGCTCCTGGTGCTTGGACTGCAAGTTGCCGTGAGGATTGGCTGACACTGTCCGCCACTTCCGGCGCCAAAGGTACCAATGCCCTCACCCTGTCAGCGCCAAAGAACGAGACTTCGAGCGACAGGTCTGCTACCATCACCCTCAATTGTACGGATCCGGCCGAGTCTGCGACAATCTCCATTTCGCAGAAAGCGGCATCTTCGACATCTGACGATTCCGGCGACCCTTCCGTAGAGCCCGGTACTTCCGAGGAGCCTTCAGTCGAGCCCGGTCCCTCGGATGAACCCGGCCCTTCAGACGAGCCCGGCCCTTCAGACGAGCCCGGCCCTTCGGACGAGCCCGGCCCTTCGGATGAACCCGGTCCCTCGGATGACCCTTCGGGCAATCCCTCTTCCGACCCCAATCCCTCCGAGGACCCTTCGGTGAACCCCGGCACATCGGACGACCCTAATCCCTCCGACGACCCTTCGGTGAACCCCGGCACATCGGACGACCCTAATCCCTCCGACGACCCTTCGGTGAACCCCGGCACATCGGACGACCCTTCGGGCAATCCTTCCTCAGACCCCAACCCTTCCGATGACCCTTCACAGGAAGGTGTCGATATCGGTGGAGACATAGATGACTGGGGCAACGGCGGCAACGCCCAATTCGAAGAAGAATAATCAAACTGTAATTATATGAAAAGACAATTTTCAATCTTTGCCGCCATTCTTCTGGGTGCAGCCCTGACTTCCTGCCAGGACACGGCCGAGAAGGATATGGTGGGTGGCGGAGACCCTATCATCTTCACCACTTCCATCGGTGATTATGCCGTGAAGGCTACCGATACGGCATTCGAGGACGGCGATATCGCCGGACTGACCATCCTTGACCCTATCAACCGTGAAGGTGTCAAAATTACCTGGCAGGGCGGTGCATTCGTGCCCGAAGAGACTCTCTATTGGCAGCGCGGACAGAAGGAATCTACCCGCTTTATCGCATGGTATCCATACGATGCTCAGGCTACTGCGATGATAGACCCTACCGAAGAGTTTGCGTTCTATGTGGACCATGACCAGAGTAATCCGGATAATTACAAGCGTGCGGACCTTCTGGGAGCAGTGACTGACGCTACTCCCGGGCAGAATGTCCATCTTGGCTTCCGCCACCTGCTTTCCCGTTTCGATTTCAGGGTTTCTTCCGAAATCGACATCCAGGGCATAAGGATTGAGGGCCTTAGCAACATGGCGACGGTGGATATCGCCAACGGCAGAGTGGCGGGATATGCCTCGGAGCAGCTCCCCGATGCCTTCTTCCCCTGCGAGGTCGGCGACTGGCTCTATTCCGTCATTACCGTCCCTCAGGTTACCATTCTCAGGATAATCTTTACCACCGCCGACCAGCGGGAAATTGTGTTCAACGGTATCGAGCGCCTCGTTTTTGAAAGCGGCAAGAAGATATCCGCTTCCATTAATATCAAAGCTGACGAGACCATTACCTTCACGGCTGACATTCTTGACTGGAACGAGGGCGGCTCCGCCGACTTCGGTCAGGACGGGCAGGAGCAGGGAGGTTATGAGCAGCTCTTCGTGTACTACAGGAATGGAACTCAGGTACCCATGACCACCGAAGACGGCAGGTACTACAATGCCACCATTTCCCGTGCCGCCGAGACTGATTCCTATGTCCAGTTCCTGATTACCGATGAATCCCGGGAAAAGATATTCGGCGGCAGGCTGAACGGCCGTATCAATCTCGAAAGTTGGAACGATTGCGATACAGACCCCTACCGGTATCTCCTGGCTTATGTCACTTACGGCGCAGGTACCTTCAATGTGACCCTTGACGTAAAGGACAAGACCATATTCGTTACGGAGTTCGAGCCTTGGGGAGAGGGCAGCATTCTTGAGGGCAACATTACTGCATTGTTCGGCTTCCCTACCACAGAGTGGCCCGTCATGTACGGCAAGTCTATAGATAATGACGGTGTAATTTGTGTTTACAATACCTTTGCCTCAGGTCCCTACGGCCAATATTTCAACCTTGTGGACGGTGTAACTGCAATCAACATACAGGACCCTGAAAAAGTCTATCTGATGGCAGATTCCACTCCCGGCATTGTCTGGAACGAAGGTACGATGCTGTCTTATTCCCTTGTCGATGAGAACGGCTGGTCCGGGTACGATGCTTATAGCACCTTGACTGACGGAGAAATACCGTTAGGTTATAGATCATTGGTGACCTATGTCCCCGGCGAAGGTTATTATTATGGCAACAGGACGGGCCACACCGTCTATGTGCTTCCGGGCAGCGAAAGGCATACATACTTCGTAAACGACCTTTCAGACCTTTCCTGGAGTGCAATCACCGCTTCTGATGGCAGCAAGCAGTTGAGGGTTACAACTACCATGTATCCCGACAACACCCTGCTTCGCTTAGCCGTATTCGAGGGTTCTCTTGATGAGGAGCAGGCTCAGCAGGCACTCGAGCAGGCCCGGACATGCGATGAGCCTTTCACGGAGTATGGATTTGATGCCGATGTCAGGACCTATATTGACATACCCCTTTCCGAGACCGGAAGATATACGATATTCGCCTATACCGAAGGTGCCGACGGTACATTCTGGTACTGGTACTATCATGTAGCGTATGTCCCTGATGGCGAGGAGGCTCCCGAATGTGATTTCGAAGTAACCTGCATCCGGAACGAGATTGCTCCTGAATCCGAAGTCGATTTCATTCTGAAGGGCGATGAACTGTACAGCGCTTTTGCCAAGGCAATACCTCTTCGCGAGGCTGAAGGCATGACCGAAGACCAGCTGCTCGAAGCTGCCAGCAAGGGTGCCCAGCTTGATTGGGCAAACCGTGATTTCTCCGGCGGACTCCCGTTCGGTATCTATGGTCTTGAGCCTTCAACATCTTATATGATAGCCGTTTACGGAGTTAATGCCTATGGTGGTGTCGCCTTGCGTACATTTGTTACCGTAACTTCCGAGGATGACTCTTGGGAGGATCTTGGCGTAGGTGCCTTCTATGACGGACTTGTCCCGGGAATGTGGGTCCAAACCGACAGATATGATGCTTCCGGAGATTATCCGATTCCTTATGCTTCGTCTGTCATGATTCAGAAGTCGATGACCAAGGAGGGTAAGTACAGGGTGATAGATCCCTACGGCGAATTGTATTCCAATGCCGAGGACGCACTTGTGCAGTATATTGTCGATGCACCCAGCAGGTACTTCGACTTCTATATCCGCGAGGTAGGTGGCCAGAAGTTTATCAACTACTCCATCATCAATACGGGGTTCAATCCGTTCGGCGGCAGCTACGGCGCCATACTCTATTGGCACAATGCGCTTCTGTGCGAGAATCCTGCTGAAAATGAACTTGCAAGGCAGCAGAAGCAGGTTAAGGCGGGTGTGTTCAACATCAGCCCTTACATGCAGCTTGCCAATTACAGGGCATATCTTGCGAATTATGGTGTAACTTATGGTGCGGTAGTCGTGCTGCCTGGTTATTCCTTCGATTATACTGCCGCTTGGAAGTCCAGCATGGAGGGCAACGGAATAAGGCGCAAGCCCGGTGTCGGAATGCCTTCCGTGACCATGGTAGGGGAGACCGGAGGACTTCGCCCCGTGGATGTAAAAATCAATGTCCACAGCGCCTGCGCCGCCCATCCCGACACTGTCAGTGGAGAAATCATCAACAAGTAAACTAGGGGAGAGTTGTTATGAAAAACATATTAAAATATACAGCTATTGCGGCCTTTGCCCTGACAGCTTTGTCATGCGCAAAGACTGCCGAGGAGGACTTCGCCCCCGCAGGGGACCCTATTCAGTTCTCCGGGAGCATCGGCAACTTTACCAAGGCCGGTGACACATATTTCGACGAGGGCGACAAGATAGGCCTTTATGCCTCCGAGCCTCTCAATCTTTACGACGTGGCTCTGGTGGCAGGCGGGAATGGATTCCTCAAGCCCGAGAAGACAATATATTGGACACCCGATGCAGGAGTCGTATCATTCACTGCATATTATCCTTACGGAGCGCTTGCTCCCGGCAGGAAGACTTATTTCGAAGTCTATGAGAATCAGAGCAGCTACGGCTATTATACGGCCTCTGATGTAATGGGCGCACTGACCGAAGCGGAATATCCTGCTACGGAAGTGTCCTTTACATTCGCCCACCTTCTTTCCAAGCTCAGTCTCAAGATAGACAATATCGTCGGAAAGGAGATTGCGAGTGTCGTCCTGCGTCCCGTGGACATATCGGCAAACATAAGTCTTGAGGAGGATGTTGTCGAAAATGCCGGCAAATATTACAGTGAAATCCGCTTGTGTCCTGTTACCCTTGCGGACGGCTCCGATGCATGGATATGCATAGTTCCTCCACAGACGATATCTCCGACGCTGGTCGTGAATACCACGGACGGCTTGTCATACACCTTCGAGGTGAACGGTGAAATTTCCTTCACAAGAGGTTGCCGCACCGATGCATACGTCAAGCTTGACGGTACCAGCACGATACTCAATATCGAATCCATCGTCGAGGATTGGGGCTGGGACGGCGAGGTTGAGTTCAAGAACCCTTATGACGATAATCCTTCCGACCTTCCTTCCCATACCGGAGTCAGGATATATGTCCAGGACCAGACCAACTGGAACAACCTTTATCTGTACCAGTGGGGCGACGTGAACAACTTTGGCGGCGACTGGCCCGGATTGGCTGTCAGCGGAACCGTTGCGATGAACGGTGCCGAGTACAAGTATTTCGACTATAGCGACGCTGTTATAGGCCTGAATCAGAACCTCATTTTCAATGATGGCAACGGCTCCCAGCTTGCCGATTATTCCATGACATTCGAAAGGGGTGTTTCCGACTATTTCTTCATCATCACTCCCAACGGTGCCATGAGAATCGACGATGAACCTCAGCCCGCCGAAGGACCTGTTTATCTGTATGTATATGCCGACGAGTTCTTCGAGCCCGGCCCGCTTTCATTCAGATATGCAGGCGATGCCAACAACTGGAACTGGACGGAGGCAGAAGTCGATCCGGAAGCTTCCCGCATGCTGTCTGTCGATGAGGAGCACAGCTACTATGTATATGATTTCAGCGCGTATGCAGGTTATGACATCTGTTTGTTCTTCTGGGACGAGGTCCGCCAGCAGGAATCATGCAATTTATACATTACCCTGAGGCCCGGCAGCGATTGGTACCTCGCCCGGTCTCCTGCATCCTTCGGCACCGTCGGAGATCCCACCCTTCCGATTGAGACCGCCGAATTCCCCGCGGTGTGGGTTGACAACATATCCATGTTCAGTGCATACCCTGCCCACGACAAGCAGTTCTACGTAATCGAAGGCGATATCACCAGCATAGACAACCCTACATACGGCAACATCTATATTGCGGACGCTACCGGCTCGACCCTGTATGTTTACGGCCTTACCGCCTCAAGGTCATGGGGTTACAATGACAGGAGCTTCTCTACCCTGGGCCTTCGTGAAGGTCATCATGTGTGGGTCTCCGGCACCCGTGCAGATTTCAATGGTACCGTTGAGATGAAGTGGGGGTATCTTGTCAATTTCATCAAGGATGACACGGAGTATGAGTGGAGCCTTATAGGTACTATATGCGGTACCTGTTGGGATACAGACATTCCCATGGCCTGGTCAGATGGTCTTTACGCATTCTATGTCACCATACCGTACAATGAAGGCGAGCTATTCAAGATTCGTGCCGACGGCAAATGGGACCACAACTACGGCGGAGGCGAGTGGACCGGTTCCGCACTCGAACTCGTAATCAACGAAAAGGGAGCGGCATTCGCAGATGTCGCAGAAAATGGTGCCGACATCACTGTCAAGGTCTCTGATTATCCTTCATACAGCGGTTCCATCACCGTGCTCTTCATGCCCGGACAGCGTGTCATAGCTGTATATGATTCGGCTGCCATAGAGATAGACGATACTGTAGAGCCTCTGTATCCCGATAGCCTTCAGCCTGTATGCGACAGCGAGGACAACACCCCCGTCGAGATTGATTGTGCCTTTGTCTATGCTACCAGCACCAGAGGCTTCGTTGTGTCCGACGGCAAGTATTCCGTACTGGTATATACCGGTTCCGCTCCTACTGTCCAGCCCGGCGACTACGTAAGGATTTCCGCTACCAAGACAACCTACAAGGATGCCGTGGAACTCACCAAAGTTTCCTATACCAAGATTCGTTCAATGGTAGAGGCCGATGAAATTCCCGAGTTGTATCCCGAGGATATCACCGAATCCATAGATAATTTCTACGCCTCCTTCGCAATGCCTGTTTCCGTGACCGGCACCCTTGTCAAATCCGGCAATTACTACAATCTCCAGGTTGAAGGCGCGACCCGCATGGCCGGCATTGACAATCCTGTCTCCGACCTGTCGCTGGACGAACTGGTCGGACAGAAGATTGTTGTCGAGGGCTTCTACCTCTACATAACTTCTTCCGGCGGACAGGAGTATCTCCAGATTATGGCCGGATACGTTGGCCTTGCAGAGTAAATGTTTTCTTGATACGCATTCGTTATGAGAAGATTTATTATAATGACATTGAGCCTTGCTGCACTCGCCCTGTGCGGGTGTAGCAGGGAGCAGTTGAAGGAGGATGTCACTCCCGGCGGCGTAAAACTCAGCTTCAAGGCCGAGATTGGCGGTTATTCCGTCAAAGCCACCGATACGTCCTTCTCCGACGGCGACGAGATAGGGCTCACGGTCGGCTATCCCCTTTCGATAGACAACTACCAGATGACCAATTGGGGAGGTACCTTGTATGGCGATTACGAGCTGTATTGGGAAGCCCAGAAAGGTCAGCCGGCGGAGTTCTATGCATACTATCCCTACAATGTCGCAGGCACTCATAGTTTCCGTGTCATGGATGACCAGACCGACCCGGCCGACTATACAGCCTCAGACCTGATGACATCATATACATATTCTTCAGTGTCCGAAAACGGCAATGTATGCCTGACCTTCAGGCATGCCCTGTCCAAACTGTGGATATGCCCGGTCACCGACGACCCCGTGCAGGACCTCTATGTGGCCGATGTCCACACTTCCTGCGACTGGAACTTTAGCGGCGAGCTCACCGAAATCTCCCTTACGGGCGAGCCCGGCATGATAAAGGCCTCTCCTGTGGGCGGTTCCTTCGTGGCCATAATTCCTCCTCAGAGCGCATATCCGAGGATTCTGGTCGTGACCGCCTCCGGCAAGAAATATGAGTTCGTCGCTCCCTTCGAGCTGGAATTCCATCAGGGATACCAGACCAGGATAAACATGACTATCCAAGGCGACGAGGCTGATATAGATGCCGAGATAGGCGAGTGGACCCCGGACAACCGCACGCAGGATGAAATCATCGCCGAGTACTATGACCGTTTCCTCGGACAGTGGCAGTACGATATCCGCGACGAAGAAGGCAATGTAACTGCCTCATATACCTTTACCGTCGAGCCGGGAGAACACTTCTCCTCCTTGGTGATGACCTTCCCGGATGAATATGAAGGTTATAAGGTAAGGCTCGACTGGGATGCCGAGACCCATATCGCTTCCTACAGGCCGTATTGCCTGCGTGAGTGGACGGATCAGACATACGGTCTCATAGAGGATTATATATTTGGCACAATAGACCAGAACGGCAGCTATGCTCCCGTGCCTTCAGAGAGGTATCCCGTGATGGAAATCAGTGTCGGGAATGACGGTGTAATGCATTTTTATCCTCTGACTTACAGTTCCGGTCAGTCCGCTCGTCAATTCAACGGCCTTATGGGTGTCGGGATGATTACGGAAGGCGATAGCCAGGGGAGTATGTTCAGTTACTGGACGCTTCCGCTCCCTATGGAACTCAGAAAGGATGGAACCGAGCCTGTCGTCGAGAAAAAAGGCCTTGAATTTGTGGCCGGTTCTTCGTTCTCGGATGATGACGGGAATCCCGTCTATGGACTTTCCTCCATTTTCACTGTGCCGCAGTATGACGGGGTTTTTGTCTGTAACGGCTCTTACCTGTACAACTACGAAATAAGAGATTATGGCTTTGTCAGGAGCACAAAATCTCCTGCTCCTGTAGGTGCCCGTAACATGTTTGCTACAACGGATGATGCAGGACACATCATTGTTTCCAAGGCTGCATCCAAAGGCGCTACTTGCGTTCTGCGTTATGGCAGCACGATGTGGGAGTTGACCAATTCTCTTGAGCTGCCCTTGCCTTCAAGTATCCGTGATGGCATCGAATATGATGCAATAGGAAGGGTCAGGGTGGCAGGTGACATCACCGGGAATGCGAGGGTCGCAGCCTTCGTCCAATCTTCCGGATATTGCCAGTATGTCCTTGATTGTCTTGTGGAGGATGGGACTGTCTTGAACTGCAGGATTGTGGATTTGACAGGAGGCCCCGTTTATCAGCCCCACCTCGGAGTTGCCATTCCTTATGATACCGATTTCCACTCGCCTCTTATGGCCTATGCATATTGTGACCCTTTGATGTGCCTTAGTTATACGGGTGATTTCTCATCATGGGCTACCATACAATACAACTTTGACGGTTATCAACCCGGCTACAATAATTTCTCCGACATGGATATTGCCGAACTTGACGGACACAAGTATCTGGTCACCGCGGCCGGTAACTTCTTCTCCTGGGGCGGTCGCACTCCCTTGTATATCTTCAATATAGACGACAAAATGAATCCCCGTCTTGTTGAGGAGTTTGACTGTCAGGACTATACGGTCAATAGTTTCGACCCTTCAGGTCAGGTTAATAATTATACAGATTTCTCCAACGCTGATGTCGCCCTTTGTACGCACGACGGACAGATGGATATCTATCTTGTGAACAGCGCATACTCGACGCTCTTCAAATTCGTATATTACGGCGAATAATCAGAAGTTGTTGTAATAAGCTCTTCAAGCAATCACCCCGGCAGCTGCCGGGGTGATTTCGTTCTTATTTGACCGTTATCTCCAGCCGGAGCCTCTTGCCTGAAGCCAGGACGGCTTCGACGGTGTGGGACCCGGTAGAAAGGGTGACGGAGTCATCAGTCGTTTCTGTCCCGTCAAAGTACCAGCTGGATACTGTTTCGCTGCCCTGTGAGCCCGGACTCAGTTTCAATGCAAAACGGCTGCCCGCGCTGTATATCCCCTTGCAGGGATTGTTTATAAGAGGGAAGGACCTGACATGTGCCTTGACAGAGATAGACGTATTCGTGCTGCTTGCTCCTATGTTCGGCATCCCTGTCAGGGAAACGTATGTGTCGGTCCCGCTCCAGCTGACAGGATTATACGAGTTTATGTTTGCGTTCCCGGGGAAAGGGAAACTGCTCCATGGAGTCGAAGATCGGTCGGAATAGAGTTGTATGTAATCCTGGTCGGACGCGTTTACAAGGTAGTACATCGGGTGCTGCCAGTCATTGTTGGGGGCTACTCCCCAACTGCTGGTGCGGTCCACGTGGAATACCACCATTCCCCCCTTCGGAAGGCCTTTGCTCCACTTGTTTATGGAGGTGTTCGAGCTGCGGAATTCGCATATAAAAAACTCGTTCCGGGTGTCGGTATTGATGCGTATGGCGCGTGTGCCCGAACCCTGTCCTATTTCGGCGAGACTTATGTCCGAGGAGGATGAGACCGTCTGTATTCCGTCCGTGGTGAGGTTGCTCACCCAGCCGCATAGATACTTTTCCACCATGCTCAGGGGCGGAGGAGTCTTTGAATTGTCCTTGTAGCTGCCATGGTCCATAAGGCTGAAGGTATAGCAAGGGTCTGCGGCGATATGGTTCTGGTCTGATGTCCTTTCCGTATCATAAAAATCCGGCATTCCGAAGCAGTGTCCCAATTCATGGCAGATATGGCCTATTCCCGCTATCGTACTTCCGCTGCTCCCTTGCAGTTCCGCTCCGCAGCAGAAAGAGTTGAGCGTGACTCCGTCTTCTGAATAACTCGCCAAGTCGTCACCTTGGCAGGGCCATATTGACTGTGCGCCTGACGCTGCGC
The DNA here is from genome assembly GCA_017479265.1 of Bacteroidales bacterium. GTDB lineage: Bacteria > Bacteroidota > Bacteroidia > Bacteroidales > UBA932 > Cryptobacteroides. The sequence continues at coordinate 49,221 of JAFVCK010000025.1, read as the reverse complement.
TGTACCCGGCAAAAATCATTATAACGCTCTCGACGCCCGAACTCCCGTTCCCTGTGTACTGAGTAAAGTCAATCTGGTCATCTTCGGTCTGGTGGTATTTGATTGCGTTGATAAGTATGCTTTTCGCAGACCATCCGTCCGAATAATAATAAGAAAGATTTTTGTCCATGGTATAGGGGCCATGGATGTCGAACGAGGGGATGAACTTGCCGTCCGACTGGTCGGTCCAATACTGCTTGACAGAAGCTGTCGAACCGGCCCCCGTGCCATTGAAAAAGTTGTTGAAATGCGTCTTCGTCTTGGTGAATTTCACATCATTGAACTGAACCAGCACCACGCAGAACTTGTGTTCTCCCGTCAGGCTCGTGCTTCTTCCTATCCGGCGCAATGACTGAGCCGAACGGATTTTGGCCGCGCGTGAGAATTCATCCTCGGCGGGCATCTGCGCAGGATGCACATATCCGTCCTCGCCGATTTCAATCGCATTGCCATTCTCGTCCGTCATCCAGTGCAGATGCTCGTCGCCGTGCATGTAATAATAGACTGTACTTCCGTCAGGCTGCGTGTATTGCAGCCTGGAAGGGTCGGCAGGACCTGCCAGTGCGCAGGTGCAAATGGCCGACAACAATAATATGGAGAATAATTTTTTCATCTTACTGGACATTTACTATCATACCAGTTCCATCGCTTGACAGCAGCCATGCTTTGTTTCCTTCTTTCTGGATAACGGTCGCTGAAACTGTTTCCTCGGCTGAATCGTCTACAGTGACCTTTACGTCCACCGTGATGCCTTCGGCCACATTGGTCAGCCCTGCCATCTGCACCGTATTGAACGTCGTGCCGCTTACAATGGCGAAAGAGGCTGTTTCCGTCCATGTCTGGTCCACACCAGGGGTATAGATATATGATGCTGAGTTATAATTGTAGAGGCCGTAGTTGCTCAGCGACTTAAGATTGTCGCTGTCCATGGATGAAATCTGTGACCCCGCCTCGCATACAATGACCTTGGTCAGGTCCTCGCAGAGGTAGATATCGTAAATCATGCCCGGAGTGACATTGTACCTTATACTGTATGTGCTGCCCGGGACAGGTCTTGCAAGGCTGCGCGCGACCCCGACACTCTGGGCCGTTGTCGTCGCGGTTTCCAGCACTCCGTCGTCTGCTACATAGGCGGTGCCATATAGCTTGAAGGCTATGGGGGTTCCGGTGCATTGAACGTTGCGCACCACGTACCAGCTCCAGTTGCCGCCGTTGGCAGGGCTGTCGGAAGTTTTGCTGAATATTCCGGCGCTGGTATATTCGGACAAGGTCCCTGCAAAGTCTCCGCGCAGTTCGTAATGGGCTACTTCGTACTCCGCAGGGATGGTCTCGGAAGTAACAGCCGTGCCGGGAGCTACGGGGAAAATGCAGTTTTTCTTCGGCGCGTAATACAGGTCGGACGCTTCTTTGAGCGGGAAGGCCTCGGAGGTAGTGCTGGAATAGCATTGGCACAGGTATCCTACGTGCTTTTTCGTTGCGAATCTGGTGCCGTACTGCGTGCCTGTCTTTGAGTCTATAATCAGTATATCCTGGTCCTTGGGAAGATTATGGGCGACATACCATCCCTCGACAGATGAAGGATAAAACGCCACCGCGGTGTTTCCGTAGCTTGCCTGCAAGCTCCAAGGATTGAGTGCGGGCATCTTCACAAGGTCGGCCCTTCCTATGTTCTTTGCTGAACTGGTCGATTGGCTGAACACCTCTTCGGTGCCGACATTCAGAGCAATGTTGAAATTGTAACTTCCGCATGGAAGAGGAACATATACTGTAACTGCCTGTGTCTCTTCAAGATTAAGGCTTATGGAAACAGTACCATCTCCCTGCACGCCGTTTATTTCCGCTGTTCCCTTGGTCGGAGTGACGGGAATCTCTCCTCCGTTTCCAAGACTCTCGCCAGTGGCATCCACCCTTCCGTCATTAAGACCGAGACTGGTTATTTCCATGTCTCCGCTCAGAGCTACATCCGGGGAAGAAAGGGTGAGGTTCGTGACGCTGGGAGGTACGTCATTGATGGTGAGCTTGAGCAGGCCTCCCAGGTGGTAGAACTGCATAATCCCCTCTGAGACAGTTGCTTCCATGGGGAAATACTTGGCCGGATTCAAATCCTCGCAACTCCACTGCCCGGGATATGAGATGACTCCCTCGGACTTTACCATAGAGCGGGGATACCAGGCTTTTGTGAACTCGAGTCCTTCCTCTCCCGTGAACTCGAAAACACCCTCCTGCTCGTCTGTGCAGTCGAACTGATAAATCCGGCCAGATGTTGCGAGCACCGCTATCTTGTCCTCGCTGCTCCATGAGAAAACGCCTTCGTCGCTTATCAGGGCCTTGGTCTTGTCAGACAGTATTCCGGTGAGGGTATAGGTGAATCCTTCACTTGATGAAGGAACGATTTCCTGAGGTATGACAGGGTCCGGGCTCTGCTCCGGGGCATCACTCTCCTTTGCGCAGGATACGGCAAGGAGAATCATTGCAATCATAAATCTATGCTGTTTCATTCTGCTGTCCTCCTTGATTAATCCCAATTGTCATTGTCCGGCAGCGCATCGTAGCTGTTCACTACCGGCACGACATGAACGATTGCCATGTCGGCCACATCGGCAGGGGCAAGTTTGTAAAGCTTTGCCCTTTTGAAATTGACCGTCTCCGTATCCATTTTGAGGATTTCGGGCTCATCTTCATTTCCGGCTGTAAGAAGGACCGAATACTCTCCCACGGGAACGGGAATGGTAAACTGAAGGTCTTGCTTGCTGTCTATGCTGAAAGATACGCTTACGCCGGCCTCTCCGCTGGCAGAGGGCAGAATCCCGTCCGTCATGGTAAAAGCTCCGCTGAGGGAGGCCTCGGGAGAGCTCACGCTTATGCGGTCCATCTTCGGCAGGGCATTCTGAATCTGCACAGTAAGAAAGGCCACGGGATGCATGAAGCGGAGAATGTTGCTGCCTTCACTCACAGTCGCATACATCATCTGTATGGCAGGCATGTCGCAGATGTCGCTGTAGGCGTATGAGGCGGGGAGTTCAACGCTTTCCCTGGCCGAGGAGGGGTAGAAAGCCGTTCCCGTGAAACTGGCATTCTCCGGGGCGGTTGCGCTGAACTTGCCGGAGCCTGTCGCGCTGGTAAAGCTCACATACTCTCCGCTTGTGGCATCATATATGGCTATCTCGTCCCCTGCCTGCCAGGAAAAAGCGCCGTTTTCACTCAGAGCGGCCTTGGTCGCAGGTGCATCGAAGGTCCACAGTACCATCCCGCTCTCTTTCCCTTTGTTGCACGAAACGGCAGCAAGGAAGATGGCTAATAAACTGAACAACCGTTTCATATCACCATGATTCTTCAGTTCTTGTGTTCATGTTTTCACCCTTGGCGTTGCCGGAAAGGATGTTTTGCTCGGCGGCGACCGCGATGGTTTCAGTCGCAGGGGCTAAGTAGGTTATTTTGTCCATATATGAAATAGATTTTATTCCCAGTCATCAAGTTGCAGGTTTTCAATGCTGCCGTCCATGGCGGTTTCTTGGACGGGACCGGTCTGTTTTGAGGTTTTTATGCAGCGCACCGTCAGGCCGTATGACCTCGGGCTGTTGGTGATTCCCTGTGAAGGGGAAGAGGTCATATACAGCCTCGAAATGCGCCTGTGCGTCCTGGAGCCGGTATCGTATGGATTGGAGCATGGTATGAATATTCGGGATGCTTCCGAGCCGCCCGGCCACCAGTCGGTCCAGATTGCGACATAGCGGTATGAAGTATAGGGGAAGAACAGCTTTCCTTCCACGGTACGTCCTTCCTTGCTGCTCACTACATCATTCTTTGTCAGCGTCAGCAGCGATTCGAGGTCGGAATACACCGGCACGTGGTATCCGGCAGGACAGGGGTCGAACATGGTCTTTGCCGCCTCCACGTCATACTGTTTGTCCTGGGTGACGTTCTTGTTCCACCAGTCATATACCAAGTCTTCGTCTTCATAGGAGGCCCAGTCTTCGGTGGTTTCCGTAACGCCGGAGGGGTGATATCCGCCGTAGAAGATATGGGGGTTGGCTATGGAGTTGGAGAGAGAGCCGTCGGTGGCCGACGCGTGCGACACGAACGGAGCCAGCACCGAAGCAGCTGTGCTTGTGGTGTATTTCTGAAGGAAAGGATCCTTTCGTCCCCACTGATAATAATAGCCGTTGTATCCGTCCTTGTTGAAGCCTTCCTGATGGGCCCCGAGGTTCATGTTCAGCCACGTGGAACCGTCTGAAAGCGTTACGTCCCCTATTTCAGGATTGGCCCATATATGCCATGACCACAGGACCTTGCCGTCTGTGTCCAGCGCCGACAGAAGGGATGTTCCGCTGGGAAGATAGCCTTCCACCGTGGAGAAATATATATAGTTGTCAAGCAGGGCGAAATTCCCGTCCACGAAGCCGTCTCCGTCGCTGTAATAAAGCTTTACGTCGGCTATGCCCTTGGTCAGGGCCGGCAGCCCGCAGGAAGTGGTCACGCCGTTGCCTTTCACGTCTGCCCTGAACTTATACGAGCCTGAGGTCGTTATCATATAGCAGTTGGCGCACTCTCCCTTTGAAAGGTCAGTGTAATTGTCCTTCATGACAACGCTTACCCTCCTGTAGGCCGAGCGGTCCACGCTGATATTCTCCCCGAGGTCCTGGACATAGTTGAGGCCGTTGCTCAGGGCCAGTCGCACGCGGAGGTTGGAATAGGCTCCGGGGGCTACTATGGCATATATGGGCTCTCCGAAAGGAATGCCCTCTTCGGGACCTGCTATGGTGATTTGCTTCTCGTCCGAGGTGCAATCGACCACCGGATCGCTGCCGCCAGTGTAACTGACAGAGATGGCCCCGGCCATCGATTGGTCCGCACTCACAGTCACCGATGAAATGCTGACTCCCTCGAAAAGTTCGGAAGAAGTGTCAATCCTGAGGAGAGAGGCCGCATTGCGGAAAGCGAAATACCGCCTATCGTCACCTATAGCCACCATAGGGAAGGACTCGGTTGCGAAACCGCCCTTTACGTATGTCTGGCGGGTCGGAATGAAACTCTGGAATATACCGGAAGAATATCCTCCGTTGCCGGCGGGATATACGGCATAGAAACTGTTCCCTTCAATGACACCGTCAACCGCATAGAGTTCGGCTTCCGTGCTGCCGCCTTGCTCTACGTACATGGTCATCATCCCGTTCCCGTTCGATACCATTATAGGGTCGTCCGTCACCCATGTAATCCTTCCTGAGGACATTTCGACGGCCGTCTTGGTGTCCTGTCCGGGCAGGACGGCCCGGAATCCGGTCGGAATATGCGCAGTGCCGGAATCGGTTTGCCCGGCGGGCGAGGCTTGTTCCTCCTCCCGGGGCATCTGTGCCTGGGAACAGGCGTAAACAGCGGCCGCTGCGGCAATCAAAAATATTAAGCGAAACTTTTTCATGCGTTTAATTGTATCGTACGGCGATATAAGAAATGGAATTTGGGTGAATATCCTGGGTGGCGGCATTCATGTGTGCATCCGCGTAGTCGGCACCGCTGCTGCACACATCGTTTCTCGGGCTCAGACGGATATAAACATTCTCCTGTCCCAGCATCTCAAGCGGGAGAGCGAAGTTGATCTGCTTGTAGCCGACGACGGAGTGGTACAGGGCCGTGGACCATACGGAAATGTCAGGAACGGTATATTCGGCAATCTCCTTCCAGTTGTAATCGTTCTGGTCGTCGGTGGTGGACCATTCCACCTTCCAGTATCTGGGGGAGTAGAAGGTCTGGCTGGTATTGAGCGTCGCAATCTGCAAGGACAGGCTGGAGGCTGAAATGCCTGCGGTGGAGAAGTTAAGGAGCCAGCTGTAAGGCCTGTTCCTCTCATAGTCCCACCACCAGTTGCTCGAAAACACGGTATAGCACTCGGCCGGGACTATGCCCTTTCCGATATTGGCTGATGCGGTGTAGTTGATGCTTCCGAACACCCCGTTCTCGAAATGGCTGAAAGGGTCCGTCGCATTGGGACCGCACCATTGCGGGCGGGCGGGGTCGGTGGCATCTACAAGGGCATCCATGCGGTGATTCCAGGATTCCTTGGAAGGGTCCATTATTATTCCGAGTCCGTTTTCATTGCCTATGTGCTTGCCGAACAGGTATTTGTCGTTCTTGCCCTTGGGCCCGAGGTAATCGAAGGCGACCTCTGAGGTGAAATGCTGTTTGAAGTCAGGCTCCGTAAAGTCTTTCGACGAAGAACCGGAGTACTTTGACTGATATGTGTGGGTGAACCATCCGTTGTTCCCGTACGTGGGCAGGCATACTCCCCGCGTCTCGTCAGGATTCCAGTAGCGGTATTCCGTGAGCAGCTTGGAGAAGCTGTTTTCTATGCTTGCCTGCATGTCCTTCCAAACATCGTCCTTGGTCTGGGGGCGTATCTGGTAGGTGCCTATCCTGCCGAGGGTAGGGTCGGTTTCTATGTCCATGGGGTCCGCGAGATTCTCCCACTCGAAGCGGGGGAAGCGCTCGTGGACTATCACTCCAGAAATCGAACCGCTGCCGTAGGGGAGCAGGGTCCCGTCGTTGCGGAACTGGCATGTGCTGTTGGTGTACAGGTACATGTCGTCTCCGGCCGAATCCCTTATCAGACGGGGGAACTTGGTGAGCCTGTGGCCGTTGGCGGCTATGGTGTAGCCTTCGTTGACCGGCATCAGGTCACCCTTGCGCACAGGTATCTCCACATCCATAAGTTTTACGTACGTGAATATGTCGTCGTCCGTCAGGTCCTTGATGCTGCGGTTCTTGGCCGGTACGTCGTAGGCCTGTCCTGCCTGCTGGCTGATGAACATGCTGGCTTTGACATTGCTGACCACCATATATGCAGGGTCGTCATACAGCACCGGCATTGTGTCGAACAGAAGCACCTGGACATGGTCATACAGGCTGGTCGGATTGTCATCTACCGTGCTCGTGACAAGGCATATTCCACGCGAACCGTCCATGCTCTCTATGTAAATCGTGCGCTGGTCCACGGTATAGTCGATAGTCGAGGGAGTCATCTGCTCGTTGTCTCCTGCATTACGCCCGGCTTTGTTGCTGACCACTATGCCCTCTATGATGACATACTTGTCTATAGCCTTGCCGCTTTCAGCGACTTCATACATGAGCTCATCAAGGGAGATTACGGTTCCTACGTTCTCCAGGGCTGTGCGCTGCGTCACGTTCAAAAGGAGTGACACGGACTCTCCCCAGCCGTCGGTGAACTTGAGGCGAATCTGGGCTGAGCGGGGCACCTGCTCGTCAGTGTTCGGAAGGGTATTCAGCACGATTTCCTTGTTGTCCGAGGTCTCGTCGCCGGTAATCTCTATGCTTTGTATCCAGTCGCCTTCCATTCCCGATTCGGTGGAATAAGTCACCGTTTTTTCTATCTTGTCAGAAGGGATGTTGGTGTTGAGCGCGAACCTGTCGTCACCGCCGGCTCCCTTAGTCAGAAGAGCCCGGTTGTCCATTGTCAGCTGAGCCTCCTTGAGACCTTTCTGGCGGAATGTGACGGTGTCGCGCCTGTGGTCCACGTCGCTGCAGAGGGCGAACACCACCTGGCGGCGGAAAGAACTGTTGAAATCGCATTCGGCGCGGATATAACCGTTGGAAGTGATGTTATCGGGCATCTTGAGGCTGAGCCAGTCGTTGTCATCTGTGAGCATTTCCAGATGGTAGGACCCGTTGGAATATATGGGGATGTTCACTGTCCCGCCGTCAATCTCGACGGTGAATTCTTTTATTCCCGCTCCAAGTTTTACCAGAGGGATGTCTTCTTCCATCCTCCGGCTGCAGGCAAAGGCCGCGAGCAGGGAGGACAGCAGTATCATATATTTAATTGCTTTCATGTCAGATCAATTGAATCGCACGGTTATGGTTCCTATCCTGACAGGACCGTCGCCGGTCGTGCCGAGGAAGCCTTTCTCTATTCCAAGGGCCTGCCTCCATGTCGATGCGCTTGTTGAAGGCGCGATGTCGGAGACGGTGTCGGCCACCTGCAGCCTTACTGTCACCTTGCTCTTGCCGAAGCATGAGGCCGGCAGTTTGACAAGATGCTCCGTATATCCCGGCGTGCAGTCCTGGGAAGTCTGCGGACTGCTCCACCATGCGCAGGAGCGTTGCTTGATGACAGGGTCCGAAGAAACTGGGCTGAAAGTAACGCCGTCGGTGGAATACAGTACATTCCAGTGTGAAGGCCCGTTGACAGTGGAGGAAGAGCCCAGTCCGTGTCCCCATACTATGCCGAACACCAGATTGCTGCCGCTCAGTCCTGCTGTCGAGAACTCCACATCGAAGTACTTGCCCTCATTCAGTTCGGAGTCCCACCACTTCTGGGTCAGGCAGATGGCTCCTCCTGCGACAAGGCCCTTGAGGTTGACAGTCCCGTTGCCGTTCGGAGTATCCTCCGTGGGCAGATAGGGATTGTTGTAGTCCTGGACGAATTTGGTGGCCGCATCATATTTGTTCAATGTGCCCTTGCCCTCGTCGGGGGTGAGTTTCTCAACGGAATCGTTCCAGTTCCACTCGCATATAGTGTTGGAGAAACCGGGACCTTCGAGGTCTATGTCCTCTCCACCCATGGGGCGTATCTGGTACTTGCCGAGATTGCCCCAGCGGACGGGAACCACTTCGTCATATACCACCACTCCGCCGAGCGTTCCTGCTCCCTGGGGTAGGCAGCTGTACCACGAGACATCGCGTCCGGTGCGCCTCCAGGGCGAGGCGGCGTTGGTGAGCATGTATATTACATCGCCGTTTTCGTCGCTGCACAGCAGAGGAGCGGCATCCCAGCGCGGTGCCGTGGCCCCGAGTGGATTCAGTTCATCCTGCAGGCAATATCCCTCGCTGGCATTGGTGTAGCATCCGTCCTTGCACATAATTTCGACCCTTTGTAGGGAAGTGTATGTAAATATGTCAGCATCAGACAGTTGCGCTATTGTGCGGGTCTTCTCCGGAAGCGGCGTACCGTCATCCGTTATGGTAATCTTGTCCGAAGTCAGGCCCCGCAGGGTGAACCTCATGGGGTTGGTCTGCCTCTCAAGGGTCAGCCCGTCAAGGCTTACACGGACTTTGGACCAGCGCGGAACCGTATTCTCCGACGCGTCGGTGAACTTGAGGCAGAGCCCGTATGAAGCGTCCGTGCTCTCGATATATGCCGTCCTGCCGTTCTCCGTCCTGTCGAAATCGAACTGGCCCGTCTGGGGGCTCGAACATACGTTTGGACTTGTGGGGTCGCTGACTATGAATCCTTCGATAAGGTCTTTGCCGTGAAGCGTACCAGGCACTTTTGCGCGCAGTTCCTGGAAGCTCAGCAGTTTCTCCGCCGTCTGACGGACTTTATATACGGCCGAGGCAGCGGTACCGCCGGCGGATTTCCATGTTACCGTAACATCGGCGGACCTGGAGGAACCGGAGGTGTTTTCCGAAGTTGCGAAATGCAGTCCTTCCTCCAGTATCGCCATGTCCACGATCCAGTCGGCACCGGATGATACTTCCACGTCTTCAAGGGACCAGATATTGTTTTCCTCGGCAGGAATCGTGCAGCTCCTGGCGTTGGCAAAATAGTCTCCAGCCTCTTCTGACAGCTTGAAAACGGGGCCCGAAGCGCTCTGCACAAGAGAAAGTATGGCATGTGTTTCCACTCCGGACGCATCCGTTGTGTAGCAGACCAGATCCGCGCCACGGTCTTCACCGGAAGAATTGTCCTCTATCGAGAACTCTATATGGTCGTCAAGAATGCGGCAGGCGCTTATCCATCCTTTCGATGGGGTACCGGCCAGTTCCACGGTATCGGCAGGGACCTTTTCGTTCCGGTATATGGCCTTGGCCCTGAAATTCTCCACGGAGAATCCCAGATTGGTCGTCATGCTTACGATGTAATCCGTTTTCTGCCTCGGGAGCACCACCTTGCTCTTTCCGAGGGTAATGTAGGGGCTGGTGATGGCCCCCGCCTGGATGACATGTATCCTCTCCGACAGGGAACCCCTCGTAACCAGAATGTCTATGCTTCGTGCAGCACCGTAGTTGGCCGACCAGCAGAGGACGAAATCGCCCAGGCCTTCGCCCGAGAGCTTGTTCAGTCCCGCCCAATCCACATTTGAATCGAGGGCTACTTCCCATGCGCCTGTAGAATATACGGCTATATGGGTCTCGCCGGGAGTCTGGGCTATGTTGAGGGTGTGGGAAGATACGGCCAGTTCGTCGAATATCTCGAACTCCTTCTGGCAGGCCGCAGCGCCGATGAGGGACAGTGCGGCAATAAGTATATATGAAAGTTTATGTTTCATCTGTAAGAAGGGTATCATAGTCCATACTTGTTATATTCCTTGTTGTCGAGGTTGTTCTTGGAATTCACCACCTCGGTTTCGGGGATGGGATAATACTCGTGGCAGGGAAGCATGTTCTCCCTGAGGTTCTCCGAGTCGGTATTGTCCTGTACCGCATCGTACCAGATGCCCCAGCGGACCAGGTCGAACTTCCTCTGGAACTCTCCGAACAGTTCCCTGGCCCTTTCGTTGCGTATCTCGTCCACCAGGCGGGACTGCGTGCGGAAAGTGTATTCTCCAAGGCCTGCACGGCTGCGGACCATGTTGAGGTAGGCTATGGACTTGTCCGTGTCGCCAAGTGCGCACCAGCTTTCCGAAAGCATAAGAAGGGCATCGGCATAGCGGAACACCTTGTAGTTGTTGCCGTCGTTGCTCTTGACCATGTCCGGACACCAGAACTTGGGACCGGGCCATGGATTGCTGTTGACGGAAGAAAACTCCTGCCCGTTGTATTCCCAGGCCATGTTGTCAGCCTTGCGGAGATCGCGGCCGCGCCTTGGCTGAAGACCCTGGCTGAAATACTTGGTAGGCCTTGCAGAGGTGTGCAGGTCGCAATCTACGCCAAGTTCCGGAATGGATACTCCGTCGAATACAGCCTGGCTTATGGTCGTCGATGCGCTGTTGGGCTCCATGTACGCCGCCAGATTGGAAACGTAGGATATACCTCCGCGGGAATATGCATGCTGTATCTCCATTATGGATTCGGGGGTGTTCTTGTTGCGGAAAGTGACATTGTAGCTGTAGTCGTAATCGGCCAGGCTGCCGTATATGGGCTCCAGTTTCTCAAGTGCGCTTATGGCCGTCCTGTACCACTCCTCGGTTTTGGAGGGGTCGTCCTTGGCGGCATTCCAAAGGGCCATCTTGCCGATGAGAAGCCACGCCGCGGAAGCGCCCAGCCTTGCATCCGTGTTGTCTGAAGTCCGCGTCTGGGGCGCAAGCGGGGCGATTTCCAGAAGATCCTCTATGCAGGCGGTCCTGGTCTGTACTGCGCTCATCCGGGGCAGGGTCGCTATCCTGTCCATCACGGAGAAATCGCTGACATCGTCGAAGTAGAAAGGCACGTCGCCGAACATGCAGGTAAGCGTATAGTAGAAGAACGCGCGGAGGACCTTGGCCTCGCACAGCATTTCAGCTTTCTCGCTGTTGCTCAGGCACTCCGCCTTTTCTATGCCCTGAATCGCAAAGTTGCATCTCTGTACGCCGAGGTACCCGTTGGTCCACACAGTGGAGCCGTAGCGGGGGAGCGTAGGGGACACGTCCAGACGGCAGTCCAGCGTACCGTAGTTTATGAATGCGATGTCGGACTGGCACTCCGTGATTGTATAGTAAGTCTGTGTATATATGTTCTTTACGGGAATGTAGCATCCGTTGACTACAGCCTGACACTCCGCCTTGCTGCGGAAGAAATTGCCGGGAGTCGAGATGGAAGACGTATCCTCTTTCAGGGAACAAGCCATGAGGAGAAGGGCTATTGAAACAATGGAAAGAATCTTTTTCATATCAAAACCTCCATCATTAAAACTTGATTTGCACGCCGAGCGTGAATGAACGTGACTTGGGGTATGCGCCGATATCGACGCGCCTCAGCGTTGAAGACGAACCTTCTGAAGAAACATCGGGGTCGAATCCGTTGTAATTCTTCCAGAGGAAGAGGTTGTCTCCTACGAAGCTGACAGTAAGGTCCTTCATCCATTTGACCCTGTGCGACAGGTCGAAGGTGTAGCTGAGGGTCAAGGTCTTGAAACGGATATACGATGCGTCATATATCATGAAGTCGCTCGGGAGGGCCTGCTCGGAAATGACTCCGGCTCGGGGCAGGTTGGACTCCGGGTTCCGCTCGGGATGCCATGCGTCGAGCATGTAGCGGTACTGGTTGGTACGGCGGCTGCCTGCCATGTAGAACTCGGAGAAGTTGTAAATCTTGCCTCCGAGGGAGTAGGCGAAATACAGTCCGAGCCTGAGTCCGTATATGTAGAATGTGTTCTGCAAGCCTCCGTACAGCACGGGGTCGGCGCTGCCCTGGTACACGAGGTCGTCCTGGGTCAGGGTGCCGTCGTGGTTGATATCGTAGTAGCGGGGATACCCAAGCTGGTATGCATCAGTTCCTATGCCGGCGAATGTACGGGTGGACTCGTTGGCTGTCACCTCATCCTCGTTGTGCCATACTCCGGCATACTTGAATCCCCAAAGAGAATTCAGGGGGTAGCCCTGCACATAGCCGTACATCATGAAGGAGTTGTTGCCGGGAGAGGAATATGCCGTAACGAAATCCTCCGAGCCAATGTCCTCTACGAGCTGGGTGTTGTGCGAAACGGTCAGGGTGGTGCTCCAGCTGAAGTTCTTCTTGGAAATGTTCCTTGTCTCAAGCGACAGTTCCACTCCCTGGTTGGAAGTGCGGCCTATGTTGGCATAGCGCGAGGAATAGCCCGTCTGCCTCGCCATCTGGAGTGTCAGCAGCAGGTCGGTAGTCCTCGAATAGTAGTATTCCGCGGTGATGTTGACCCTCTCCTTGAAGAGGGAAATGTCGGCTGCAATATTGTACAGGGCCGTTTTCTCCCAGGTCAGGTTGGGGGAGTCCAGACGCGAGCGGTAATATGCCACTGGCTGGGACCCGCCGAACACGTAACTCTCGGTGGTAGTGGACAAGGCCGCGAGGGAACGGTACTCCGTGATGGCGTCGTTACCCGTCAGACCGGCGCTGGCGCGCACGGAAAGGTCGTCTATCCACCATACGCCCTTGAGGAATTCCTCGTTGGAGGCGTTCCAACGCACCGCGCAAGAGGGGAAGAATGCCCACTTGTGGCTGTCGGCAAAGTTGGAAGCACCGTCGAAACGGCCCGTCGCGGTGAAATAATACCTTGATTTGTAATTCCAGTCTGCGCGGCCGAAGAATGACATCTTGGTCTTGGAAGAATAGGACGTGGAAGCGTCGTAGGTCTCCTTGTCCAGCACAGCGTTCATGTTGTTCCACATCACGGCATCGTCCATGTATCCGCTGCCCGAGAGGCTGAAGTCCTTTTTCGCGGATTTGTAGGCCGAGATTCCGGCAAGCAGGTTCAGCGAATGGTCGCCGAGGTTGTCGAAGGTGTATGTGGCCGTGGTCTCGTTGGACAGGGACCATGTGTTGTATTCCTCCCTGAAGGCTTCGCCGCCGTCAGTCTCGTTCTTTGCAGGCAGTGAGCCCGGCTCGTACTTGTAGGTCTGGCGGTTGAAGAGGAAGTACGACAGGGTACTCTTTATTATGAAATTGTCGAAAGGCTTCAGGTCGGCCTTGAACGAATGGTTGGTGGAGTGGAAGATACGATAATAGGTGATGTTGTCAATGGCGGCACGCGGGGTGTTGATGCGCCTGTTGTCGTTGTTTCCGTCCACCAGGGGGTTGTTATAGTCGTTCGGCCCGATGAGAGGGGACAGATACAGTCCGTCGGTGCGGTAGGAAGTGCCTCCGATTGTGGCCTTGGCCATGTCCTGGTCGCGGTAGGTATATGTTCCCGAATAGCCGAGTTTCAGCCAGGAGAAGAATTCCCTTTCGAAAGACAGCCTTCCGGTCAGACGCTTCTGGCCGCTGCCCTGCACGATTCCCGGCGTGTCGTTATAGGAGAAAGATGCGTAGTAGGATGACTTCGGAGCCCTGCCCGAAAGGGAAAGGGCATAGTTCTGAGTCACTACGGTGCGGGTCATTTCTTTTATCCAGTCTGTCCCTTCGAGGGAGAACGGGTCAGGATACACGGACTCCGAAAGGGGGAGGGTCTGATTGTTGAAATATGCGTAATCGTTGCGGTACAGGGCGAATTCCGTGGCATTCATTATGTCCAGCCCCGAGGGAAGGCTCGCGACTCCGACATCACCCTTGAAGGTGATATTCACCTTTCCTTCCTCGCCTGTGCCCTGCTTTGTCGTGATTATGATAACGCCGTTGGCTCCGCGCGAACCGTATATGGCGGTGGCGGAAGCATCCTTCAGCACGGAAATCGAGGCTATATCGTCCGAATTGATATCGTTCAGGTCATTGATGGCATCCATCACCCCGTCCACCACGAACAGAGGTTCGTTGGATGCGGTGATGGAACGGGTGCCCCTGATACGTATGGTCGTTGTGGCACCGGGCGCTCCGTCGGTTGACATGAACTCCGCTCCCGCTATTCGTCCTTGCAGGGCATTGTCCACTGATACCGCAGGAGAATCCAGGATATCTGCCATCTTGACATTGGTGACTGACCCTGTCAGGTCGGACTTCTTGGTAGTGCCGTATCCTATGACCACTATTTCCTCAAGGTTGTTGGTGTCAGGCTCCAGCACCACGTCGATGACATCCCTGTCGCCCACCTTTATATGCTGGTCCACGAAACCTATGAAGCTGAAAACCAGCACGTCATCCGGTCCGGCCTCTATGCTGTAGTTGCCGTCTATGTCCGTTATTACGCCCTCGCCCGGATTGCTCTCGAACACTACTCCTGCGCCGATGAGGGGATAGTTCTCGTTGTCGGACACGGTGCCGGTAACTGTCTTCTTCTGGGCAAGCGCTGACAGCGGAACAATCAGTGCAAGCGCCAATACAATAATTCTTTTCATTCTGCCTTCCCTCCTGCTATATTGTCTTTTCCGCTCTTTCCACCGTTGAGGCTGAAAATGTCCTCGTCCAGCCACTGGTCTATCCTGTACACGAAAATGTCGTCAAGGAATACGGGAGACGCCGAGCCTTCTTCGGTGTTCTGCATATCGCCAGCTATGAAACGGATCTTGGTGTTGACGGTGATGGGATTGTTGTCGGTTCCCTCAATGAAAACGAGGAAACGCCCCTGGTCGAACATGTCGTCCGGGAAGTCAGGGCTGTTCCTGTCGTATGTAGGGAGGTCCAATGAAATGGAAGTGCCCCCTGTCTCTACCAGGTCCCTTATGTATCCTCCGCCGCTTACCTCTACCCTGAGAGTGCCTGTACCCGCGGCCATGGGAGCACGTGCGCTGGCGAGGTTCATGGGCACTATCGGCTCTGTACCTCCCGAGAAGTCAGGGAGATTGTCTCCGCTTTGGGCCACGGCCCTGAATGACACCACCATGAGGGTATCGTACTGGAAATCGGCCGTATGCGGCGTGATGAGGTCAGCTCCTGCGCCCTCTCCGTTGCCGAGCCTCAGGTATCCTTCCTTGCCGTACACCCAGGCCTGTTCTTCTCCGTCTATGACGGTGGAGGTGAAGCCCTGGTTCAGCTGCGCCGCAGTCCACCGGGACATAAGCACGTCATTGTAGGTGTCGTTGGGGTCGCGAGAACCGTACAGCCACGAGAAGTCGCAGTTTATCCTGCCCTCGAAGCCCTGGTGCACGGCGAAGTACTTGCCCAGATGAACATCCTTGCTGGTCAGCATCAGCACTCCGTAGCGGTATGAATACAGACCGGTCGGTATCCCGTCCACGGTGGTGTAAACTCGCTCGCTCACCGGCCGGGCGCTTATGTCTATGCTCCAAAGCCCGCTTCCGAGATTCTTCGGCTCGCTGATGGAGGCCCAGGACATGTCCTCGCTCTGCCATTGGACGGAAAAATCCGCATTGGACCTTATGTAGTATGTGAATGTCCCGCCTTTGACACTGACCCAGGTCTGGTCCAGGGGAGTGTCGTCCGCGGTGGAAGCATATACCCTTATGTAATCGCTTCTCTCCGGACTGCCGCCCTGCTTCTTGCATGAGCAGAAGGCCGCAGTCAGTGCAATGAGCAGGCATCCTCCTGCTATATATCTAAACTTCCTCATCATTTTGACATGTCAAATTCAATCAGGAGAGGACGGTGGTCCGAAGGTATCTTCGGATGCTTTTCGTCCGAATCCGGGTCATATACGGCGCTAAGGGTGATATCGCACCATTTGTCGTTGATAATCAACGATTCTCCGCTTACCCTCCTGCGCATGGATTCGCTGCCGTACATTATGTCCATGCGGGCTGCGCTGCTGGTCGAGGGCATCATGCGCCCCGGGCCTGTATAATAGGACCCTTCGCCCTGGCGCAGCATGTCGTAAAGAGGCCTGCCGTAATTGCCGCTCAGGAATGCCTCGTGGGGCTGTACCCACTTGTAGCCTTCCTGGTCCCAACGGGAATACGCCACTTCATCGTAATAGTCCCCGTCAAGAGGGGATACCGAGTTGGTATCTCCCATTATCAGCCAGTCATCGCCGCAGTCCGTACGCTTCACCGTGGCTCCAAGCAGGGCCTCGACCTCGCGGCGGGCATAATCGTAGCCGCGCAGGTATGGAGCCGCGCTCTCTCCTTCGCCCGGGCTGTACTTCATGGGCCACAGATGCAGGCTTACGATATTTATCGTCTTGTCCGCGACCTTGACCTGGAAATGTCCAGCCCCGTGGATGAGGGTCGTGCCCTTCCCGTCCTTGTCATTTGCCCTTGCTATACGCAGTACGGTGCTGACAGGATACTTTGATGTTATGACCTGGGGATAATCGTCCCTGTACATGCCCACAGCATGGTACTGGTGTCCGAAACGCTTTGCCAGAGCCGTCCACTGAGCATTGGTAAGGGCCGAAGTGCTGTTCGTTGTGGTCTGGTCGGTTATGCCGCTCCTGCTGGTGAACAGCTGGTACGTGCTTCTTCCGGCGTATTCGGCCGAGCCTGTCTTCCAGATGCTCTGACCCTCGCAGAATACGCACACGTCGGGGTCGTACTTCTTTACGAAGGCTACGAAATTGTCAAAGTTGTTGCACTGGTCCGCCCACATTCCGTTCTGTATGTTGTACAGCAGCACGCGGAGCCTGCCGGCGGGATGTTCTTGTGGCAAGTACCTGATTTCCAGGTTGTCTATGAAACATCCGTGCTTGAGGTTGTTGCTGCTGTCGAATCCCCACAGGCCGAGTTCCGACACATCGTTCAGATTCTCCAGGGTCACTTCAACATGGTGCCAGCCTTCGCCGTATCTCTCCGACTGCGGGCCGGGTATGTCGGTTCGCCGTATGGAGCAGACATTTATGAACGTATGGGAATAGGTGTTGTTGCCGCCTAAGGTGTTCTCCAATTCTATGGGCTTGCCGTCCACGGTCAGCGAGGTAGCGATTCCGCTGCCGCTCAGCTGGGTGCAGAACATGTCTTCCGTGCCATAGCGGAGGCAGATGTCGAAGGACACCTTGACCCCGAAGAACACGTCGTCGAATTTGAAGTCTTTCAGCGGCTGCACGCCTCCTCGTATCTCATCGCCGGCACCTACGCTCAGGCAGCCCTGGTACTCCTGGCAGCGGTAGAGGTAGGTGTAGTCGCTTATATTCCTGCTGGCAAGGTACCTGGCGCTTACACTCGGACGCTCTCCCACGCTCCATCCGTTGATGGTCGACCAGTTGGCCTGTATGAATGCGGAGCCGGGTGTCGTTATGCCCACCTGAGTGAAGGCCTCTTCGTATCCGCTTCTTTCCGCCGACGGGCTGGACTGCGCATCGGGACCGTAGGAGGATACCGCCTGGTTGCCCTTTACGTTTCCTCCCCATACGAAATTGTCGAAATGCTCGAAAAATATGAGGTCGTCATCGTGCGCATAGTCGAAAGAGAAGGTCTTGACCTCGCCCGGTGCCACCTCGAATGCGGGTACGTCGAAGGTAGAGCCCTTGTGGTCCATTGTGGTTACGGTGAGGGTCATCCCGGAGGAATAATTGCCGGGGGAAAGCACCAGATAGAACGTGGTGCCGTCCTCGGAGAGGCTCACGCCTTTGCCCCCGTCGGTGCAGTTGAGGTTTACGAAATCTACGCCCTCGTCCAGTACGAATCCCTTCTGCGGGTCGAATGATGCTACTCCGGCCAGATTCTCCGAGGGAAGATACGTATCGGCCTTGTTCTGGAGGTGTACCGACGCTACCTTGGCATTTCCCCTCAGTGTGATGCCGACGGCGGAGATGACTTCCTTGAACACTATCGTTCCCTGCCCGTCAAAACCGGCGTACAGGGGATATAGCTTCAGCGAATCCACCGTGCTGCGGTAGAACTGGGAATATGGCACTACCAGTTTGCTCAGGGGATTGTCCCCATTGGAGCGGTACCAGTACTTTGAACCCTTGGGGAAGCAGAACATCTGATAGTTGCCGCTTTGTGCCAGCGCCACTTCTACACTTGCGCTGCCGTCCTCGGGGTCGATGACGGGTGAATAATATTCCGAGCGAAGATATATCCTGTCCCCGGGCGTAAACTCGTGCGACCCGGTCCCGATGACTGACCGCAAGGAATTCTCCTCGGTCGTCAGGGTGAAACTGGATTTGTCCCCCTCGGGTATATCCGGCATCACCTGCTCTTTCTCTATTCCTTCTCCTTTGGCAAGCTGTACCTTGTCGTCGGCATGGCAGCCTGTGACAAAGGGGACAACCACTGCGAGAGTAAGCCCTAAATCTCTGAATTTCATTTAATTTTCTGTTGTTTGCGTTTCCAGTTCAGCAGGGGGAGCAGGAAGGAAATCACAGCTGACCCCAGCCAGAAAATGCTTACGTATGTAAAATCGTGCGTGCCTGCTTCCGCGCTCGTGTCCATCAGGACACCGGTGATGATGTTCTGCAGGCCGGCCGCCGCGTATGAGGCTATGCCGACTATGCCAAGTGCGGCTCCCGAAGCCTTCCTCGGCACCAGGTCTATTGCCATAAGGCCGCCAAGGAAACTTATCAGCACGCCTATCGCTATTCCGAACAGCACCATGGCAGCGATGTTGACCCATCTTGAAGTTCCCCCGTACAGGAACAGGGCAAGCGCTATGGCCTCAAGCAGTCCGGCGACGAGGGCAGGATACCTTCTGTCACCCTTGAAAAGCACGTCGGACAGCCATCCCGACACCACGGTTCCTATGATTCCGAATATGGGATTGATGCCTATTATGGAAGCGGCCTCTCCGAGGCTGTAGCCCTTGGCCTCCTGGAGGAATATCGTGCCCCACTCGTTGATGGCATAGCGGCTCATGTACATGAATGCGCTTGCGGCGGCCAGAATCCATACTCCGGGATTCTTGATGACAGCCTTCTGCATCCTTTTGGTCTCCGCCCTTGCTGCGGCCTTCGCATCTGCCTGGGCCGCCATGTTCTTTTCCTTGTCACGCTCATATTCTTCCGCAGTCATTTCTCCCGAGAGGATTTCTATTGAAGGAAGTCCCTTTGACTCGGGGGAATTGTGGAAAAAAAGCAGCACGACTACGAGGCCGACCATACCGGCAAGCGCCGCTCCGAAGAATCCCCATGTCCAGCCGAAGGCCGCGACTATGGAGCCGACGAATACGAATGACAGGCCTTCGCCTATGTTGTGCGAAGCGCTGAAAAATCCGTAGAAAGTGCCTCTGGTCTTGAGCGGGAGCCAGCGTGAGAGGGCCACGATAGAAGCCGGGGCTCCCATGGACTGGGCCCATCCGTTGGCCGCCCACAGCAGGCAGAACAGCAGGAACAGCGCCATGTTTCCTATGCCGCCGTCGATTGCTGTTATCCCAAGTACGCCCATTATGAGGTTCATTCCCACCGAGATGGTAATGCCGGTCGCCATGAAACGGCGTATGTTGGCCCCGTCTGCGAGGAATCCGTTCACCAGTTTCCCCACGGCGTATGTCCAGTACATGCACGCTCCTATGACGCCAAGTTGGGTGGCGCTCAGCAGTCCAGCATCGATGAGAGGCTGCTTGAGAACACCCATGGAGAGGCGGCACACATAATATAACGCGTACGCGAGAGTGGCGGCCACGACGGTCTCCAGCTTCCGCCTGTTGTACGCTTTCAGAAGTTTCTCTTCAACCATTTATCGTCTATTTGAGGGTATGGTGACCAGTCTTTTCGAGCCAGTTTATAAGCATCTCGGGCCTGTCTGTCTGTATCATGGAGACTCCCGCGTCTATGTACTGCTGATACACCTGTCCTGGGTCTTCGCACTCGAAAGCGGCATCGTCATCGTTGCCAAGGCCGCCGCAGAGGCTTGCCCAGATGGTGTTGACCCACACCTTGGAGCCCTGGTCCAGGGCTTTGCGGGCCAGCTCGCGGAACAGTCCGTCGTCGTTTCTCTGCCAGCAAAGTTCGTATGCAAGAGGTACTACTCCCTTCTCCATGTAGGAATCGAACAGTGCCTTTCCGCTCTCCTTCTGTATGTCGCAGACGGGCATGTACATGACATTGTGCTCGTATGGAGCCTCATGCTCGGCTACCACCTCAAGGGGCCTCTTGCTCTTTATGAGCACCTGGTCCGTGACACCGAGCCTTTCAGATAGTTCCAGCACCTGGTCGTAATACTCGTATCCCTTGTCTATGTTGACGCAGATACGGTCCTTGGTGCAGAGCAGGGCTTCTTCCAGGGTAGGCATGCGCAGGGTATCGGTCTCAACGCCCTGTCCGCGCTTGAGCAGCAGGGTCTTGATGTCCGCCAGTGTCATGTTGGCTATCTTGGAACTCTTTCCCGGCACGTTCTTGAATGCCTTTGAGAAGTTGGTGGTACGGCGCACGTCGGCATCGTGGCAGACTACCAGAACGGAGTCAGCCGTCCTGTGTATGTCTATTTCCACTATGTCCGCTCCCATGCGTATGACGCTCTCTATGGCCGGAATCGAATTCTCAGGATAGTTGCGCCAGTCGCCCCGGTGTACGGCTACCACTACGTAATCCGTCGCAGGGTCGTGCATCCTGGCCGCTATCGCTTCGGCGCGGTTGCCCTCGAAAACGGCGTCTTTGGGAGTGCAGCACTGACACAGACAAAGCGTCAGCGCTGCAAAAATGAGTGATACGGTCTTTTTCATTCTATGCTGCTACTCCCATACGGAAGACTCGTCCTCCAGTTCGAAGTTCTCGATTTCGGATTCCCACTCGGTGCCGTCGTCGTCTCCGCCTTCCTCACCTGGTACGTAAGGACCTTCCAGCCACTCTCCGTAATTCTCGAAGATGTAGTTGGCCATATTGGTGCATCCTACGCTGTTGGGGTGGGTGCCGCCTTCCTTGGTGATTCCTATGTCGGTGTTGGTGGCGTTGTTGGTGCCGGTCTTGTGGAGGTTCACATAGCGGATATCGAAGCCTTTTCCGGAGAGGAACTTGGTGATGGCCTTCGCCGCGGCGGCATAGCCGTCTGACATCATGTCATGCACGATTATAAGTACCTTGGCCTCAGGGAATTTGGCATGGAAGTCACGCAGGATGGCTACCGTGCCGGCGGAGAAGTTGTTGAAGAGTTCGCCCTCCTCGGCTTCGTATGCGCTCTGGAGCGCGGACTTTGTATAGGAGCCCAGCAGTACGTCGGTATTGCCGCCGAACTGGCCGAAGTCATTGCGTCCGCCGTGACATATCAGTATGTCGGGCTCTCCGACTCCGTAGTTGAGGTAGCGCAGCTGGAAACTGTTCTCCATCATCCTGTCGTTGGGGTCCTTGGCCATCCCGTCAATCTTGGCCTCCGTGTAGCTGACCGTAGAGCCGCCGAAGGCATTGTCAACCTCTAACCGGGCGTTGGACATCTTGTCGTAGATTATCTTCCACCACCATGTCTCCTGCTCGTTTAGCACCATGTTGTCGTAGGTGTTGGAGGCATCCGGATAGAATGCGTTCATCTGGAGGTCGTCGGTGGAGAAGATATATCCCTGATATGTGGATATGGAATCGCCTATGATGCTCACCTTCTTGGTGGTGACGCCGGGCACATCGATACCTGAAGGCTTGGGATAGCCGAAGGTCGCGTCGTACTCCCATGCCACTGCGGTTGCATCGGGATTATCTGTGTTCCAAGCGGTTACTCCGTCGTTCAGGGCTGCGAGTATGCCGCCTTCAGCCTCGCTGTAGGTCCTCTTTCCGTTTACGGTCCAGTCAGATGAGAAGGCGAAACCTCCGAATCCTCGCATGTTGCCGTCGCCTGTCTTGATGGAGACGTTGGACATGTCCACGCTCTTGCTGGTGTAGGTGCAGACCGGCCAGGTGTTCTTGGAAATCACGCGGCTGATGGTGGAGCCGTCCTGGGATACGGTGCCTGTAATGCAGGCAGCCGCAGTGAGGTTCTTGTAGGTTTTGGCATCGATGCGGCTTCCTCCTATTATCACGTTGGAGTAGGTTACGGGGGTGAGGCAGTTGTAGATTGTAACTCCCGCGCTGACTATGCGGCCCGTAATGCCGCCTATGTATGCTACCTTGGTGCCTGCAGCCTGGGTGCTGACCATTTCAAGAGGGTATGCGTAGCAGTTGGCTATCTTGATTGTGCCCATGCCGTCGGTGGCGTTGGCAGAGCCGGAGATACCGCCCATGAAGGCATTGGCGTTGCCGGTCTTGAGGCTTGCGGCCGTCATCTTGCCGTCCTTGTAAACAGGGTCGAAGGTGCAGTTTATAACGAGTATCTCCTGTGTTGCCGCATTGGTGTTGAGGTAGCCTGCGATACCGCCAGCTATGTCGGTCTCCGCGCTCATGCATGCATGTGATGCACAGCCGCTTATGGTACCGGCGCGTACGAATCCGACAACTCCGCCGGCTCCGCGTGCCGCACTTGAAACGGTACTGTTCTCATCGACGCGGCATCCGCTGATGACGCCCTCGTTCAGAACGCCTGTTATGGCTCCGGCATAGTTGGCTCCGGACTTTATGGTGGCGCTCTTTATCTCAATGTTCTTGACGGTAGCGCCCCTGAGGTATCCGAACAGGCCGGCGTTGGCTCCGCTGGTGCTGACGTTAAGGTTGGAAATTGAGTGGCCGTCTCCGTCATAACCGCCGGTAAAGGGCAGGTCCAAGGTGCATATAGGAGAGAAGGCAACGTTCTCAAGGTCTATGTCGGCGGTCTGCTTGTAGAAGGAACTGCGCATGGTCTCGTCGTCACAGACGTATGAGAGGGTCTTCAGGTCGTCCGCCGAGGTAATCAGGAAGGGGTCTTCCTCGGTGCCTCTGCCTCCTCCGAATTCGGGAGTGACGGGGCGCATGCGTATGAGCTTCGCCCTCTGGACCTCCTTGGAAGACTTGGTAGCGTGTGAGGCGAGGGCCTGTTCGCCTGCCATGACATCGCAGTTGAAGGTGTATGTTCCAAGGGGAAGGGGCAGGTAGAATACAAGGCTCTTGCTCGCGCCGCTCTCAAGGGGGATGCGAACAGTGCCGTTTCCGCTCGTGGCATTGATTACATTGTCGCTTTCGGCCACGCTGAAATCTCCGCTGATAGAGACCTCGGGGGATGAAAGTACCAGAGCGTCAGCCGTTTCGGGTATGCCGACAAGGGTGTATTTGAGCAGTGCTCCCATGTGGCGGAAGGACAGGGTGTTGTTCTCCTCACGGGTCCCGAACATGGGGAATCCGCTTCCGGAAGTCGCCTGCTTGAGAGTTATTTCATCGGGCAGGGTGATCGTGGAGGTGGCCTTCGCTATGGATGCAGGATAATAGGCGTGGGTAAACTCGTAGTCGGCTCCGGGCTCTCCCGTGAATGTGAAGAGGCCGTCTCCGAGCTCGCTTGTGAATGTGCAGAATGTGCCGCTCACGGCGTTATAGACTGCGATCTGGTCGCCCTGGGTCCAGGAGCATGTTCCGTCTTCGGAGACGGAGGCTTTGGAAGAGCCTTCCATGACTGCGCGGAATGAATAGGTGACGGTGTCCTCCCCGGCGGGGACGGGCGCAATTTCCGTTTCACGTGCGCATGCGGTCATCGCAAGAGCAGCTGCGACAGACCTGATAATCAGAGAATTGAAGTTCATTTTATGCTGTTTTCTCTTTTATAAAACAAGCGGCCGCCACTAGAATAGCGGTCGCAGGTTATAATAAGTTTTGGTTTCAAATGGGCTTATCTGTGAGTGCCCGGGAGTTTTTCATTCCCGAGGTGAGGCTAAAGGTAGAACTCACTCCCTGCTTCAAGGATTACAGTGGGAATAGCGACTTCCAAAGTGCCACTTGTATAATGTGTCCAGCTCATATCATCTGAACCGCTCCATCCTGTTTGCCCTTTGCCCGCATCGAGGATTTCCCAAAGTTTTCCTGTAACAGTGTTGATAACGGAGGAACCTTCGGCATTGTATATACTTACATCACTTGCATCTTCAGTGCCGTTTTTTACACCGTTTGCAACGCCTGTGATATGGTCGGTTCCGCCATTGGTTCCTAGTCCAGTCTGATATGTGGAATAATAGCAGTTTATAGCCGTACCGTTATTATAGCCATAAATTTGACCAATCCAGGTGCCGTCAGTGTTGTTAGCTAAGCAGACAGCACTCATAGTCGTGCTTGAGACTTTATAACAGCCCAAAGCATTTCCTTGCCGCTGAGTGTAACAGTTGGCTATGTAACCATTGGCAGAGCTATTGTAACCGACGATTCCGCCAACGGCAATTTTACCTTTTGCATTTGCCGCAGTTGTTACTCCGGTGTTGGTTACGTTCATGTTCCAATGTACGCAGTTGACGATATGTCCTCCGTTGTTGTTGATATAGCCAACAAGCCCTCCCGCAGCTGATTTATAACTTTCATTGTTGCCTCCTGTTGTCCAAACAAACGCTCTTGAAGAACTGTTGATAACCCAGGCATTTGCATTATTCATGATTCCTACGAGTCCACCGGCTCTTGATATAGTCTTTATAATAGAACCACCTGTAGGATAATTGCTTGCTTGCGTGGCGGTTCCTCCGTAGCAAAGGTTGACAGTGCCTTTATAGAGTGCTCCGGCGATACCTCCAGCATTTGATCCGTTCGCGGTTATGGCCGCATTATTCCTACATTTAAATACTGTTGCATCGAAAGAACCTCCATTGACCGAACCGGCTATGCCACCGGCGAAAATGTTGCAAGTAACTGCGCCATTGTTTACACAGTCGCTGATTGTAACATCTGCGGTTAAATTATTAGCGAGGCCAACAATTCCGCCTACGTATGAATTACCGGAAGATTTTGTGCATTTTACGGTTGCATTGTTAGTACATCCTGAGATTTCTCCCGCAATAATTTTACCTGCTATTGCGCCGGCACCTTTATCATCAACGGTAGTTGAAATTGCTGCATTCGCTCCTACAACAATATTCTTTGCCGTGCCGCTGATAACGCCGAACAATCCAGCAAAATCATCTATGGAAATCTTGAAGTTGTCCAGAGTCTTTGAAGCACCATCATATACTCCGGTGAAGGGAGCGCTTGCGGTTCCGATGGGAGTGAGGTTCGCATTTGCAAAGTCAATGTCGGCGGACTGCTCATAGTATGCGGAAAGGAAGTTGCTCGCGGCGATTTCGCCATAGCCGTTCACGGTATAGCTCTGTATGCTCCTGAAGTCGCGTGCATTGGCGATGATGAAAGGATCTTCGCTCGTGCCGGTGCCGCCTGAGAACAGGATGCCTGCGTTGAAGGAGACAGTGTAGATTTTGTTGCGGGCAAGTGTCAGGTCGCCTGAACGGGTCAGATAGAAATTCTCAACGGCGGTGCCAAAATATGTGACGGCGGAAGCCATCTTCGCGGTCACCTTCATGTTGTCCATGGTACCGCTTGAAGGCAGCAGGAAGAAGAAATCTATTGCTGTGTCTCCGAGCGTAACATTTTTGGTAACAGTTATTTGCGTGCCGGTAGCCTCGGTGCTGATTGCAGGAGTGTCACTGCCTCTTGACACGGTATATTCGCTTCCCGAGGCAATGGCTGCGGTGCCGTTGGAAAGGGTCAGGGAAGTGAGAGTGCCTGTACCTGTCAGCTTAACGCGAAGAATGGAGCCGACATTGTTGAAGGCCACCTCGGAGAGCTCGGAGTGGTCGCCCGCTGCAACATAGCCTGCAAGGGGGTTCTTGTCGCCAAGGTCATCCTGAGCCGTTGCAGCTTCGGGCATGGTGAACTTGACAGCGTTGCCGTCCAGTGCGAATCCGTAGCCTGCGGCATTTACAGGATAGTAGAATTCTATTGCGCTCTCACCGACTTCGATTGCCTCGGCTGCGGGAATGAATTTAGATCCGTTATAGCTGTATATGGCAGAATTGTCACCTACGACAACGAGTACCCGGTCGCCCTCTTCGAAAGCGGCAGCATCGGAGGAGTCGAGATTGAGATTCACCTTGGTGGCGGGGGTGATGGTAGCACCGAAACTGAGCAGATACTTGCCGTCGGTTGCGGGGTTGGTAACTTCCTCAACAGGCTTGTTGGGGTTGACATCCTCAGTGAGGGGGGCAGTCTCCTTTGCGCAGGAGAGTGCTGCGGCTGCCATTACGGCCAGCGCAAAATATTTGAATGTGCGTTTCATAATCTTAGAACCAGTTGTCATCGTCATCTTGAGGGTTGTCGAATTTGTTGATTTTGAAGCTGTTGACGGACTGTATGGGGTCTGAGCCTGCAAGCAGTCCGTTCTCCAGTGACACGATTATCTGCTCGCACTGCGGAGACACATAATCGCTTTGGTTGAATTTTGAATTAGTGTTCATTGCAAAACTATTTAGTTAATCAATATGCGTAAACAAAAACGCCACACCTGCACATGCGTGCAGATGTGGCGTCATATTATATTTTCAAAAAATTACATGTTATTTCTACCCCCCCCCGTATGGCCAGGAGAGCGGCAGCGCAAGTCAGTATTATGCTTGAATTCGGCATTGGCAATGGCTAATTGTGTCTACAAATATAGTAATTTTTTTACTAATGTATCCATTGTCCCCCAAAAAAATCTCCTCCACTGGACAAATTGGCGAAACAAACAGACTCTTTGTGTTATTCTATGGTAAAAGATATGGAGAGGGTGTTGGCATCGGAGTCGACGACGGTTATGGTGTGCCTGCCCGGGGAGGGGGTCAAGGTGAGCTGATGGAGATACTTGGTCTCTCCGGCGTATTCGTTGTCAAGATGCCACCAGACTGTCTTGTCCGGGTTGCGGTGGGCGAGATTGAATACTACTCCTCGTATGCTGCCGTCCAGCTGGCGGGGGATTGAGATGTCCGCTCCAGGCGATGGATATATGAATTCCA
Organism: Bacteroidales bacterium; assembly: GCA_017479265.1. Classification (GTDB taxonomy): domain Bacteria; phylum Bacteroidota; class Bacteroidia; order Bacteroidales; family UBA932; genus Cryptobacteroides. The sequence continues at coordinate 22,011 of JAFVCK010000025.1, read as the reverse complement.
TGACGGCCGCTTCGCCCCTGCTCGGGGTATATGCCTTGTATTCGGGATGGTTCTGCCTGTAGTACCATTCCATGGACGGGGGCAGCAGGAAGCGGCTCTGTCCGTCCACCTCCCTGTGGTAGGGGCAACTCTCGCTGCGAAGGGCGTTGGGAGGCAGCATCAGGGTGTCCTTTTCGCTGCACCAAAGGCATGCCAGATGGCCCGATTCACGGCATACGGCAGCCCTTATATATTCTCCGTCAACAGGCTCCAGAAAACGGGAGCCCTGAGCGTATGCATTGTCGGCCGAAGCAGGGGGAAGCAGATTGAACACATCGAACATCACAGGCCCGGCAGTACGACCTCCTGTAAGTCCGGACACGCCCCGGCCCATTGCATTGCCCGCCCATACGCCCACTGCATAGTCGGGGTCAGTCCCTATGGCCCAGGCATCCCTGAATCCATAGCTGGTGCCTGTCTTCCAGGAAACCCTTCGGGCTGAGCGCACCATCCTAAGGTCCAGTTCGTCGGGGCGGCCAAGCTCCTGGAGAGCGGACAGGGTGTAATACAGGGCGGTCCTGCCAAACGGCTCGCAAGTTTCTGATTGGTAGGCCTTTGACATTCCCGCATAGATTGCTGTCATATCTTTCAGCTTTCCTTCGGCACCGCCGAGTATCAGCGACAGGCCATAGACAGAAGGGTCCCTGGTCAGGGTGCTCATCCCAAGCCTTCGGAGAAGTCCGTAGAACTTTGCCACGCCGTATTCTCTAAGCATATATACGGCCGGCACGTTGAGAGACCTTGTCAGGGCTTCGTCAGCATGTACGGCCCCGGAGAACTGCATGTCGAAATTCTGAGGCGAGAAACCTCCGAAATTGACAGGTATGTCGGGCAGCAGTGTGCGGGGCAGCATGCCGCCTTCATCAAGCAGGGCGCAGTATAGCAGTGGCTTGAGTATGCTGCCTGTGCTGCGAGGTGCCGAAGCAATGTCCACCTGCGCTCCGGCCCTTTGCCGGTAAGGAGAGGCATTGCCCACGTATGCTATGGTCTCCCCGCTGTGGACATCCATCACCACTACCGCAAGGTCTGAGACCCCGCCTCTGTCCAGTTCGTCGCTCCAGCGGTCTGCCACGGCATCCACCTGCTTTTGCAGAGGCAGCCGTATGGAGGTGCGTATCCTCTGTCCGGGAGCGGCCTTGCACCAGTACTCCGTCAGGGAGGAGGCGTATGACGGCAGCGGAGAGGGGGAGTCGGGAAGCGGCTCTTCGCAGGCAAGGTCGCAGGTGGCTTCGTCAATGACCCCGTCTTCCAAAAGTCCGTGCAGCAGGCGGTTGCGTTTTTGAAGCAGCCGCTCGCGGTTCTTGCCCGGGTGCATGGAAGAAGGCGAATTCGGGAGCACCGCGAGGGTAGCGGCCTCTCCCCAAGAAAGGTCCTGGGGAGGCCGTCCGAAATATCTCCACGAGGCGGCCTCAAGACCCACAACATTGCCCCCGAAAGGGGCGTGGGATGCGTACAGGGCCAGTATCTCGTCCTTGCTGTACCGAAGTTCCGCACGGGTAGCAAGCACGGCCTCCACCATTTTCTGCCACAGGGTCCTCTCCCGGCCCCGCGAAAGGCGTATCACCTGCATGGTGAGGGTGCTGCCTCCGGAGGAAATATGGCCTGCGCGAATGTTGTCCCGAAGAGCCCTCAATATGGATACGGGATTGACTCCCGGATGGTGGCGGAAGTGCCTGTCCTCGAAGCGTATGACTGCCTCGGCGTATTTGCTTGGCACGCTGTCCACGGGCGGAAACCTCCACTGTCCGTCCGAGGCCGTTCGCGCTCCCAGAAGTTCCCCCCTGTAGTCGGTGACGACGGTTGAATAGGAGGTGTCCTTGAAAAGGTCGCGTGGAAGACAAAACAAGTATCCTGACAGCAGAACTGCCAGGATACCATAAATTATTGTCTTCCGCCCGGACATTATCTGCTCACACTGGCGCTGCCCGATGCTGTATGAGCATAGACATGGGGGTCGTACATGGCCTCGCAGCTGACAGAAGGCAGCACGAACGTGCCCTCGTAGGCCGCCCTGAGGCTTGTCTTGAAGGTCTTGGCAGTGCCTGCGGGCAGGTCGAAGTACCAGATGTTGCGGTCGTCGCGGATGTCCCTGTAGGTGTATGCGGAGCTGTTCACGGAGGCTCCGGTGAGCCTGTCGTTGCGGATTTCCCATCCTGAAGGAATCAGCTGCACAAGGGCCATGTTGCCGAGGGAACGGGCCAGGGAAGTGTTGGTAACCGTGATTACGGCGGTTATCTCGCTGCCCTGCTGCAGGGAGGCTGGATTGACTTCCTTGCCGTCCATGTCAACATAGCTGACCTTGAGCCTGAGGCCTTCGGCGGCTGCGCTGACAGGACCCTCGGGCCTGCTGACGGTGATGAGCGAAGCATACACTGTACCTGCTGAGGAGTTGCTTACGTCAGTCTTGCCTGCGGCGGGATTGAGGGCTGCGGTATATACGGGTTGTGCGGACTTGACAGCCTTTCCGTCTATGGTGCAGTCGAGGGCCGCATTGTTGACGGCCCCTGCCAGGCGGGACATTGCCAAAGCGGCGAATGCCATTTCCTGCGTGGAATACCATCCTCTTCCGAACACTTCGGCAAGTTCAGCGGACAGGTCGAGGGCTGCGGGTATGTTGCCAAGCAGAGCCATGGTCTCAGTGGCCATAGCCTTGTCCCTGGTGGAGGAACCGTAGGATATGCGGTCGTTATCGTACTGGGCGAACTCCATGTTCCTGCCTTCGAGCAGTTCCTGGGCGACCTTCTGCTTTCCTGTCACGGCGTATGCCGAGGCGAGCATCAGACGGGCCTGCAGGGTAAGTTCAGCGCTCTCCTTGAGCCTGTTCATGGAAGCGGCATCGGCCTTTCCGGCTATGGCCAGGGAATAGAGCCTGAATGCCTGGTCCAGGTCGCTGAGGTTCTCTGAAGAAGACTTCCTCCAGTTGGTCACCGCCTTCTTCTGGAAGGATGCCCACTGGTTTATCACTGAAGAACTTACGTCAAATCCGAGGGCCTTGGCCTTGACGAGGAATATACCTGCCATGGAAGTGACCCATGTGTCTGCGGCTGTCATTCCGGGCCAATACACGAAGCCTCCGTCAGCACCCTGACGGGCGTAGAGGTCCTGCAGAACTACCGGTATGGCAGCCTTGGACTTCTCGGCATCCTCTTCGGAGACAAGGCCCATGGTGTGGGTCAGCACTATACCCCTTGTGGAAAGCTGCTCGGTGCAGTTGTAAGGATAGCTGCGGACGAACTTCAGAGCCGAAGTAAAGTCTATGGCAGGGAAACTTGCAATCTCAAGAGATACGCTGGCATCGCTGCCGGAGGCGGTCCAGGAAAGGTTCGCGCTCTTGCCTCTCTCGATGGCAACTTTCTGTCTTGCAGTTACATAAGGGGCGGGATTGCGCACCTCAATGTTTATGGTCTCAGCCGTCCTGTGGCCGGAGCCCTGGGCGGAAACCGTCACCTTGGCAAAGCCTTCGCCGCCGGCCTTGAGGGCGAAACGTACCATCTCGTCACCGGGCTTTGCAAAGCTTACGGAAGCCTCGGAAGCACCGCTGATGCTAAGAGGACCTTCGACCTTCACGCTCACCTTGGCATCCTTCACGCCCTCCTCGAGTGCGAACACGTTCACGGGCAGGGTGACCTGCTCATTGGTGGAAATGACTCTCGGCAAGGTAGGCACGACCATCAGAGGAGACACCACGGCCACGCTCTTGTCGGCGTTGCCGTATGCGCCCTCGCTGTTGCCGGCCACGACCATTACCCTGACGCTGCCCACGTACATGGGGAGGCGTACCTTATGGGTCTGGGAGCCCTTCTTTACGGTGAAAGGTCCGAGATACTTGACCACGGCGTTGAATCTGTTGTCCCTGCGGGTGCCTGTTATCATGTCCTCGTCACCGCCGATTCCGAGCATGGGCGAGAACTTGCCGGAGAATGCGCCTATCACCTCGTCGTAGAGGTCGAAGGTGGAAACTCCCAGAGCCTCGCGGGCATACATGGAATTCCAAGGGTCGGGGGTCTTGAAGGAGGTGATGTCCAGCAGTCCCTCGTCCACTATGGCGAGAGTGTAAGTCATTGGCTTTCCGCTCTTTTCGCTTACCTTTACGGTGAATTCCTCCTCGGGATGCACGGTGGAAGCCATGTCTATGACAGGCTCCAGGCGGGAGGCCTTGTCGCTCACCAGGACAGGCTGTACGCCGTACATGCGGATAGGCAGGTCGTTGGCGGTATTGTCATGAGGCTGGAGCAGGGTCACATGGACATAGAAGTTGGGGGCCATGTCGCCTGTAACCTTGAACTTGAAGGGCGTGTCGCCGTCGGCTGAAGTGTCAACCCACTTGCGGGAAATCACTCCGGAGGCATTTTCCAGTGAAACGAGAGCCTTGCCGTTCTTGGCGGCGGGGATATAAACCGTAGCGGTCTCGCCGGCCTCGTATGACTTCTTGTCAGTGGAGAAGGAAAGCATGGTAATGGCATCGGGGTCGCGTCTGTCAGCCCTTCCCCTGTATGCGGGCCAGTCTATGAAACTGACCATGCCGGAAACGTGGCCGCTGTCAAGGTCCTTGACATATACAAGGAACCTGCCCCATTCGGGATAGTCCACCCTTACCTTTATTTCGCTGTCCTGCTTGCCGGAAGTTATTATGCCTGAATCCCATACCTCGGAGCCGTTGCCGTTTACATAAGCACCGAGTTCGTCGGCATTGTTCTCCCACCACCAGCTCCAGTTGAGCTTGAATACCTTGTACTGCAGGCGGTGTCCGGCTACCCTTTCGCCTTCGGGAGATACTACGGCCACCTTGAATATATTGTCCTTGTCGGTCTCCAGGTCATCTCCGGGGGCCTTTACGCCAACGTATGCCTTGAAGGGAGAATAGCGGTAGGCCTCGGTAATGAAACTCTCGTCGCCGCCCTCTTCCATGACGCTGGAATAAACTATTGCGTTGAGCATACCGGGAGCGTCCCCGGCAGAAGGCAATGTGACTATTGCAGAGGCCTTTCCGTCGGAATCAAGCCTTCCGCTCCAGAGGGAATGTTCGCTGGAAGTGAATGTAGCTGTGGGGTTGTTGAATACATAGCCCTCGAATCCCTTGAAGGATGTTGCGCGACCGCTCAGGGTCATGCTGACGGATGCCTGCAGGCCGGAAGCCGCAGGGCCGGTAAGCCAGCGGGAGTTGACGCTGACGGGTGTGCGCTCGCCGCCCTTGAGCAGATTTCCGCCGAGGGAGGTCTCGACCTTGAGGCGGTTGGGCTTGACGGTCTCTATGCGGAGGGCCTTGTGGAAGGTGGCTCCACCAACCTTGATATATGCATTCCACAGACCTGTGGGGTCATCCTGGTATGTAGGGATGGTGAAAGGATAGAATCCGTCGGTGCCGCCGGGGCATATCTGCTTGCAGCGGAACTGGCCTTCGGGACCATAGAGTTCGAGGGTTGCAGGATGCCCTTCGGGAACCCTCTTCTCCTTGTCGCCGAGCAGCAGGGTAACATGGAGGGTGTCGCCGGGACGCCATACTCCGCGCTCTCCATAGACATATCCCTTGAGGCCGCGCTCTATCCTCTTGCCGCCCGTGTCAAAGCGGCTGAGGGACTTCTGGAAGCCTTCGCCGACCTTGAGGTAAGCGGTTGAGCCTCCCTTCTTCGCGGTCACTATGAAAGGCTTGCCGGAGAGGTCAATCGTGGCCATTCCCTCACCGCTTGTCTTGCCGGAGCCTATGTTCTGGAGCTGGTAGTTGTAAACTGAAATCTCGGCCCCGCCCATGGGAGCGGCGCTTACTATGTCGTTGGTGTTTACCCAGAGCTTGCCCGAGTCGGCATATTTGGCGATAAGACCTATGTTGGAAGCCAGAAGGTTGATGACGGGGAACCTGCTTTCAACCATGTAGTAGCTGTCGGTGGCGGGGTTGTCCCTGTCCTTCCATTCGTACTTCTCCCAGTTGTAGAAGTTCTCGTAGTACCAGGGACTGGGATAGTCCCAGGTGTCGTCGCCGTATCCGCTTTCTGCGAGGTATTCCATGTCGGAAGCCTTTCCCGTGCCGTTCCAGATGGAGTATTCCTTCTTGAAGGAGAGCCTTATCCTGTAGATTGCGCCGCTCTCCTGGCGGAACAGTCCGGAGAGGTCCACGCTGTAGTCGTGGGGCAGGCTGTAGTCGGGGCCGCCGTCAAGCTGTATGGTCTTGGAGAGAATCTTGCGGCCGCTGCGCCTGAGGCCGTCGTCGCCGGAGAGGCTGTTCTCCTGCAGGAACTGCAGCACGTTGCTCTCGTAAATCTTTATCACGCTGAGGTCCACGGCGTACAGGCCGGTGGCCCTGAAGGGGAGAATCAGGTTCTTGTCGTCGGGGAGAATGTTGCCGTTTGCAAGAATCTCGACCGAAGGGAGGGCCCTGTCGGAGGCGAACCTTGCCGTATAACCGGAGACAATCTTGCGGCCGTCTGCGCTGCGGATGATGTCATGGAGGTTCACCACTATCTCATCTGCAGTCCTGCGGTCGAAATGTATGGTCATGATATTGTCCGAAACCTCCCTCCAGGCACGGCCCACTCCGCTGATGGAGTATTCGCCCGAGGCAAGACCGCCGGTCTTGAGAGGGTCGGAGAACATGATGTCGATGAAGGGGGAGCCGCTCTCGTCGATGTTGGTGGCCATGGCCCTGAAATCACCGTTGATTCCGGGGATGGTTATGCTGGTCTGTCCGACTGCGCTGAATCCGCCTGCATCCTTGAGTTTGACGGTGTATTCGCTGTCGCCGCCGTCACGCTTGATGCCCGCTATGCTGTAATTCCACTTGTCGGCGCTCGAAGCGGGGGTCACGGTGGCCCCTGGAAGCAGTGCCTTTACGGTCTGCTCGTCAGCAGCCTGGCTCAGGGTGATTATGCCTTCCACGGTAGCTGAGACGGGGTCAGAGGCGGGAATCACCATGCGGTCGATTTCCACGGAGGCAAGCTTTTCGGCCACTCTCACGGGGAAACTGAACGTGGCCATGGAAGGGTCCTTAAGGCCGAGCAGCTTCTGCAGGTTGACCGAGCAGGTGTAAGTCTGGCCGCTTTTGAGTGAGCCGCTTTCGGGGACGAATTCTATTCCCGAAGGCGAGGTCCACACGGCCTGTCCTGCAATCTTGGGGGAGAAACTGACGGTACCGGAGGGCAGAGCTTCGCCCGTAACGGTGCCCCGGGCGGGAATCGTGAATTCCACCCTGACCTTGCCGCCTTCCGTGATGGCCCTGCCGGTATAGGCCTTGACTATGCCGGCAAAATCGGCTGAAGGTTGCTTGGGCGCATTCTTGCACCCGCTGAGCACTGATGCGGCGCAGAGTACTGCCAAGCAGATTTTCTTGAAACTTCCAGTTGTCATAGGAAACAGTTTTTATATGAGCGGGAGAAACAGGCAACCTCTCCGGCCGACCTGTCTCTCCCATATTCTTGCAAGTTGAATTAGAACTGGTAGTTGATACCTATGCCGATCCAGGGATTGGCGTTCATGCCGCCGGTGAAGCAGTATGCATATTCGGCGGAAACGATGAAGTTCTGGTTCATGGCTATCTTGAGTCCTATACCGGGGCTATAGACGAACTTGTGGACCTTGGAGGCATCGTAGATAATGTCGTTGATGCCTGCATATTCGGTGCTGCTTGTCGCAACCTTAAGTGCGTCAAGAGCGAGGTCCTTGATGATTCCGTCAGCGTCTGCAGCGGCAGCCAGTTCTTTGACCCTATAGGGCTTTGTGATTATACCTGCATCGAAGAAAGGATTGACGGCGATGTAGAAGAACTGGTTGAAGAGCTTGAAGTTGACCAGCTTTACACGCAGTTCGGCATTGAGCCATGCGAATCCTTCGGCGAGGATGCGGTTCTCCCTGAGGCCGCGGACGGTGTTGGAGGAACCGAAGCCTTCGGAAATCATGTTACGCTGGACCAGCAGGGGAACGTTCTGGATCATGTAGAAAGGAGTGTCTCCTGCGAGGGTCTGCTGCCATGCCAGACGGTATGCGAACACGGGGTCGCCGGCGGGAATATGTATAGGAATGTCAATGTAGTGACGGAAATATACGCAGGCCTTCAGATAAGGGCTGTAGAGGCCTGTTTTGGGATTACCTGCGTATGGAGCGCCGTTGAGGTAGGCCTCGGCCCAGATACCCCTGTTGGGAGCCGCCTCTATGTCGCGGGTGTCATAGACGATACCGGCGTTCATTTCAAGAGAAAGGCCTCCCTGTGCTTCTGCGGGACGGATTGCACCCATTGAAATATACTTCTGATAGAGGGTGTTGGTGAGGTCGTACTTGTGGACGTTGCCTTCGTTGTCCTTGTTGCCCCTGTCCTTCATGTCACCGAGCTGCCACCACCAGAAGTTGATTCCGGCCGCCCAGTTCAGGTGAGGGACTATCTGTCCCTGGAGATTGGCCAGCACGCGGAGCATGGAGCGGCTCATGCCATAGTAGTTGGTGGCTATGGGGCTGTTGTCCAATGCGTCGGCGATGTAGGGATATTTGACTTCACCCTTCTTGTTGGGGATGTAATTCTTGTTGGACCAGATGTCGTAATTCTGCGTGGAAGCGGCACCGTTGAAACCCCAGAATGTGTACAGAGGGTCGTTCATGTAGGTCACGGATGCGTTGACGCGCATATTGGGAATCAGGTACTTGGAGTCGTATGCCAGGTACATGCGCATACGGTGGCTGTGAGTGAAATAGGAAGCCTCCCAACTGATTTTGTGGAGGGGGTCGGGATAGGTCTTGCCGTCACCGTAGTAATATACGTCGCCGAAAGCACCGGCCTGGAATCCGTTGTCGGTGGACCAGGTCGCCGTAGGAAGCAGACCGAAGGACCATCCTTTCTTGATTTCTTTTTCTTTCTCCTGTGCAAAAGCACCCAGAGCAACTGCTGCAAGCAGCAAGGTTAAGGTTAATCTTTTCATATAATAATAGTGTTATCTTCCATTTTGCAAATATATGCAAAATTTTTATAACAAAAAAGGGGCGGCTGCGCAGCCACCCCTTTTGTCAGTCAGGACCTGCCTGTTACATCATACCGCCTGCGGGCATTGCAGGAGCTGCCGGAGCGGGCTCGGGTATGTCCACTATGCCGCACTCTGTGGTGAGGAACATGCCGGCCACGGAAGCCGCGTTCTCAAGAGCGACGCGGGTCACCTTGGTAGGGTCGATGACACCTGCCTCGTAGAGGTTGGTGAATTCGCCTGTGCGGGCGTTGTATCCGAAGTCATCCTTGCCTTCGCGTATCTTCTGGATGATGACGCTGCCCTCGGCACCTGCATTCTCGGCTATCTGGCGCAGAGGCTCCTCGATGGCGCGGGCCACGATACGGATACCCGTAGTCTCGTCGTCGTTCTCGCCCTTGAGGTCCTTAAGTGCCTCTGTAGCACGGATATATGCAACTCCGCCTCCGGGTACGTAACCCTCTTCGACGGCTGTGCGTGTAGCGTTGAGGGCATCCTCGACGCGGTCCTTCTTCTCCTTCATCTCGACCTCGGTGGTAGCGCCCACGTAGAGCACTGCGACACCGCCGGCGAGCTTGCCGAGCCTTTCCTGGAGCTTCTCGCGGTCATAGTCGGATGTTGTGGTGCTTATCTGCTTGCGGATAAGGTCGGTGCGGGACTTGATTTCCTCCTTGTTGCCTGCGCCGCCGACGATGACTGTATTCTCCTTGGAGATGGTCACCTTCTCAGCCCTTCCGAGCAGCTCGGGACCTGCGTTCTCGAAGGTGAAGCCCCTTTCCTCGGAAATAACCTGGCCTCCTGTGAGGACTGCGATGTCCTGGAGCATTTCCTTACGGCGGTCGACATATCCGGGAGCCTTGACTGCAGCCACCTTCAGGGTGCCGCGCAGACGGTTTACTACCAGAGTGGTAAGTGCTTCGCCTTCAACATCTTCTGCGATGATGAGCAGGGCCTTGCCTTCACGTGCGATAGGCTCGAGTATAGGGAGAAGGTCCTTCATGGTGGACACCTTCTTGTCGGTGAGCAGGATGTAAGGGTCGTCCAGGACTGCCTCCATCTTGTCGGAATCAGTCATGAAATAAGGGGAGATATAGCCCCTGTCGAACTGCATGCCTTCGACCACCTTTACCTCTGTTTCGGTGCCCTTGGCCTCTTCTACGGTGATAACGCCGTCCTTCTGAACCTTGGACATTGCGTCGGCGATGAGTTTGCCGATGAATGCGTCGTTGTTGGCGGAAACGGTACCTACCTGCTCTATCTTGGAGTAGTCGTCACCGACTGCCTGGCTGTGCTTCTTGAGGTCAGCTACGACTGCAGCGACGGCCTTGTCGATTCCCTTCTTGAGGTCCATGGGGTTGGCACCTGCGGTAACGTTCTTGACACCGACGTTGATTATGGCCTGAGCCAGTACGGTAGCGGTGGTGGTGCCGTCGCCTGCGAGTTCGTTGGTCTTGGCGGCAACCTCTTTCACCATCTGTGCACCCATGTTCTGGAAGCGGTCCTCAAGCTCGATTTCCTTGGCTACGGTTACGCCGTCCTTGGTCACCTGGGGAGCTCCGAACTTCTTGTCAATGACCACATTGCGTCCCTTGGGACCGAGGGTCACCTTAACTGCGTCTGCAAGTGCATCCGCACCTTCCTTCATAAGGGAGCGGACATCGGTATTGAATTTTATCTCTTTTGCCATAACTTTAAACTTTTTTAATTAGAGGATTGCCAAAATGTCTGACTGACGGACGATAAGGAGTTTCTTGTCGTCAACTGTAACTTCGGTGCCGGAATATTTGCCGTAAAGTACGGTGTCGCCTACCTTTACTTCCATGGGCTCGTCCTTCTTGCCGGGACCTGCCGCTACTACCACGCCCTGCTGGGGTTTCTCCTTTGCCGTATCAGGAATGTAAAGTCCTGATGCTGTCCTTGTTTCGGCCTCTTTGGGCTCGATGAGGACTCTGTCTGCTAATGGTCTGATCATAATTTCTATAGATTTTAATCGTTGTCAAAAAGCCTGTGCCGAATCATCGGCGCGATTGTCAATGTTCAACTGCCGTGCCAAGTAAAAAGTCTGCCAAATTGTCACTGCTATTGCAGTTCCGAAAAAATATGTATATTTGCGAAATGTTAATAACACTTGTCTGATAGACAATTGAAAGGATTTTTATGAAAAAGACAGCCATTCTTCTTGCCCTCGCGGCCCTGCTTCTTGCCGGCTGCGGCACATCGGGCAGCAATGACGACTCCTGCACTTCCCTGGTCGAAGACCTTCTCTCCCGCATGACTCTTGAGGAGAAAATAGGCCAGACAGTGCTGTACACCAGCGATTGGAGTGTCACCGGACCTTCCATCCGCGACGGTTATATCGATGACATAAGGGCCGGTCGCTGCGGCAATATCTTCAATGCCTACACGGCAGCTTATACCCGCAAGCTCCAGGAGGTCGCCGTGAACGAGACCCGTCTGGGCATCCCCATACTCTTCGGATATGACGTAATCCACGGTTTCCGCACCATATTCCCAATCAACCTGGGCCTTTCGGCATCCTGGGACATAGAGGCTATTGAGGAGTCTGCGAGAATTGCGGGGCGCGAGGCTGCGGCAGCAGGCCTTCACTGGACCTATTCCCCCATGTGCGATATCTGCGTGGAGCCCCGCTGGGGCCGCATCTCGGAAGGCGCGGGCGAGGACCCTTACCTTGGCAGCCTGATTGCGGCCGCAATGACAAGGGGATACCAGGGCGACGACCTCGGGGATGAGAACACCATACTCGCCTGCGTCAAGCATTATGCAGCATACGGCGCTCCCCAGGCGGGCCGCGACTACAACACGGTCGATATGTCCGACCGCTGGCTCAGGGAATTCTACCTGCCGCCCTACAAGGCAGCCGTGGATGCCGGAGCCCTCAGCGTAATGGCTTCTTTCAACGAGCTGGACGGGGTTCCCGCCACCGCCAACAAGTACCTGATGACTGACATACTTCGCGGCGAATGGGGCTTTGACGGCTTCGTGGTCACCGATTACACGGGAATTACCGAAATGATATGCCACGGCAACGTGACCGATGCAAAGGATGCCGCCCGTGCCGCAATCAACGCCGGAATAGACATGGACATGCAGAGCGCCGCTTTCTCCGACAACCTCGCCGCCCTGATTCATGAGGGCAAGGTCAGCGAAAAGACCCTGGACGAGGCTGTGCGCAGGATTCTTACGGTAAAGGCCAAGCTCGGCCTTTTCGAGGACCCCTACCGCTATTGCAGCGAAGAGCGCGAGCGCGAACTTACCATGACTCCGGAGAACCTTGCCTTTGCCCGCCGTATCGCCTCCGAGAGCATGGTGCTGCTGCAGAATGACGGCGTGCTGCCTCTTCGCAAAGGCCAGAAGATAGCCGTCATAGGTGCCCTGGCCGAGTCTGCCGACGATTTGCTCGGTTCATGGCGCGGAGCGGGGGAGGCCGACAAGGTCGAGACCATAGTGGATGCAATGCGCGACTATAACGGCGCTTCCAATATTATATACGCGCGCGGATGCGATGAGATTTCGGATGACAAGAGCGGATTCCAGGCGGCCCTCTCAGCCGTCTCCCGTGCCGAAAAGGTGGTCATGGTCATTGGCGAAGACTGCCAGTGGACAGGAGAGGCGGCAAGCCGTTCCTCGATCAACATTCCCGGAGTCCAGAGCGAACTTCTCGAGAGGATTGCCGCCACAGGAAAGCCCGTCGCCGTTGTCCTTCTTAACGGCCGTCCGCTTGACCTGAGCGCCGAATCCCAAATGGCCGGAGCAATTCTCGAGGCATGGTATCCGGGCACCATGGGCGGACAGGCGGTGACCGACGTTCTTTTCGGAGAATTCAACCCTTGCGGCAAGCTCAGCGTGACCTTCCCCAGGGCCCTGGGACAGGTTCCCATATATCATTATGCCAAGAATACCGGCCGACCCTACGTGCATCCCGATGCCAAATACGAGTCCCGCTACCTGGACGTTGTCAACGAGCCACTGTTCGCCTTCGGCCATGGTCTTGCTTACACCTCCTTCGAGTATTCCGACATAGAGCTCGGCGGTAGCGGATTCAGCGGGAACGGCAGCCTCAGTGCATCCGTGACAGTCACCAATACAGGTGAGCGCGAAGGCACTGAGGTCGTGCAGATGTATATCCGCGACCTCGTCGGCAGCGTAACCCGCCCCGTCAAGCAGCTAAAGGGCTTCCAGAGGGTGACCCTGGCCCCCGGGCAGAGCGAGCGCGTCAGCTTTACAATCGACGCTTCCACCCTTTCCTTCTACCGTCAGGATATGACTTTCGGCCCCGAGGCAGGTGATTTCAAGCTATTCATCGGAGGGGCCTCCGACAATGTCAAGGAAGCATCGTTCAATTATTCCCTGTAATGAAAAAGTTATTGATACTGACATCTCTGGCATTTGCCATGGTCAGTTGCGGCACACGCAGCCGCAGCGCCCATTTGAGCGACGATGCCCTTCTTGATACGGTGGAGCGCTATACAATACGGTATTTCACCGATTTCGCCGACCCTTCCACAGGAATGGCCCGCGAGCGCAACAACGACAGCAACGGCAATATAGTCACCGTCGGCGGCTCCGGATTCGGAGTCATGGCCATAGTGGCCGGAGCCGAAAGGGGATACTTTTCCAAGGAAGAGGGAGTGGAGCGCCTCGGCAGGATTACTTCCTTCCTCGAGAGGGCTGAAAGGTTCCACGGAGCCTGGGCCCACTGGTATGATGCCGACAGCGAAAAGACCTTCTCTTTCAGCGAGTTCGATGACGGGGGCGACCTTGTCGAGACCGCTTTCATGGTGCAGGGCCTCCTGGCTGCCCGTCAGTGGCTCAGGCGCGGCGGCATGCCCGAGGGCAGCGCGGCCCTTTCGGACCGTATGGACGCTCTGTGGAAGGATGTGGAATGGTCCTGGTACACCCGCGGCACCGATTCCCTCTACTGGCACTGGTCCAAGAACTGGGAGTGGAAGATGAACCACCGCATCAGCGGCTACGACGAGACCCTCATAACCTATGTCCTTGCCGCCTCGTCCCCGACCTGGCCCATATCCCGCGAGTGCTACGAAACCTCCTACAAGACTTCGGACTATTACTATAACGGCAAGGAGTATTTCGGAATCACCCTGCCTCTTGGAATGGAACTCTACGGCGGCCCTCTCTTCTTCAGCCATTATTCCTACTTGGGCCTGGACCCCCGAGGCCTCGAAGACGGATACTGCAACTATTTCGAGCGCAACAAGGCCCACAGCCTCATCCATTACGAATATGCCAAGGCCAATCCCCGTGGCAACAAGGGTCTGGGAGAGAACCTCTGGGGCTTCACTTCTTCGGACGACTATCAGTTCGGATATACCTCCCACAATCCCGGGACACAGGAGGAGAACGGCACCGTATCTCCCACTGCCGCAATCAGTTCCATACCATATACCCCCAAGGAGTCCATGCAGGTCGTGCGCTATCTGTACGACCACGATGCCTTCGGGCCGTACGGATTCTACGATGCATACAACGAGGCGGCCTCTCCCGCAGTCCTGGACCATTATCTGGCCATAGACCAGGGCCCCGAGGCCGTGATGATAGAAAACTACAGGAGCGGCCTTCTGTGGGAACTCTTCATGAGCTGCCCCGAGGTCAAGGCCGGTCTTGACAAACTCGGATTCAACTACAATAACCAATAGTTTTTCAAATGAGAAAATTTCTGATTACACTCACTCTGGCAGTCCTCGGCAATGTCCTTTGGGCCCAGACTATCACTGTGACCGGAACGGTGTCCGACGATGCCGGAGAGCCCCTTGCAGGTGCTTTCATCATGCAGCAGGGCACTTCCAACGGCACCATGACGGAAGTTGACGGCACCTACTCCATAAAGGTTCCCGGCGATGCCACCCTGCTGGTATCCTACATAGGATTCCTCGAGCAGAGCGTAGCCGTTGCAGGACGCGAGAACATCAACATCTCCCTGCAGACCGACGCCCTCATGATGGAAGAGGTCGTGGTGGTGGGTTATGGCACCCAGAAGTCCAAGGACCTCACCGCTCCGATTGTCAACATCAAGGGCGACCAGCTCTCCAAGCAGGCCGCGGCCAACCCCATGTCCGCACTCCAGGGCATGGTGAGCGGTGTCCAGATTACCCAGAGCGGAGCTCCGGGTGCGGGCCCTTCAGTGAAAATCCGCGGAGTCGGTTCCATAGGCGACTATGCCAATCCACTCTATGTGGTGGACGGCGTTTTCCTTGACAACATCGACTTCCTGTCCAACAACGACATCGAGTCCCTGACAGTTCTCAAGGATGCTTCCGCATCAGCCATCTACGGCGTGCGTGCCGCCAACGGAGTCATCATCGTCACCACCAAGAAGGGTGAAATGGGCCACGCCCGTATCAGCTACGACGGATATGTCGGCGTGCAGGTTCCTACCAACATCATGAAACTTGCCAACAAGGCCCAGTACATCGAGATGCGCAACCTTGCCACCGGCAGCAGCCTGAGCCCTTCCGACTATCCCGGCGACACCGACTGGTATTCGGTGCTGGTTTCTCCGGCCCTCACCCATTCCCATGCCCTCGACCTTTCAGGCGGCAATGAGAAGACCAACTACTCCGTGGGTATCAGCTACTACTACCAGGACGGCATCATGCAGTTCGTGGACAACGACTACAACCGTTTCAACCTGCGTGCCCGCCTTGACCAGACCATGACTTCATGGCTGAAGGTGGGATTCAACACCGTGCTTTCCCGCACCGGCAGGAAGAACCCCAATTCCGGCGTTTACTACCAAGCTTTCGTGAACCCTCCCGTGTACAATGTCTGGAACGATGCCAATACCTCCGCATATCCCCAGGCTTTCGACGCTCCCCAGCTCTACGGCTTCGGCAATTCCTACGGCAACCCCGCAGCCGCAGCCTATTATTACAACAATACCGAGAGCAGCATCAAGGAAGTGTTCTCCGCATACGCCGAGGCTACCATAATCCCTGAGAAACTCAAGTTCAAGACTTCCTACAATCTTGACTTCTACTACTATGACAGGCAGAACTACACTCCCGAATACAATGTGGGCGGTGCCCAGGGCGTGCAGCAGTCTTCCCTGGAAAAGACCAACGGTTACAGCCAGTACCATATCATTGACAACACCCTCACCTACAGCGACACCATAGGAGCACATTCCTTCTCCGTGATGCTCGGCCAGTCCACGAGGATGCAGTACTCTTCATGGCTCACCGGCAAGGCCTACAACGTGCCCAATTACGACAGCCAGTCCAGGTATCTGGTGAACGGTTCCTACAAGAACCTCAACACCACCGACGGGGCTGACCGTTACAACGGCCTTTCCTTCTTTACCAGAGGTACTTACAACTACAAGGACAAATACCTTGCAACCTTCACCCTCCGTGCGGACGGCAGCTCCAAGTATCAGCAGAAGTGGGGCATATTCCCTTCCATAGGACTTGGCTGGAACATTTCCGACGAGGACTTCATGAAGAACCAGAGAGTGTTCGACTTCCTGAAGGTACGCGCCAGCTGGGGAATGCTCGGAAATGACAATGTGCCCGCCAACGACATCAATATCGTGGGAGCCACAGGAGTTGCAGCTTCCACTGCATTCGGCGGCACCCTGTATGACGGAGTCGGCGCACAGACCGTTTATCAGAATTACCTGAGGTGGGAGGTAGTCACTGAGGCCAACCTCGGTGCAGACTTCGCCTTCCTCGGCAACCGTCTCAGCGGTGAACTGGACCTTTATTACCGCGTTACCGACAAGGTAGTTTTCAGGGCTCCTATATCTGTGGGCGGCGGTGTCAGCGACCTGCTTGCCAACAATGGAAAGGTGCTCAACGCCGGTGTCGAAATGTCCCTCAAATGGGCTGACGAAATCGGCAAGGACTTCAGTTACAACGTTGGCCTTAACGCCACCTTCAACAGGAACAAGGTTCTCGCCCTCGAGGGCAGGGACAACATTCCCGGAGCCATGGTAAACGGTGCATATTCCACCCTCACGCAGGTAGGATATCCCATTGGAGCGTTCTGGGGATACATTGTGGAGGATGTGTATGCGTCCGAGACAGCCGCTCTAAAGGACCCTGTCACCCAGAGCGTCAAGGATGCCGGCTTCTTCAAGTACAAGGATGTCAACGGCGACGGTTCCATAACCGAGGCCGACAGGACCTTCCTCGGCTCTCCTATCCCTTGGGTGACCCTCGGCCTGAGTGTGGGCTTGAACTGGAAGAACCTTGACTTCTCCATGGTCATGAGCGCCAACATAGGCAACAAGATACTGAATTCCAAGAGGATGAACAAGCAGGTATTCGCCGACGGCAACTATGACCTCGACTTCTACAAGAATGCCTGGAGGGAGGATGCAAAGAGCCATACCTACCCTTCGCCCGCGGCGTTGACTTCGAGTTTCATAGCCCAGTCCAACAGCTTCTTCGTTGAGGATGCCTCCATGTTCCGCATCCAGAACGTCCAGATAGGATATACCTTCAAGAATGTCTTCGGACGTGGCCGTATCAGGGCATATCTCTCCGCGCAGAGGCCTTTGAGCCTGTTCGGATACAACGGCTTTACAACTGAAATCGGCGGTTCTCCCATCGAGACCGGCATCGACGGAGCTTCCGTATATCCGATGCAGTCCATCTATACCCTCGGTGTAAACATAGGTTTTTAGGAGGAAATGAATATGAAAAAGATATACGCATACATACTGCTTGCAGCGACCCTGATGCTTTCAGCATGCTCGGGCTTCCTCGATATCCGCAAGGAGGCAACCGTGCCTACCTCCGGAATGGACTATTCCAATTCGCAGAACATTTTCCAGCCCGTCAGCGCAGCCTACGCCGCCATGAGGTGGAGCTCTTTCCAGAGCAACGAAGGAATTTCCCTCAGTTATCTGACTCTCAATGAGATAATATCGGATGACGCGGAGAAGGGCAGCGAATCTGCCGACGGACCTGATATCAAGGAAATCGACGAATTCCGTTTCACCCCTACCAATCCGCATATCAATACGGTATGGATCAAGTTTTTCGACATTGTCTCGGCGGCCAACTATGCCATCGAAGCCATGGACCGTTTCACCTCATCGCTGCAGAACGAGGACGACCTCGCATACGCCGCCAAGTGCAAGGGTGAGGCCTTTGTCATAAGGGCATACGCCTATTTCAACCTGGTCCGTCTGTTCGGTACCGTTCCTGTCATCAAGGGCACCATGAGCTCGGAGGAACTTGCCGCCATGAAGGTGTCTTCCGTCGAGGAGATATATAAGTTTATCTATCAGGACCTTGACGCTGCTATCGCCGCCCTTCCCGAGAAATGGGATGGTTATGACGGCCGCTACGATGTATATACAGCAAGGGCTCTCAAGGCCAAGGTCGCCCTCTATAACAAAGATTGGAACGAGGCTGCCGCCCAGGCCGACGAGATTATCGCCTGCGAGCGCTTCTCCCTTCTTCCCGACTTCCGTCAGGTGTTCGCCGTAGAGGGTGAGAATTCTTCCGAATCCCTTATGGAGATACAGAGTACCTGCCTCGGCCAGACAGCCGGAGCGGTGCCCGCCACATCCTATTCTTATGTGCAGGGACCTCGCCAGAACCAGCCCTCCAACATGCAGGGATGGGGATTCAACGTGCCCAGCTCTTCACTTGTCAAGTTCCTAAAGGACAGGGGAGACGAGATACGCTACGCCACCACCATACTTGAAAGGGGGACAGTTACTCCCGAGGGTGATGCAATCCTGGACAAGTGCGCCAATCCTTATTACAACGGCAAGGTATATACTCCTTCCCGCTACAATATCATGGGCAACAACAGCTATGGTCTGGAACACAATGTCCGCGTCATCCGCTATGCCGACATACTTCTGATATATGCAGAGGCCCTCGGCAATTCCGCTCCCGTAGGTGCAAAGTCCGGCAAGTCCGCCGACGATGCCTTGAACGAGGTAAGGACGCGTGCAGGACTCGGAACCGTGTCTGCCACCTTGGACAATATCTATGAAGAGCGCCGCGCCGAGCTGGCCATGGAGGAGAACCGTTTCTTCGACCTGGTGCGTTGGGGCAAGGCAGCAGAAGTCCTCGGACCTCTTGGATTCAAGGCCGGCAAGAACGAAGTGTTCCCCATACCTTCATCTCAGCGCCAGCTCAATCCCAATCTTCCCGCGACTACCGGATATACATACTAAAACATAAACTTAAAAATTATTAATTAACTAAAAATCAAAACATTATGAAAAAAGTTCTCATGTTCGCAGCTATAGCTGCAGCATTGGTGTCTTTCTCTTCTTGCAAGAAGGACAACGGCCAGACCGACGACAAGAGCGGCAAGACTGAAATTACAGTTGCCAAGGACGCTCTCATCGCCCACTTCAATTTCGAAGGCAATGCCGAGGACCAGGTAGCAGGTCTGAAGCCCAAGCAGGAGAAAGCAGAGTACACTGCAAAGCGTAACGGCAAGGCTCTCAAGGGCATAGCAGGCGGCGTTCTTCTTTACGACGTTCCCGCTGACAGCAAGCTCAAGAGCGCTACCAGCATCACCATTGCAATGTGGCTCAAGCAGGCTCCCATCCCTACTTCCCAGGCTCCCGTTCCCTGCTTCTTCGAGTTCGTAGCACCCGACGCTTTCTGGGGCAACTTCGCAATGTCCATCGACCGCAAGGGCGACGAGGAGAATCCTTCAGACCTCCTCACTCCCAAGGTATTTGGCCAGTGCATCGAGGGCCGCGACTTCTGGAAGACCGACGGCGATGCCAAGCTCGGTGTGACCGGCAACCGTTGGAACCACATCATCTACACCTACGATGCAGCCAAGTCAGAGTTCCATGTATATCTGAACGGTGCTGACGTGACTCCTGAAGACCAGATTGCCTGCACATTCGGCGTCGGCGAGGAAGCAGTTCCTGATGGCAACCTCGACCTGACCACCACAACCCAGTTCATCATCGGTGCATGGCAGAACAAGGTTATCGGCGGCGCAACCGACGAGTGGATGGGTGACTTCCTCGGCGAGATGGATGAACTCCGTATCTACGACAAGGCCCTCACCAAGGACGAGGCCAAGACCCTCTATCAGGGTGAAGTAGCAAACCTGGACGAGTAATCCCGGATTGATATCTCTATGTGGCCTGCACCGGTATAAAGGTGCGGGCCATTTCTTTTGGGAGATTCCTGCAAAATTGCTATATTGCGCTTTCGAAACAACTGCTTATGGAACATTTACTATATGAAAAGATTGCTGTATTTGCTGCTCCTGTGCCTGTGCATTTGCTGCAGGCCTGAGCCTTCCGTGACTCCGGGAGGGGAGTCGTCCGACCCTGCTGCAGTTCCAAAGGCCCTGGTGTCAGGATGCCTGGTGGACGGCAGGAGGCTCGGCGCTTCCGGCCTTGTAGTTGATGTCCCTATCGAAGGCGCAATTATCGAAATAGAGTTTTCCAGCGACATTGATGCCGGGAAATTCATGAGTGAAAAGGTCTCTTTTTCGGGGGGAGGAGTGAAAGTAATGCCTTCGTCAGGGGGCAATGTCCTGCGCTTGTCGCCTGAGAATGCCCTGGAACATTCCACCGGATACACGCTTTCCATTTCGGCCGGCGCTCAGTTGGGTATCAAACTTCTGGATGATTTTTCCGTCTCATTCTCAACTGTTTACGATCCTTCGGACAAGTTCCCGAAGATATCCTCGGATGCGCTGTTGGACCTTGTGCAGGAGAGGACTTTCCGCTATTTTTGGGATTATGCCCATCCGGAGAGCGGGCTTGCGAGGGAGCGCTTGGGCTCAGGGAACACTGTCACTGCCGGCGGCTCCGGATTCGGGATAATGGCCGTTCCTGTGGGTATAGAAAGGGGGTTCATCACCCGTTCCGAAGGTGCCGAGAGGATGCGTAGGATTGTGTCTTTCCTTTCTGAAAAGGCTGACCGTTTCCATGGGGCTTTCCCTCACTGGATGGACGGACAGAGCGGCAAGGCCCTGCCCTTCAGCTCCAAGGACAACGGAGCGGACCTTGTAGAGACGGCCTTTCTTATGGAGGGACTGCTGGCTGCAAGGCAGTATTTCGACAGGATATCCGAGGCCGACATCGCCTCCGGCATAGAACAGTTGTGGAAGGATGTGGAGTGGGACTGGTTCACAAGAGGGGAGGATGTGCTGTACTGGCACTGGTCGCCCGACAAGGAGTGGGCCATCAACATGCAGATAAAAGGCTGGAACGAGGCCCTTCTGGTATATGTGCTTGCCGCATCTTCGCCTACCCATCCTGTTGAGCCTTCGGTATATCACAAGGGCTGGGCCTCGGATGGCGTTATACGCTGCGGCCGGAGCTTCTATGACATAACCCTTCCTCTTGGATATGACAAAGGCGGTCCCATGTTCTTTGCACATTACTCTTTCATGGGCCTGGACCCCCGCAACCTTTCCGACGGCTACGCTTCCTATTGGGAGCAGAATGTGGCCCATGCGCGTATCAATCATGCCTATTGCGCCGACAATCCCGGTTCGCATTCCGGATATGGTCCTGCCTGCTGGGGACTTACCGCCAGCGACTATCCCAAGGGCTATACCGCGTCGTCGCCTACCAACGATACCGGCACCATAGCCCCTACGGCCGCCCTTGCCTCCATGCCTTATACTCCGAAGGAGAGCATGGCGGCGCTGGAGACATTCTATTATATATATGGCGACAAGCTGTGGGGCGAGTACGGATTCTATGATTCTTTCAATCTCGATTCGAACTGGTTCGCTTCTTCGTACATTGCGATTGACCAGGGACCCATAGTCGTGATGATAGAGAATTCGCGCAGCGGGCTGCTTTGGAATCTGTTCATGAAGGATGCCGATGTGAGAGCCGGGCTGGAGAAACTCGGTTTTGAGTACTGACAGGCTCTCCCTTTGGGCGTATTATTGGGGTAAAAACGGCCTTTAAACCCTTTTAGGTGGAATTTTTTGAAAAATTTTTGCAAAAAAGTTTGGTAGTTCAAAAAAAGTGCGTACCTTTGCAATCCCGCTTGAAAGAAAGGCGGGATTTTTTAAGAGAGATCATTGAAAAGAT
>JAFVCK010000024.1 GCA_017479265.1 Bacteroidales bacterium | reverse complement strand
GTAACGGAGCTAAAACAACGAAAGATAAGCTGACAGGAAAAACCAATGATATTATTAATTTTTGTACTGTTCCAAGAACCGCAGGCGAAATACTTGCAAGAATGGGGTTGACAAATCAAACAAAAAACAGAAAGAAATACATCAATCCTTTAGTTGAGGCAGGGCAGCTTAAACTGACTATTCCGGAAACTCCGAATACCCCCAACCAGAAATACGTGAAGGTATAGTCTAACCCGAAAACTTGCACAACTCAATTATTTTACAGGACGTTGTATCGCTGCACGGCATAAATCCATGCAGCGATACATATTTTTAAACCTTTAATTCTGGCTCGATATGAAGAGAGAGATTTGTGTGCCGGAAGTGCCGGCAAGCCAGATGGCCCTTACTGCTCTTTAGAGAAAGACTAAATGTATTCTGTTGTCCAATTGTTGTCCAATTGGCAAATAATAGCCCGTAGAACATATTCTGCGGGCCGGTTCCGCTATAATTGCCATGCAGAGGTATGAAATGCCGGCAAAAATTGCTATATTTGCAAATTAGAAGCTTCTTGATAACGGGAAGGGCAGACATTATGAGGATTACGGACGCAAAATTTGTTACAAGCAGTTCGCGGTTGGAGCAGAAACCCTCCCGCAGACTTCCCGAATTCGCATTTATCGGCAGGTCCAATGTGGGTAAGTCCAGCCTTATAAATATGCTCTGCGGCAACCGCAAGCTGGCCATGACCTCGGCTACCCCCGGCAAGACCAAGCTTATCAACCATTTTATCGTCAATGACAGTTGGTATATAGTGGACCTTCCGGGCTACGGTTTTGCCAAACTGCCCGCGAAGGAGAGGCAGAAGCTGCATGATGTAATCAGCGATTACCTTAACAATTCCGCCGAGATGGTGATGCTGTTCGTCCTGGTGGATTCCCGCCATGACCCACAGAAGATAGACGTGGATTTCATCAACGAACTCGGCGAGGCCGGCCTGCCTTTCAGCATAATATTTACAAAGGGTGACAAAATGGGCCCGGTGGCCCTTCAGAAGCAGATTGACTCCTATTGCAGGCAATTGCTGCTGGACTGGGAGACCCTGCCTCCCGTATTCACTTCCTCCGCCCAGACCGGGCTCGGCAAGGAAGAGATACTAGGTTACATGGAAAAAGTCCTGGAGGATGTCCGGGAAGATTTTAAATAGACCTGAACATGCAGTTTGAACACAGAATGGAACTTTTCGCCTGCACCGCTTCGAGCGATTTTGCGGCGAAAGTAGTGAAAGAAATGAACAAGATCCGTCCTTCCGATGAGGCCCCGCTTCATCTTGGCAAGACGGAGGTAGTACATTTCAGCGACGGTGAATTCCAGCCGGCCTATGTGGAGAGCGTCCGTGGCGCCACTGTCTTCATCATTCAGTCCACCTATCCGCCGACTGACAACCTCATGGAACTGTTGCTGTTCATTGATGCGGCCAAGAGGGCTTCCGCCGACAAGGTGATAGCCGTCATGCCGTATTTCGGATGGGCCCGTCAGGACCGCAAGGACAAGCCCCGCGTTTCCATCGGAGCGAAGCTGGTAGCCAACCTGCTGAAGGCGGCAGGTGCGGACCGGGTGATGACCTGCGACCTTCATGCCGGCCAGATTCAGGGCTTCTTCGATTTTCCCGTGGACCATATGTACGCCAGCAAGGTATTCGTCCCCTATATTCTGGACATGAAGCTCAAGAACCTCTCCATAGCCGCCCCGGACATGGGTGGAGCAAAGAGGGCCAATGTATATGCCAAGGACCTTGCCTGCCCGGTGATTATATGCCACAAGACCAGGACAAAGGCCAACGTGGTTGGTTCCATAACTGCAATAGGCGATATCGAAGGCCGCGACATAGTCATAGTGGACGACATGATAGACACGGCCGGAACCCTTTGCAAGGCTGCCGAGGTGCTTATGGACAAGGGAGCAGCCAGCGTCCGCGCATGCGCCACCCATCCCGTGCTTAGCGGCAAGGCCTACGACAACATAGCCGCTTCCGCGCTCAAGGAGGTGCTGGTCACAGATACCATACCTCTGCGTGCGGGTGCGGACACAAGCAAGATAACCGTGGTCTCGATGGCTGCCACCTTCGCCAGGATAATCGACAAGGTGTACCGCTACGAGCCTATCAGCGGAGAATTTACATATTGACAGAAGCAGTCCAATGAAAGTCTTTCTCGCAGCCTTGATAATCATCGGAATAGGAGTATTCGCGATGTGCTTCAACATAATCTTCCTCAAGAAGGACTTCCCCCAGAGTGACGTGGGGGCCAACGAGAACATGAAGGCCCTCGGGATACGTTGCATGAAGGAGGAGGAAATGGAGAGACTGTCCAAAGGGAAGAAGTGCAGCGGGCAGTGGTCCGATGCCTGCGCGAGTTGTGGACTATATAAAACAAAGCACTGATTATGAGCCGTTTATTAGCGATTGTGGGACGACCCAACGTTGGCAAGTCCACCCTTTTCAACCGCCTCGTGGGAATGAGGCAGGCAATAGTAGATGAGACCGCAGGTGTGACCCGCGACCGCCATTACGGCAAGTGCGAATGGTGCGGACAGGAGTTTTCCGTGGTGGATACCGGCGGATGGTCCTCCGGCTCGGACGACGTGTTCGAGGAGGAAATCCGCAAGCAGGTGCATATTGCCATAGAGGAGTCCGACGTGGTGTTGTTCATGGTCGAGGCCGCTACCGGCATTACGGATTATGACGCTGAAATCGCGGACATCCTGCGCCGCAGCCGCAAGCCCGTGGTGCTGTGCGTCAACAAGGTGGATTCGGGTGAGAAGGTATTCGACACCTATCAGTTCTATTCCCTGGGCCTTGGCGAGGTGTGGAGCATTTCCGCGGCCAACGGCAGCGGTACCGGTGACCTGCTGGACGAAATTGTGAAACTCCTCCCTCCCGATAGAGGCGACGAGGACGGGCGTCCAGACCTTCCTCACATTGCCATAGTGGGCAAGCCTAATGTGGGCAAGTCTTCCATGACCAACGCCCTGCTTGGCGAGGAAAGGAATATAGTCACTCCTGTGGCCGGGACGACAAGAGATTCAATATCAACTTATTACAACAAGTTCGGACACGAGTTCATGCTGGTGGACACAGCCGGCATGAGGCGCAAGAACCGTGTGAACGAGGACCTGGAGTTCTATTCCGTGATGAGGGCCATCCGGGCCATAGAGCATTCCGATGTATGCATCCTCATGATAGATGCCGCCAGCGGAATGGAGGCCCAGGACATGAGCATATTCAACCTTATCCAGCGCAACCGCAAGGGCTGTGTCATAGTGGTGAACAAGTGGGATACCTTCGAGAAGGACCAGAATACCATGAAGAAGTACCGTGAGGCTCTCCAGGCCAGGATAGCCCCTTTTACCGACGTTCCCATAATCTTTACTTCCGTTCTCAAGAAGCA
The DNA here is from genome assembly GCA_017479265.1 of Bacteroidales bacterium. Lineage (GTDB taxonomy): Bacteria > Bacteroidota > Bacteroidia > Bacteroidales > UBA932 > Cryptobacteroides. The sequence goes on along the minus strand of JAFVCK010000024.1, from coordinate 4,096 downwards.
GAGGATAATGGATGTGCTGAATGAGGTCCGGCATGTGTATGACAATTATTCGCGCAAGGTCAGCACCGCCCGCCTCAACGAGGCAATGCTGCCTGAAATCGAGAATTACCCTCCGCCGGCATGGAAGGGCAAGTACGTGAAAATCAAGTATGTGACTCAGCTGCCGACCCGTTTCCCGTCCTTTGCTTTCTTCTGCAATCTGCCGCAGTATGTCAAGGACCCTTACAAGCGTTTCCTGGAGAACAAGATAAGGGAGCATTTCGACCTGACGGGTTGTCCGGTGCAGGTGTACATAAGACAAAAATAACAGTATAAAACGATAGTTATGAAACAAGTTTCCGCTTTGTCCAAGGCCGCGTGGGTGTCGCTTTTCGTCACCGTGGTGGTCATTGTTTCCCTCGCTTCCTGCTGTACCACCATCGATTCCGCTTCGGTGGGTATCAAGTTCAAGAAGTGGTCTGCCAACGAGGCTCTGCGCGGCGGTGTGGAAGGTACCTGTCGCGGCTGGGTGTGGTATAATCCCATCACCGAGAGCATATTCGAGTATCCTACTTATATCCAGAGGGTTACGTACGAGCCTTTTACCGTCAATCCCAAGGATGCTGCCATTTTCTCCATGACTCCTACCCTTGCGTACCAGATTGACGAGAACAAGGCAGTGGATATTTTCATCAAGTACCGCAAGCCTGTGCGCGAGTTGGAGCTGGGATATATAAACACCTGTATTTTCGAGGCTTACAGGACCTGCGCCAACAACTATACTTCGGATGAGCTGATGGCCAACCGTGCCAAGTTCGAGTCCGAGGTGCGTGCCCGTCTGGACGAGTCCATGAACAAGGAGGGCTTCATAGTCCGTGAGTTTACGACCAAGATAGATCCTCCGGCATCCCTTACAGCGGCTATCAATGCCAAGAACGAGGCCGTACAGAATGCCCTCAAGGCTGAGAACAAGGTGAAGGAGGCCGAGGCGGAGGCGAAGATTGCGATTGCGAAGGCCCAGGGCGAGGCCGAGGCGCTGAGGATACAGGGTGACGGCGAGGCGTATTACAACAGGGTGGTTGCCGCGTCGTTGAATTCCCTTATCGTCCAGCAGTATGCGATTGAGAAGTGGAACGGGGAGCTCCCTACCTACAATGGCGGAAACATTCCCTTCATCAATCTGAATAAATAGCTTCTAATTGTTCCTTAAAATTGCTGCCATTGCTATAAGTGACAGCTTTTTTTGTTATCCGAGGGGGTGGCAGGGGGATTTGCCCCCTTCATAACAATCCCTCCGGGACAAAGATAACAGGGAAAGCCTTGCAACTAAGGACGGTCAAAATAAAATTGCTGCCATTGCTATAAGTGACAGCTTTTTTTGTTATCCGAGGGGGGTGGCAGGGGGATTTGCCCCCTTCATAACAATCCCTCCGGGACAAAGATAACAGGGAAAGCCTTGCAACTAAGGACGGTCAAAATAAAATTGCTGCCATTGCTATAAGTGACAGCTTTTTTTGTTATCTTTGTATCGCATGGGACAGGGTGACTCATATATGGATTTATATGAACTTCAGGTAATTCTGAAGCAAGGAGTTACGCGCCTTTTCCCCGAAGCGGTCTGGGTCAAAGCCGAAATCGCCTCCATAGGTGTCAGGACCAACGGCCATTGCTACATGGAACTGTCCCAGAGCGAAGGCGGAGTCATAGTCGCAAAGACCCGCGCCGCCGCCTGGAAATACAACTGGATAGTCATCAGCCGGGCCTTCAAGGCCGCCACGGGCGAAGACCTCAAAGCCGGCCAGGAAGTACTGGTAAAAGTGCGCGTCACCGCCCACGAAGTGTACGGAATCACCCTTTCGGTCGAAGACATCAACCCCGAATTCACCGTCGGGGCCCGCCAGATGCAGAAAAAGCAGACCATCGAGCGGCTCGAAAAAGAAGGCCTCATGGACCTCCAGAAGGAACTGGCCCTCCCCGACCTTCCCTATTGGCTGGCCGTCATATCTGCCCCAGATGCCGCAGGCCTCGGCGACTTCCGCCGCCACCTTCTCGAAAACGAAATGGGCTACGCCTTCAGTGTGGACCTCTTCGAAGCCACCATGCAAGGAGCCGGCGCACCTGAATCCATCTGTGCCGCACTTGGCGAAATAGAAGGCTCCAAGGTGTCCTACGACGCTGTGCTGATACTCCGCGGAGGCGGCTCCGAACTCGACCTCGCCTGCTTTGACGACTACGACCTCGCCGCCGCCATAGCCCGCTTCCCCGTCCCCGTTTTCACGGCCATAGGACACGACAGGGACCATCATGTGGCCGACATGGTCGCCCATCTCTATGTCAAGACCCCTACCGCCCTGGCCGACCTGTTCCTGGACTGCTTCGCCGCAGAAGACGAGAGGATAGCGGCCCTCCAGACGCGCCTGCAGGTCGCATTCACCTCCCGGGTGGCCGCCTGCGCCCAGAGGCTGGACAAGGCCGAAAACGCCATAGCCTCCGGCATGAAGCGCCGCCTGGACGATGCCTCCCATCTGGTGGAAAGATACAGCGACTCTGTTCTCCGCTCCCTGTCCAACCGCTTCGCCAGGGAAGACGACAGGCTCTCGGTCGCCCTCTCGGGCATATCCCGGGCAGCGCTATCAAGGGTGCTAAGGGCCGAAGACAAGCTCCATTCAAAAGAAGATTTCATAGTCAAGATGGCTCTCAACAAGGTTGAAAGGGCCGTGATAAAGCTCGGTGCGCTGGACATGCAGATAAGTTCCTCTGACCCTCGCAAGGTTCTGGAAAGGGGCATACCGGTAGTCGAGGACAGGTCGGGCCGCAAGGATGCTCCCGCCTCCTCCTTCCGCCCGGGCGACCCGGTGAAGGTATGGCTAAAGGACGGCAGCCTCGACTGCGTGGTGCAGAAGGTCAGCCTGTCCGAGCCCGAAGACATTTCAAAGACGGCATAACACTAAAACACTTATATGGAAGAAAAATTTGATTATACCAAAGCGATGTCCCAGTTGGAAGAGATTGCCAGGAAAGTGGATGACCCGGCGACCCCGTTGGACGACATCGGCGCACTTGTATCCCGCTCGAAAGAGCTGATAGCCGCATGCCGCGAATACCTGCGGACCGTGCGTGAATCGATTGAAAAATAAGTCCTTATGATTTACGACCAAGATCCTTACCTGCTCCCCTTCAAGGATGCCATCGATGTGCGTCACAAAAGAATAGAGGAGAGCAAGGCCTTTTTTGCCGTGGACGGAAGCCTGTCCAAGGGCATTAACAACCATCTTTATTACTGTCTCCACAAGGAGGACGGTTTCTGGGTGTTGCGGGAATGGGCTCCCAATGCCAACCGCATCTATCTTATCGGGGATTTCAACAATTGGAAACGCACGTCTGCCTATGAACTGAGGCCCATAGGCGGAGGCAACTGGGAAATCCGCATTCCTGAAATGTTCCTCTCCCACGGAGCCCTCTACAAACTCTTCATCGAGTGGCCGGGAGGCGGTGGGGAACGTATTCCGGCATACGCCACCAGGGCTGTCCAGGACCCTGAGACAAAGGTCTTCTGCGCCCAGGTCTGGGACCCCAAGCCCTACCAGTGGAAACACAAAAGGGCCGGAAAGCGCCCCAACCCCCTTATCTACGAATGCCACATAGGCATGTCGGGCGAGGAGGAGAAAGTCTCCACCTTCGAGGAGTTTAGGCTGAACGTCCTGCCCCGTATTGCCAGCCTGGGCTATGACACCATACAGATAATGGCCCTCCAGGAGCATCCCTACTACGGCTCCTTCGGCTATCAGGTGTCCAATTTCTACGCCCTGAGTTCGCGCTTCGGCACTCCCGAGGAGTTCAAGGCCCTGGTGGACGACGCTCACGGCCGCGGCATAGCCGTCATCATGGACGTGGTGCATTCCCACAGCGTGGACAACGAGGCCGAAGGCCTTTCCATGTTCGACGGACGCGAGGACCTCTACTTCTACAAGGGTCCTCAGGGCCATCATCCCGCCTGGGGCTCCCGCTGCTTCGACTACGGCAAGAACGAGACCAAGGTCTTCCTGCTGAGCAACCTCAAGTACTGGATGGAAGAATATATGCTGTACGGAATCCCCTTCGACGGAGTTACCAGCAT
>JAFVCK010000023.1 GCA_017479265.1 Bacteroidales bacterium | reverse complement strand
TTCTTCAGGATCATCGACCCATCTGATGGTAAGTCCATTCCCAGCGATGCTGTTGTATCCGAAAAGATCTTCCCAAAGGTATGTGGGTTTCCTGATGATTTCGCCGCCAACTTCGTACTAGTAGCAACGGATCAAGAATGACGCGCGGTACTTCTGCTCTTCGTTCTCAAAGGTGTAATCAACACCGGAACGATGCGGATATAGGGAGCCTTCTTTTGGGAAGTACGGAACACCCTTCCCTTTCTGAGTTTTGCAGTGTTTTGTACTAAAAATTCGTAAAAACTTAAAAATAAGTCGTTAACGAGTTGGAATTGTCGTTTATATTTAGTACATTTGTACTAATATTTATAGCGACACCAATGAGAACAGGCAGACCGGCCAAGGCCAGCACGATATACAAGGTCAGCATTCACAACAACGGCGGACGGAGGTATGCTTCCACGCAGCCCTACACGGTGGACGAGACAGGCAAGAAGCATTACACCCATAAGCACTGGGGCATTGTTGACGACGATATGAGGTTCCATCCGAACTCAACATACTTTTACGCATCCCTGGAGGAGCGGCGCAAGCTCATCTTCCCCTCCGAATGGGACCTTTCCGAGATCGAGACCCTTTCCGGGACGGGGCGCCGGGGTGCCGTGGAGTATGCCGGCGGTGACCTGGACAGGATGTACGGCCCCACATGGTTCCTGGACAACGTGGCCAAAGCGACGGGGCTTCTGGACGACCTGCAAAAGGTGTTCGGCGGCAACCTTGCGACCGCCCAGGACGTACTCACGCTCGCATACTACCTGTTCCTTGACAACCGCACGTATGCGCATATCGAGAAATGGCAGCGTGAGGTGAAGACGCCTTCGGTGCATACGCTCACCAGTTCCAGCATCACGCGCCTTGCGCAGGGAGTCACCGAGCAGAACAAGATGGATCTGTTCCGCTGCCGCGCGGCCAGGATGGGCAGGGAGGAACTCTGCGCCGTGGATACCACGTCCATCTCCACCTACGGGTTCCACCTTGTGGACATCCGCTGGGGCCATAACAAGGAGCATCTGCCGCTGCGGCAGACGGTGGAAGTGGTGGTCTATTCGCTTACGTCCCATATGCCCATCTACTACAAGGAACTGCCCGGCAACATGCCCGACAGCCGCACCGTGGAGCTGATCCTCACGGAGCTGGAACATGCGGGGTTCAAGAACCTCACTCTCATCACGGACCAGGGATACGAGTCCATGAAGAACTTGGAGACGTGCATCGCCAAGGGTCAGAAGCTGATAACGAGCGTCAAATGCGGCCAGGGTGAACCGCTCAAGGCCATCAAGTCCATCGACCTGTCCACCGGGGTTCCCGAGGGGATGACCTTCTCGAAGGAGACGGGGTTGTTCTATAAGCAGTATGACCTTGACTATCAGGTGCGAGGCAACGGAGACCACGTCATCAAGGCTGACCGTCTGAGGCTCAATCTCTACTACGACATCCACAAGCGGGCGGACGACCTGGCTAGGGTGCAGATGGCCATCGCGAACCAGACGGAAGTCCTGCAGGCGGTCATGGAGGCCGGCAAGCCGGTTCCGAAGGAGGACCGGGACACGTTCCGCAAGGAGAACAACTTCATGAAGATCGCTTTCTGGAAGAGCGGCAAGCTTCGTTCCTACGAGGTGGACAAGGAGGCCGTCAAGAAAGCCACACTCACGAGCGGGTTCTTCGCCAGCAAAACCCTCGGGCTGGACCTGACACCCATCGAGGCAAAGGGCAACTACGGGATGCGGGACGAGCAGGAGAAGACCTTCATGATGCAGAAAGGCCCCCTGGGCGAAGACCGGTTGAGGGTATGCACGGAGTCCTCCAAGCACGGAAGGATGTTCATCTGCTTCGTGGCGCTCATCCTGGCCTCGTATGTGCGGCATGTCCGGGACACGAAGGAGGAGCTGAGGGACAACTTCCATTCTACGGAATCCATCCTTGAGGAGATGCGGAAGATCCGCTGCATCGAGCACGACGGTCACCGGAAGTTCATCACCCCGTTTGTCGGAGACCAGACAATCATCTGCGATGCCTTCGGCTTCGAGATACCGGAAGGCTGCCGTCCAACCTACACGTCCAGGTAGTCAACCAAGGGCAAGCCCGGCCGCCCGCCTAAGCCGAAGGTCGAGCATCAAGAGTTATAGGTACATTGGTTTGAAAAACTCAGAATGTATAAAAACTACGGACTATGACAGATTTTGCAGCGATAGATTTTGAGACGGCCAACGAGCAGCCGTGCAGCGTGTGCTCCGTGGGCGTTGTGATTGTCCGGGGTGGGGAAGTGGTGGATACCTTCTATTCCCTGATTCACCCGGAGCCGGAATATTACCAGTGGTTCTGCCGCAGGGTCCATGGTCTCGGGCCCGAGGATACGGAGGATGCGCCGGTTTTCCCGGCGGTATGGGCCAAGATTGCACCTCTGATCGAGGGCCTGCCTCTTGTGGCCCACAATGCCCGCTTTGACGAGGGCTGCCTGAAGGCGGTGCATAGGGTATATCGGATGGATTATCCGGACTATGTGTTTTACGATACATTGGCCGCCTCCCGCCGGCATTATGGCCATAGGCTTCCGAACCATCAGCTCCAGACGGTGGCGGCGGCCTGCGGGTATGACTTGGCGAACCATCACCACGCACTTGCCGATGCCCAGGCATGTGCGGCGATAGCTGCCAAGTTGCTGTAAACAAACTTCCTTCTTTGCATAAACACAGATTACTATGATAGAGATAACTTTAAGCGTTGGCTTGAACGATGCCGCTACCAAGCGGCAGGAGTATCAGACTGAGATGTACGTCGATGTAATGAAGCACGTATGTCAAAGTTATCATGTCCCGTTCTCGTATATCGTTTCGGATGGCGGATATTTCCACGAGAATGGCGACTTTACGCAGGAGAAGACGCTTGTCATTTGTTTGATTGACCCCGAGGAAGGTGTCGTGGATGCCATTGCAAGGGATCTCTGCGTCTTTTTCCATCAAGAATCCATACTGATAACCGAGAGTGCGGTCAGGGCGTATTATATAAAAGAAAAACTGTCCTCTTGATTATAAGGACAGTGTCACCTTGATATCGCCCTCACCGGCCTTCAGGAAGGATTTGAGCTCATCCAATGTGGAAAATTCTATCTTTCCGATACGCGTATAACTCCAGGAGTTGCTGCCATGGAACAGTACAATCTGGTTGCCGCTATAAAGGATGACATCTCCGGCAGAAGTGGTAATCCTGGTATCGCTGGCGGGAAGGGACAGTCCTAGCGGACCTACCTTTTCGAATCCGCCGTAATCACTGGCCGTGTATGTGATAGATGATTCCTCAAGGGCGCTGACAAGCGCCTTCACGGCATCGTTGTCCGCTAATGTTACGGGGAGTGTTATCCCGTCAATCGTAATCTTCATCTTATCCTGCTTTAGGGTTTCTTCTTGATTTTCTTGCCGCTCCTCTGCACCCTGTTGTTGAGTAACCTTGGAGCATGACAGCAGGGCGGGGAGTACCAGAACCAGCCCTATCCCTGCAAGAACACACGTTTTCATCCTATTTCAGATTATCCTTGAAGAAGGTTTCCATCTTGTCAAAAGGAATAACACCTGCGACATCGTCATAGAGGTCCACGTGGGATGCTCCGGGGATAATCAGCAGCTCTTTGTTACCCTCCTTGGCGCTTACGCCCTGTATGTGCCTGCCGGTCATACGCTCAAAGGCGTACTCGCTGAAGTAGCGGCTATGGGCTCTTTCTCCGTGAATCAGGAGTACGGGATTCTCAATCTCATGCGCCCAGCAGAGCAGCGGCTGGTTCATGAAGCTCTGGCAGCCGATGACGTTCCATCCGTCGGTGGAATTGCCGCTGCGCTCGTGGTAACCACGGGGAGTCTTGTAATAGGCGTGATAATCCTTTACAAACCAAGGGGCATCCTCGGGGAGAGGGTCAATGACACCGCCGGCGCGCACGTAAGTTCCTGAAGCATAGTCCTTCGTGCGCTGGGCAGCCAGGGCTTTGCGCTTTTCCATACGCTGCGTCGGCGTATCCTCGCTGGCAAAATAGCCTTCCACGTTGACTTTGCTCATATCGTACATGGTGGTAGCCACGGTCGCTTTGATTAGGGGATCAAGCGCTGCAGCGTTGTCGGCCATCCCGCCAAATCCGCAGATGCCGATAATGCCTATGCGCTCGGGATTCACCATCTCGCAGTTGGAGAGAAAATCCACAGCGGCAAGGAAATCTTCCGTATTGATATCGGGAGAAGCCATCCTGCGGGGCTCTCCGCCGCTTTCGCCGGTAAAGGAAGGGTCGAAGGCGAGGGTTACGAAGCCACGCTCTGCCATGTGCTGGGCATAGAGGCCGCTGCTCTGCTCCTTTACGGCACCGAAGGGGCCGCTCACCGCAATGGCGGGAAGATTCTCTTGGGCATCTTTGGGAACATACATGTCGGCCGACAGTTCAATGCCGTAGCGATTGTGGAAAGTGACCTTGCAGTGATTGACAAGTTCTGATTTCGGGAATGTCTTGTCCCATTCGCGGGTGAGGGTTAAAGTGCTCATGTCTTTAGTGTTTGTTTTGCAGCCAAGCAGCATCAGGGATGCAAGAGCGGCAGGGAAATAATGGTTCATACTTAGTCCGTGATGCTTTTTGCATCTATTCTTCTTCCGATAAAGCTGGATTGAGGGAGGGGAGAGCGTTCTTGCCGGTGGGGGCGGGGACTCCGTGTCCTATAGCCTTCATGGCCGCCTTCACGATGCTCTGCTTCCCGTCAACGAGGCGCTTGGTGTTCTCCTTGAACCCGTCCAGAACATCTTCGAGGTTCTTTTCGAGAGCGGCATTGGCACTACAGAATATCCCGACGCGGGTGACCATTTCCTCGGCGGCCTTCACTATGCCTTCGATGTTCTCCATCTGCTCCTTCTGGACCCATGCGCCGTGGATGAGGCGCAGGAAAGGAACGAGAGTCTCTTCGGTGGTAATGAGTACGTTATGCTCCAGGGCACGGTTGAACAGGCCGGGATCCTTCAGTTTGGCAAGTTGCCATGCTCCGTAGTTAGGGATGAACATTATGACGAAGTCCAGGGTCCTGCGTCCGACGACATACTTCTGGTAGTCCTTGCCGGTGAGCTCTTTGATATGGTTCTTCACGGACTCGAGGTTGCGGCAGGCCGCTTCCTCGCGCTCCTCGTCAGTCTGGGCGGCATAGTAGTCCGTGAGGGCGGTCAGGGACATCTTTGAGTCCACGAGAATGTCGGTGCGGTCAGGGAGGTGGAGAACGAAGTCCGGCCGCATGTGCTTGCCTGTTTCCTCGTTGCGGATACGGTTGCCGTTCTTGTCTCGGAGCCAGTACTCTGTCTCGTAGTCAAGACCTTCGCGGAAGCCCTGCTCCTTGAGCATGTTCTCCAAAATGGTCTCTCCGAAGTTGCCCTGGACCTTGTTCTTCCCCTTGAGGGCCTTGGCGAGGTCCTCGGCCTGGTTGCCTATGGCCTCGGTCTGCTCCTTCAGGTGCCTGACCGTCTCGGCGAACTGGGTCTTGATGGAGGAGGTCTCCTCGGCGTGCGACTTCTTCTGAGCCTCAAATGCTTCTGTCATGCCCTTTATGGTCCGGTCCAGGCCGCCGGTTATGTTCTTCATCGTCTCCGCCGCCTCTTTCTTGAGAGCCTCTTCGCGGGCCTTGAGAATCTTCTCGTTCTCAAGGGCCAGGGCAGTCTTGGCGGCCTCGATTGCCTTTTCCTGTCCGGCCTGCAGGTCGGACAGCGCTTTCTCGTGACTGGCCTTTATCTCCTTCAATGCCTGTTCATGCTGCAATCTCTCGTTATTGCGAAGCGCTTCGGCAGTGCGGACCTCAGCCTCTTTTCGGATAATGTCGGCATCACGCTCGTTCACCTGGCTCGTGAGCGAGCGTATCTCTGTTTCCTTGCGCCCGAGTTCATCCCTGAAAGCGGCCTTGGCCTTATTGGACGTAAGAATCCAGGCTATGACAATGGCGAGGATGACTGCTGCTGCGGCAATGGAGATTATGACAATTGCGTTCATAGGGCTTTGTTTATACTTACTGAATATCAAGGATTTGTTTGCAGGCAGACAGTTCCTTGGACATGGCTTCTTCAATCTGCTGCAGGGAGGCCCTGACGTTCTGCATCCTGGAATAGAACACATTGAATTCTGTAAGTTCATGCAGATAAAGGACATAATCGCGGTCTGTGGCGTTCAGATCTCCATAAAAGTGTGCATAGACATTATCGGCTACGACACGTTTCTGGTCAATGACCTGGGACGATACTGCGGCATGCTGACGGGCGTAAGAATAGAACTGGTCAATATGGCCGATGAGCTCAACGTTTCCTATGGTGCTGAGGATTTCTGCCTTGTAGGCATCGATGCCGTTGTCGATATCGGCCTGAACATATTCGGACAGGGAGAGGTTGAGGAAAGAGACCACGATGTCGTCGCTAACACGCTCCAGGGTGTCGGCCATTATGGCCAGGTGCAGAATCATGGAAGTGGAGTCAATGGTATCGTAAAGGTCCTGATACTCACGAAGTTCGTGGTAAGTCCTGTCCATGTTGCCTACAATATGCCTGGCGAGGAGATTGGCCGTCTTTGCCCTTTTTGACGAGCTCACCATGCTGTCAATGCCGAAGGTGATCAATATGCCCAGGGCCGTTGCCAGGAATCCGGCCAGGAAGGTGGCCAACCAGTTTCTTTTTTCTGCTTTCATGTACGATAGTGGTGTTCGGAACGCAAAGTTAGCATTTTTCTGCGACATCGCCGCTTGCGGAGGAAAATAGGGGTTTTCTGCGTGGCCCCTTCCGGCACATAGACGTTCATGTACTGGTAGGTGGAGTCCTCGACATTGGTGACGAAGTAGAGTCTCTCGTATGCTTTGTAATCCACTTTCTTGCCTGTCGGCAGAGTGAGACTGCCCGTCTTGCAGGATGATGGCTCAAATACCAGTCTGTCGCCCTGTGGAGCGACGCTGCATGCCGCCGTAATCAGTAGGGTCGCGATAGGTGCAAACACTTTGTTCATAGTATCATAATTTGCGTAAAGATAAGGATTATTTTGCGAAGTTTGCAAAAAGCTCCTTATCTTTGTGAGACAGTTAGATAATGATGGTTATATGAGCAAATACGAACAGATTAACCTGGAAGACTATTTTCAGAGCGGAGAGGGCGGTCAGGCCCTCACTTATACACGTAAAGACGGCAGCGCCATGGCCAAAATGTTCCTTTACGGCCTCGGCTCGGAGACGGTGGAACGCGAGTTCAATATCTCCAAGGCCGTATATGAAATCGGCATTTCCTGCCCCAGGCCCATAAGGCTCGTGACTGACGGCGAACGCTTCGGAGCAGAATACGAAGTCATACAGAACAAGCGGTCCTATACCCGTATCATTTCCCAGGAGCCAGCGCAGCTGGAGCCTCTTACCATCAAGTTCGCCAATCTCGGCAAGCAGCTGCATTCGCAGCCGGCCAACACCGAGGTCTTTCCTGACATGAAGGAAGTCATGCGTCCATGGATAGAGAAATCCACATGCATATCAGAGCCGCTTCGTGCAAGGCTTCTGGAGACTCTCGCCGGCCTGCCTTCCCCCAAGACCTGCCTTCACGGGGACTTCCATATAGGCAATATCATCACCGACGGCCACAAGGATTACTGGATAGACCTTGGCGACTTTGCCTGGGGCGCTCCTGAGTGGGACCTGTCCATGAATCTGTACCTGGCCTGTTATATGTCGGATGAGTATATGGATAAACTCTTCCATCTGGATGCGACGACCTTCAGGAAGCACTGGGAACTGCTGGTCAAGACTTATTACGGCATACGGACGCAGGAGGAAATGGTCGCTTGCGAAAAGAATCTTCTGAAATATACTGCCCTGAAACTGTTTTTCAACTTTTCCAAGCGCTATAACGGAAAAGGCGAGCCCAATCCTAAACTGGAGGGTCTCGCCAACGCTTTCCTAAGTGGAATGGCACCGGGTCTGTTCTGAGCCGATTACTTCCCGTCAATCTCCTTGCCTGCTCCCCAAGCCTTGCCGACCACCTCGCCGAGGGCTCTGTAGCAGACTCCGGCGGCATCGAAGACTATGGGCTTGAGCAGGCCGAGGTCTATCTTGCCGTCTTCACCCAGTATGCTTTCGTCGGCGCTCATGTTGACCACTTCGCCAATCAGGCAGCCGTCCTTGAAACTCACGACCTTGCATTCAAGGGTGAGGGGATACTCGTTTATGATAGGAGCGTCCACGTTGGGGCTGGGCGTAACGGTGAATCCTGCCCTGGCCACCTTGTCGGGGACCTTGTTCCCGCTCACCATACCGAAATAGTCGCTCTCCTTGACTGTGCGCTCGTCTGCGAAACTGACAGTAAATGCGCCTGTAAGTTCCAGATTGTCAGTTGTTTTGTGCTTTGAAAGGCTGACGACAATCTGATTGGCGTCATACTGTCCGGCCCAGGCTGCCATCATGACATCGGGATTCTTGTCCTTGTCCCATGTGGCAATCATCACGCAGGGCTGGGGCGTGGTTACAAGGGCATGATTGGGGCCGAAATTCTTCCTTCCGGCCACTTCTTGAAGTGAGGTGTTCATATCTTGTTCGTTTTGGTTATTCGAGGTGCAACCGGCAGCCATCATGGCCGCGAGAATAGATGTCAGAAAGAATAAATGCTTCATCGTTGTAGTCTTTGTTTGTAGTTGTGCAAATGTAGCAATTTTCCATGAGATTACGGCTGCCATGGAGTTATTTTCATGATTTTTTCCTGCCGGATGGTTACAATTATGGCCGGATTTTCTTATTTTTGTCATGTTATTTCAGCATTATGTAATGCTTAAAAAATAACTTGGTTCAATAGAGAGGTTTGACGAGGTAGTTCCACTTGGGGAGATTCGGGTCGAAGACAACCTGCCAGCGCAAGCGGCGCTCATAGTCCTTATCAATGGCTCTCTTGATTTCATAA
>JAFVCK010000022.1 GCA_017479265.1 Bacteroidales bacterium | reverse complement strand
AGGGGTGGCCGCGCGGCCAGGGGCGGGACGCCCCTATGAGCGCAATATATATCCACAGTTTACACCGTTGAATCGAAGTGATGACCTATAAGCCAACTTTTTTCCAAACCATTTGGAAAATCCATAAGAATATTTACGAAAAACTTGGCGTATGGCGTGCCCTATCTATTTTTTCTTGTAAATTAAAAGACTATATTTGCAGTGGCGTTGCCTTGTGGCCGCATAACCAAAACTTGAATGTCATGATTGTCAAGTCATTTGTTCTCAGAAGAGAAAGTTTCAACGAGATTGTCGGGCAGTGCGTGCCCGGTACCATTGACGTAGTACGTCCTGAAAAGGCGCTGGAAAATATGATTCGCACCATTGTTGACAAGATGGTGACCCGCAAGCAGAATGTGCGGGAGGAAATCGCAGCCGTCAGCGCATATCTGGACGGAGTGTCCTCGGACGCTGCCTATCGGCAGAAAAAGGACGAGTTCCTCCAGTATGTCGAGGACTATCTCAGAAGTGCCGCAGGCTATTCCGTATCCATGGACCTTGTGGAGGATTACGTGCTGGCCCAGTGCGCCTTCCTTTGCGCCCAGGCCGTGGCCGATGCCGCGGGGCTTGAGGTGATGGACGGCAGGGAACTGGTGGTCTGCCACCAGGAAGGAGTCTTCGATTGGACAGCCACGGGCAAAAGGATAGTCCAGAAGTGCCGGGACAGGAGCGGCCTGGTGGTTTCCGGCGGATATGCCAGGACCATTCTGGGCATGGTGCTCCGCATCGGCAAGGGCGGCGCCAACATGATGGCCTCCCTGCTGGGGTCCGCTCTCGGAGCCGAGCTGATTGAATTCTATGTCGAAGGAGATGGCATAAACGGCATATCTGCAATGACTTACGATGAGGCGGCACATTATTGCGCAAGGTCTGCCGCTCCCTTCCCGTCTGCGGCCCTTTGGCCCGCGAAGAAGGCCGGCATCCCTATAGTGGTCAGGAGTATTTCCAAGCCCGGACTGCCCGGCACCGGCATCACCGCTTCGGGCGCAGCCCCGGACGGCAGCAATGTCTCGGGCATTATCGCGGACAAGAATCTCGACCTTGTAACTGTCTATGGAACAGGCCTTCTGGGTCAGGTCGGCGCATCCTCGTCCATTTTCTCCTCGCTCGCCAAGGCCGGCATCAACATCCGTTTCATATCCCAGACCTCTTCGGAGTACGCAATCAGTTTTGCCGTGGACGCAAAGGACAGGGATAAGGTGATTTCCGTTATCGATTCACTTATTACCGAGAATCCCCTGATGCCCATGGACGACGTGGTGATGCTCAACCGCGAGGTGGGAATAGTCACCGTCTATGGCAGCCGCATGAAGAATATCCCAGGTGTCTCGGGCAAGGTGTTCTCCACACTCGGAGAGGCCGGCGTCAATGTCATTGCCGCAGCGCAGGGCGGTGAGGAGCTCAGCATTTCCGTAGTCCTGGATGTCAATGACGTGGACAAGGCCGCAAAGGCGCTTGCCAAGTTGTAACAGCTTGTAAAACAAAAGACTGGCCGGAGGATTCTTCGGCCAGTCTCTTTATATATCCTCGTTAGAGCTGGGCATCCAGCTTGGAGAGGAACTGCTCGGGAAGAGGATAATTCCTAAGCGCCTGCACCATGGCTTCGCTGTCAAGTGCGGAAAGATAGGAAGCGCAGTTCCCGGGGTCCTCTGTCATGAAACTTCCGAGGGCCGCGATGCTGAGGAAAGTTTTGGGTATCTGCATGCCTCCGTCTATGCACACTCCGAACTGGTATTTCACTTCGGGAGTAAGCTGCTCGGCGCGTGCGATAAGCCCCTTCTTGCCGTCGGCGAGGGTCCTGTCGGCATCGCAATAGACCACTTCCACGGTAATTTCGGCAGCAGCGTCAGCCTCGGGAACATACACTGTAGCAGCGAGTTTGTGTCCGTCATAGCCCCAGCCCTTCTGAGAGACTTCGGCCCGGCGGTCGTACTTGCATGTGACTCCGTTGACGCGGACCTCCTTGGGTGCCATGATACCGTCCAGCACTATGCGCACCTTGCGGGTGGAAGACATGCCGGCAAATCGTCCGCTGCGGGGAGAAACGGTCAGCTTCAGGCCCTTTTCGTCGGAAGACTTGCTTACCTTGGTCGTGGCATATTCGCTCTTGTAGGCCTGTGTGCTGCCGTCATCTTCATAGACGCACAACTCGTGCGAACCGTCGCCGGGAGCGACGAAAAGATAGAGTTCGTTGCTCTTCTGCTGCAGGGAAGAAATCTTGGGAGAGGACATGGGAATGACCGCTCCAGCGCGTACGAACCAGGGATTTTCGTTTATGGTGTATTGGAGGTCAGCCTCGCTGCCTCCCTTGTAGGTCGTGCCGGTAGAGACATCATACCAGTCGGAGCCTTCGGGGAACCACATGGCTCTGGGGGCCAGTCCCGTCACCTCGTCCACGGGGTTGCAGACCACGGTAGCGAGTATGTCGTCTCCGAACATGTATTCCTCCTTGAAGGTATATGCCTTCTCGTCCTCGGGCCAGTTGTAATAGAGGGGACGGCACATGGAAATGCCGGTGTCGTAAGCCTGGCGGGAGGCGTTGTAGATATAAGGGGCCAGGTCGTAGCGCAGACGTATGGCCGCCCTCATGGCATCGAAATGCTCGGGGAAGGTCCAGAAGCGCTTTTCCATGGTCAGGTCCTTGGTGGAATGGGTCTTGAAAATGGGGGTGAAAACTCCGCTCTGGAGCCAGCGGGTGTACAGCTGGGGGTCTGTCTCCCTGGCGAGTCCCCACTGCTGGTGGCCTCCTATGTCGTGGCCCCAGTAGCCGTAGCCCACATTGGCTGCTGTCGAAGTGAAGTAGGGGAGATAGCCCAGCACCTTCCAGGTGGCCCAGGTGTCTCCGGAGAATCCGACCTGATAGCGGTGGCTGCCTATTCCGCCCCAGCGGTGGTATATCATGGGCCTGCGGGCGTACATGCCTTCAGAGGCGCTCTGGCGCTGCATGTCGGTGAAGAATGCATAATTTATCCAGAAGGTGTTGCTGAGTCCGGGGACATAGCGGCTCTCCCTGTACTGCTGCCAGTCAAGCCACCAGAAATCCACTCCCTGCTTCTCGAAGGGGTGCATCACGCTGTTGAAATATGCGTCTGCCCATTCCTGCTGGTCCATGCGGTAGGGAACGTATGTCTTGGAGCCGTCGGGCTTGAGGTATCCCTTAGGGCCGTCGTAGTCGGAAGTTCTTGAAAGATAATCCTTTACGAAGCGGTCGTAAGGCTCTTCGTAGGTCTGTATGCCGGCGGCGGGATGAATGTTGAGGGAGGTCTTCACGCCGAAATCATGCAGGTCTGCAAGGTGGGCGGCAGGATTGGGGAAGAACTCCTTCTTCCAGGTGTATCCGGTCCATCCGAGCCATTCTCCGGACTCATCCACAAGGCCGGGATACTCTTCGGCGGCCCAGGTCTCGTGCCAGTCCATGTCTATTATCATCACGTCGATTGGAATGTCGTAGCTCTTGAAATGCTTGGCAAGGTCCGTGAGCTCCCAGTCGGAATACTGCCAGTAGCGGCACCACCAATAGCCGAAAGCGTATTTGGGAGGCATGGGAATGCGTCCTGAGATAGCCGTAAAATCGGAGACGGCAGCCTTGTAGTCATGTCCGTAGGCAAAGAGATAGAGGTCCTTCCTGAGACCTTCCGGGCGGCAGGCCACCCAGTTGCCCCAGTCGCTTTCTACGGGCACGAAAACATGGCGGTCGCTCTCGTCAATGACAGCCCAGCCGTCGCGGGAAATGACACCCTTGTCGTAAGGGTCCATGGTCTTGGTGCCGTCGCAGCCGTCAAGCGTGCGGCAGGTGCCGAGCAGGTTGGCGCTGTCGTCGTCGCCGGGATGCCACACTGTCTTTTCCTTCTTGCTGCCTGGCTTTGCGAAGGTGACGGAGAGATTGTCCTTGTCGAAAACGGCCTCGCCCTTGTATGTCAGGGTGAGGTCGTCTGTCTTGATAGTCAATTTCTTGCCGGAGCGCTTTACGGTGAACTTAGGCACGGGGAGCCTCCTGTTGACCACTCCGAGGGTGGCCCTGTCCTCGAATACTCCGTCCTGGGCCCATTCCATTCTTATAAGCCTGGAAGTCAGCACCGTAAACCTGGCATTTCCTGTTGTCACGACGGCATCGGCGTTGGCGACGGGGTCGTCTCCCTTGGCCTCTGGGGCGTTGCGAAGCTCCCTTTCACCGAGAAGCTCGCGAGTCCTCAGGGGCTCGTTGGTCGTTATGCAGTCCACGCCCATGTCTATCATTCTCTGTATGTCGGCGGCGTTGTCCACGGTCCATGCGTTGACGCTCATGCCGAGCTTGTGGGCCCTTTCCACCCAGTCGGGATTCTTGTCGAACACCCAGAAGCCGTAGTCTATGCCGTTGATGCCGTCCGCGAAAACCTCCTCCGGAGTCTTGTCGCCCATGAGGTACTGGTTGGTGAATTCGGGGGCCACCTGTGCAATGCGCAGGCAAGCGTCGTAGTTGAAGGAAATGAACATCACCCGTTCGGGGGAGAACAGGCCGTGCTCCTTGAGAAGCCTGATGCACTCGTCTGCCACGAACCGGTTGCGCTCCCTGTTCTCATGCCATTTTATCTCCAGCACAAGCTTGGTCTTGGCGCTCTGCTCGCCCTGGGTCAGATACTCTTCCAAGGTGGCGAGGCGCTCTCCGTTTGCCAGGCGGCAGTCCTTCACGTCGGCGTAGTCGTGAGTCTGTATCCATATCCCGTCGATTTCCTCGTCGTGGTTGACCACTATGACATTGTCCTTGGTCATGTGAACGTCGAATTCGCTGCCCCAGGCATCAATGGCCTGTGCCTCGCGCAGCGAAGCGATGGAATTCTGTGCGTTCTGCGCAGCCTCGCATTTCCAGAAACCGCGATGGGCGGCAATTGCAATCTTGTGGTTGTCCTGCGCGTGGGACGCGAGGGAAATAGTCACAGCCAACATGGTGACTGCCAAGTGTTTAAGTGAAATATTCATAAAAACTTAAAGTCTATGTTCTTACAAAGATACCCAAAAATATGGTGAATTCCCTAAAAAATCTTATTTTTGTGGTTGCGAAAAAATAAGTCAAATAATATATATGGTAAAGATTGACATTGAAGGAAGCAGCTCCTTTGTAAAAGCTGCAAGATACAAGGATTTCGAGGCCAAGGCGCTTGACGCTTTCGACACTCTGGTGGCCGGAAACGGTGCCGGCAACGACTTCCTTGGCTGGAAGCATCTGCCTTCCCAGACTCCCGAAGACATGATATTGGAGTGCGAGTCCATTCGCGACGAGTGGAACAAGAAGGGCATCAACCTTGTGGTAGTCATAGGAATAGGCGGTTCTTACCTTGGCGCACGCTGCGCCATAGAGGCCCTTTCCCACAATTTCGCCAAGCAGCTTTCCTCTGCCGGCAAGTCTGCCCCCGAGGTGGTTTTCGCAGGCAACAACCTTTCCGAGGAATACCTTGCCGAGCTGATGGACCTTGTAGTCGAGAGGAACGTGGCATGCATAGTCATTTCCAAGTCCGGCACCACGACCGAGCCCGCAGTGGCGTTCCGCATCGTGAAGAAATATATCGACGAGCATTATGAGGACAACTCCGACCGCATCGTGGCCATCACGGATGCCCGCAAGGGAGCCCTCAAGGTGCTTTCCGCTGAGCAGGGATACAGGACATTCGTCGTTCCCGACGATGTGGGAGGCCGTTTCTCAGTGCTGACTCCCGTCGGTCTGCTGCCCATCATAGTGGCCGGTTTCGATGCCCGTGAAATGCTCAAGGGTGCCGCCGAAATGGAGAAGGCCCTTTCCGAGAAGTCTTCAGACAATCCCGCCATCCGCTATGCGGCGATGCGCAACCTGCTGTACAGCGACTGCGGCAAGAGGGTCGAGGTCATGGTGACATACAACCCCAAGCTCCAGTATCTGGGCGAGTGGTGGAAGCAGCTCTACGGCGAGTCCGAGGGCAAGGACGGCAAGGGCATATTCCCTGCCAGCGTGACGAATACCGCCGACCTCCATTCCATGGGTCAGTATATCCAGGAAGGCGAGAGGATACTCTTCGAGACGGTCATCAACGTGCGTCACAGCAACCGCAGCGTCACGATAGAGAAGGATGAGCAGAACCTTGACCAGCTGAATTACCTCGCCGGCAAGCATGTGGAGCATTGCGGAGCCATGGCCCGGCTGGGCACTAAGCTCGCCCATATCGACGGCGGCGTGCCCCAGATGGAGGTTAGCATTGAGAAGATAGACGCTTTCAACCTCGGAGGCCTGTTCTATTTCTTCGAATTTGCCTGTGGCATAAGTGCTTGCACCCTGGGAGTCAATCCTTTCAACCAGCCCGGCGTGGAGGCTTACAAGAAGAACATGTTCGCTCTGCTGGGCAAGCCCGGCTACGAGGAACTGAGCGCAACTCTTAAAGCCCGCTTGAATGGATAAGCTCCAGCTCTTCGGCGTTGTATAGCAGGGTGTCCACCCAGTCGGGAGCCACCCGCACGGCTATCATGAAGCCGATAAGAAGAACAAGGGCGAAGATAACAAGGCACAGGACGGTCAGAACAATGATTCGTCCTGTGTTTTTTCTTGCAGAGGGCTGCTCGGGCTCTTCTTCTTCGGCGAGGGGTTCTGAGACTTCCTCGGCAATAGGCTCCGGCATTTCTTCTGCCGGCTGAGCCGGAACTTCGTCCGGGAACTCAGCAACCTCCTCCGGCTGCAGTCCGGTGTCCTGAGGCGCGGCGGACTCCACGGCGGGAACCTCTTCCATGGCCGAATCCGGAGCGGAGTAGGGGACCTTCTCTTCCGAAGGGAGAATCTCCCCGGCAGCTTCAATTATGGCCTTCACCCCGTCAAGGGCGGACGATACCTCCTCTTCTGTCTCCTGGTGGGTCTTAAGGGAAATGGGCTCCAGGGCGAATCCGGCGGGATATATGTCCAGGTCCTCGTCTGCCACGAAAAAGAAATTGTTCTCCTTTGTGGCCCTGAGGCGGCCCAGCCCGGGGAAAACCACGGTCTTTTTCTCCTGCAGCACGGTCTTCATTTCCGCGAGGAAATCCACTATTATCCTCTGCGCATCGGCCGGCGTGAGGCCGTCGGACTCGTTGCCTGCCGCATACAGATTGGCCAGGGCCATGTCGCCTTCGCCGGACTTCTGGCGGAAATACAGCCTCCTGTAGGGAGGATTGATGGTATAGCCCTTGTCTGAGAAGGTTGCAGGCATCAGCTCGGTGACGAAAGAACCGACACCGGGCAGCGAGACTTCATCGGAATCAAGGATGAGTTCCTTGACCATGCGTGACAGAAGATCGATATCCATACTGCGAAAATTGTTCACAAAGATAGCAAACACTTTTTACTTTTATCTAAAAAAAACAAGAACTTTCAAGAAATTTTCAGATTATGAAAAAAATGTGTATCTTTGTGGGCTAAAATATTTTTATGACCGCTGAGCTCGCCAAGATCTGCCCATGGGAGCAGACGCTTACGGTCCGGAACTTTAAGAGTTTTTATTAAAATGTACGCAATCGTTGACATTGCAGGTCAGCAGTTCAAGGTAGAAGCTGGCTCCAAGATTTTTGTCAACCGTCTCGCCGCCAAGAAGGATGAGACCGTTGAGTTTGACAAGGTGCTCCTCATTGACAATGAGGGTGCAGTAAAGGTTGGTGCTCCCTATGTCGAGGGTGCGCTGGTGAAAGCCACCGTGCTTGACGACCAGGTCAAGGCCAAGAAGGTTCTCGTGTTCAAGAAAATCCGCCGCAAGGGCTTCCAGAAGCTCAACGGTCACCGTCAGAAACTGACCCGTATCAGGATCGACGCTATCGCTTAATTTTAAAAGGAGATTTAATTATGGCACACAAGAAAGGTCAATCCAGTTCAAAGAACGGTCGTGAATCCCATAGCAAACGTCTCGGACTCAAGAAGTTCGGCGGTGAAGTGGTAAAGGCGGGCAACATCATAGTACGCCAGAGGGGTACAGCCCACAATCCCTACAAGAACGTAGGCATGGGCAAGGACCACACCCTTTATGCCCTTATTGACGGTACCGTGAAGTTCACCAAGAAGAAAGGTGACAAGTCTTACGTTTCCGTGGTTCCTTTTGAGAATTAATTCGGAGTACGGTAAATGAACAGGAAGGATTGCACTCCGCAGCGGTTGTGCAGTCCTTTTTTCAAATAATACGCAGATATGCTGACACTTAAGATGCTTCGTGACGATCCCCAGTGGGTGATCCGCAAGCTTGCAATCAAGAATTTCGATGCTGCTCCCATAGTGGAGAAGATTCTTGCCCTGGATACCAACCGCAGGGCGTACCAGACTGAAAGCGACGGCCTGCTCTCCCGGCAGAAACAGCTTGCCGGCAAGATCGGCGGCCTGATGAAGGAAGGAAAGCGTGAAGAGGCGGAGGAGGTAAAGAAAGAAGTTGCCGCCCTTAAGGCCCGCTCCGGCGAACTCCTGGCCAAGGCCGAGGAGAACAACAAGGAGCTTGAGGCCCGGCTCGTGCTGCTTCCCAACATCCCTTGCGACCTCGTTCCCGAAGGAAAGGGCGCAGAGGACAATCTCGTGGTGAAAATGGGCGGCGAGGAGCCCAAGCTCCCCGAAAACGCTCTTCCTCACTGGGACCTTGCCAAGAAATATGACATCATAGACTTCGACCTGGGCGTAAAGCTTACCGGTGCCGGTTTCCCTGTCTATAAGGGCAAGGGCGCAAGGCTCCAGAGGGCTCTTGTCAACTTCTTCCTGGACCGCAACACCGCTGCAGGATACAAGGAAGTGGAGCCTCCCGTGCTTGTCAATGCCGCTTCCGGTTTCGGCACGGGCCAGCTTCCCGACAAGGAGGCCCAGATGTATTACGTAGGACTTGACGACTACTATCTCGTGCCTACCGCAGAGGTTCCCGTGACCAACATTTTCCGTGACGTTATCCTGGAGAATGACAAGTTCCCCCAGAAGCTTACGGCATATACTCCCTGCTTCCGCCGCGAGGCCGGTTCTTACGGCAAGGACGTGCGCGGGCTGAACCGCCTGCATCAGTTCGACAAGGTCGAAATCGTCCGCGTGGAGAAGCCCGAGGATTCGTACAAGGCTCTCGATGAGATGATTGCGCATGTGGAAGGTCTTGTGAACGCACTTGGACTGCGCTACCGCATACTTCGCCTTTGCGGAGGCGACATGAGCTTCACTTCGGCCATCACATACGACTTCGAACTCTGGTCCGCAGCACAGGGCCGCTGGCTTGAGATTTCTTCCGTCTCCAACTTCGAGACCTACCAGGCCAACAGGCTCCACCTCCGCTATCGTGACGAGAATGGCAAGACCCGGCTCTGCCATACGCTGAACGGCAGTTCTCTCGCACTGCCCAGGGTCGTGGCCGCTCTCCTGGAGGACAACCAGACCGAGGATGGCATCATCATCCCCGAGGTGCTTCGTCCTTACACCGGTTTCGACAAGATTGGTTAGGTGGAAGAAACGATCATATTAGGAATCGACCCCGGTACCAACATTCTTGGTTTCGGGGTCGTCCGTGTTGTAAACCGCAAGCCGGAGTATGTGGACATGGGCGTGCTGGACATGCGCAAGGACAAGGACCCTTACCGGAAGCTGCGCCAGATTTATGACACGGTGACCGAGGTTTGCCGGAATTATCACCCCACCGTGGTGGCCCTGGAATCGCCTTTCTACGGCAAGAACGCCCAGGTCATACTCAAGCTCGGAAGGGCGCAGGGCGCGGCCATGATAGCCGCCATGGAATACGGCGTGGAGGTCTTCGAATATGCTCCGCGCAAGGCCAAGGAGGCCATAACTGGCAACGGAGCGGCATCCAAGGAGCAGGTCAGCATGATGTTGCAGAAGACCCTCGGAGTCACTCTCGAGGACAAGTTCCTGGATGCGACGGACGCTCTTGCCATAGCGCTCTGCCATCATTATCAGCAGAGCAGCCCTCTGGCCGTCAAGGGCAAGTCTTCAGGCTGGGAAGCCTTTGTCAAAAATAATCCCGACCGCGTTAAACCTTAGTCGCGCCGGCGCGTCAAACATCTGATTTATAAACGAACTTATGGGTAGATTTCTCAGATTGATGGTTGCGGCCATGTCCGCAATTTTGTTTTTCGGCGCGGCGGCTTTCGCCCAGAATACGGTGAAGGTGGCGCTGCAGGATTCCCAGAGCGGGGAAGCCGTTTCATTCGCCACGGTATCCCTTACCAAGAAGGGGGCTTCCAAGCCTTCCAAGTATGTCCTCAGCGACGACCACGGCAAGGCGGTCATCGAGAAGGTGTCCGCAGCCACCTACGAGATCAAGGCGGAACTGCTCGGCTACAAGGCCTATTCCGCCGAAATCGAGGTCAAGGGCGACGTGGACCTGGGCGTGTTCAAGATGGTTCCCGACCGCGAAGTCCTGGATGCGGCCAGCGTCACGGCGACGGGCAATCCCATAGTGGTGAAGAAGGATACAATCGAGTACAATGCCTCTTCCTTCAAGACCACGGACAACGACATGTTGGAGGACCTCCTCAAAAAACTCCCCGGCGTGGAGGTCTCCGAAGACGGTACCGTAACGGCCAACGGCCAGACCATCAACAAGATAACGATAGACGGAAAGACATTCTTCCTGGATGATCCCCAGCTTGCCACGAAGAATATTCCGGCCAAGGTCATAGAGAAGGTCAAGGTGCTCGAGAAAAAGTCCGAGCAGGCTGAATTCACCGGCATCAGCGACGGAAACGAGGAGACTGTCATAGACCTCAGCATACGTCCGGGCATGATGAACGGCCTTTTCGGCAACGTGATGCTGGGCGGCGGACATGACATTCCTTCCAAGGAATCCCGGGAGAAATACGGCAACGGCGACTGGCGTTTCCAGGGCGCGGGCTTTGCCGGAAGGTTCTCCGAAAAGAACCAGATAAGCGTCATCCTGAACGGAAACAATACCAACAACCGTGGCTTCAACGACCTTGCCGGCTCCATGATGCAGGGAATGCGCGGCCAGGGCGGCGGCGGAATGGGCCGCGGTCAGGGCGGCTGGGGCTCAGGCAACGGCATCACTACCTCATGGATGGCCGGACTCAACGGCCAGACCTACCTGTTTAATGACAAGATGGACCTGCAGGGCAACTACCTGTACAACGGTTCCGGCAAGTATGTCGAGGAGAAAAGTTCCAAGACCACCTATCTGGAGGACGGCAGCCAGCTTATCTACAACAACGGAGTGTCTTCGCCCGGACAGAGCTACACCGACACCTGGGGCCACAGGATAGGGGCGAGGGTGGAGCACAAGTTCTCCGAGAATACTTCCATACTCTTCCAGCCGCAGTTCAACTGGGGCGGAGGCAGTTTCCTCGAGGCTGAGGATTTCGAGACGAAAAAGGTCGTGGACGGTGCCGAGAGCATGGTCAGCGACGGTTTTACGAGGAACCTGGGCAGCAGCAAGAACTGGAGGACCAACGGATTCTTCCTGTTCCGCCAGAGGCTCGGAATTCCCGGCAGGACCCTTTCCTTCAATGCGAGGTACAATTTCCAGAATACGGACATGCAGGGCTACAACCAGTCCTCCACCAATTCATATTCCGAATCGACGGTAGAGTCCGTGAACCAGCGCTATGACCAGAATCAGCGCCAGAACAGCCTCTCCGGCCGCTTGACCTATACTGAGCCCCTTGGCCGAGGCTTCTACATAGAGGCCAATTACGAGCTGTCATGGGGACTGAACAAGTCCTGGAAGAACACCTATGACGCTGCCGGCGGCGGCATTCCCGAGTTCTTCCCTGCGGGTGGCGACGCGGCCCTCGCATTCGACAGGGCTTATTCCATGGGACAGTATGTGCCCGCCGACCCGGAGTCTCTCAACGACCTGTATTCCAATACTATACTGAACCATTCCATCAGCCACAGGGCAGGTGCCAACTTCATGTACCAGCAGGACAATATCCGCGCACAGGTGGGCGCGGCCTTCCTGCCTACCACCACCCATAACGAGACTACGGGCTATGACGCCTACGACAGGACGGTTTACAACTGGGCTCCCCAGGCCATGCTCTGGTACGATTTCGCAGAGAATTCCAATGTGCGTCTCTTTTATTTCGGACGCAGCCAGCAGCCTTCGACTTCGCAGTTGATGCCTGTCCTGGACAATTCCAATCCTCTGAGCGTGTCCTTGGGTAATCCCTACCTCGACCCTTATTTCAACCACGGTCTGAGAAGCGAATTCCGCTATACCAACAAGAAGACTTTCCTCACGCTGAACGTCAATCTGGACGGCAACATCAACCAGTCTCCCATAGTGAATGCGACCTGGTACGACATGAGCACGGGAGCGCAGTATTCCATGCCTGTCAACGGCAAGACTTCGGGCAACGTCAATCTGCGCGTGTCCTTGAACACTCCCATCGCCAAGTCCAATTTCTCCATATTCTCCATGACTACAGGAGGTTACACCAACGGGTCTTCGTACCTTGGGTCTTCCACCGGCTTCAACATGTCCGATTATGAGAATACCGACGGGTCGTTCAACTATGACAAGTTCCGCTCCGATGTGCCGGACATCGATTCCGACAGCCGTTTCAGCCGCAACGTGATACAGTCCGTCAATGCCATGCAGAGGTTGAGGCTGACTTATCGCAACGATTTCGTGGAGCTTACGGCAGGAGGTCGCACGAGAATGTCAAAGTCTTGGTACACAATCAGCTCGGCCTCTACCAACACTACTTGGAACAATCAGGTGACGGGGTCCATGAACTGGACCATTCCCGGAGATTGGGGCATAGTCGCGGACGCTCGTTACAACTGGTACCGCGGATATACCACGGATCAGCCTTCGGATGTCATCATCAACGCCGAAATCAACAAGCTTCTGTTCAAGAAGTCCCTGACCGTGGCCATCAAGGTCTATGACCTTCTGAACCAGGCGAAGAACCTTACTGTGACGGACGAGTCCAACTATCACATGGAGACCTACAACAATACCCTCGGCCGTTATGTCATCCTGTCGCTGACCTGGCGGTTCGGCAATTTCGGCAACATGCGTAACGCCCGCGGTCCTATGGGCGGCGGCCGTCCTCCAAGGATGTAGAACCTCTATTCCTTGCGGAGGAGGCGGACAGGTACAATCAGCAGCAACAGCAGGAACACCAGGGTGCAGATGCGCCCGACTATGTCCCCGTTGCGGACGAAGAAAGTCTCTTTGTCAGAGAGGTTTACGCTGCCTTGTAAGGTAGCCGGCTCCCACCAGGGGGTGCTGGATAGTATGCGCCCTCTCTGGTCTATTATCGCCGAAATGCCCGTATTGCCGCACCTGGCTATGTCGCGCCTTGTCTCTATCGCACGCAGGCTGCTGTAGCTCAGGTGCTGCCTGTATCCGGGAGTGTTGCCCCACCATGCATCGTTGGTTATGACGCACAGCAGCCGGGCTCCCTTCCTGACATATCCCGTGCAATACTCGCCATAGACCGACTCGTAGCAAACTGCGGCTCCGACGGGAAAGTCCCTTCCGGCAGCCCTGAAATCAAGGCAGGAAATCTCCTTCTGGCCGACATCGCGTCCCATCACGCCGCCAAGCATATTGTCCAAAGGAACGAAAACGGCAGGGTAGGGAGTCATTTCGACACCCACCACCAGCTTGCTCTTGTGGAAGATGTCATGACGCCCGGACCCGTCGGTAATCAGGGCCGAATTGTGCGACTCGTACCACATTCCCTTGCCTATGCTGCGGGCCGTGCGTGAAGGGGCATTCGCTCCGCCCAGATATTCGAAAGTCGTTGCGCCGAACAGCAGGTTGGAACCCGGAATGTCAGCGCACAGGGATGACAGCCGCCTGAATGTCTTGCCGGACTCCACCTCGCCGACCACAATGTCGGAGGTGAAGGTCTCCGGAGCCAGTATCAGCAGGGCGGAACTGTCGCGGCGGTTGCGTGTGGCTTGTCGTATCTGACCCTCTAGAAATGCATTCTGCTTGTCCTGGGTCCATCCGCCGAACTTGTTGTAGGGGTCTATGTTGGGCTGGGCTATGAGCACGTCCAGAGGGTCTTCCGTCTCTGAGTATGAAGCATAGCGCCACTCGGAAATAGCTATGGGACAGAGTATTACAAGAGCAAGAGCAGTTATCGCGGCAGTCTTTGCCTTGATGTTGAAGCCCTTCCACCTGCCGTCCGAAAGGGCGGAAAGCAGACCGAAAATGCCCAGGTTGCAGGCCCATACCCAGGCGGAGCCTCCAAGATGTCCCGTAGCCTCGTACCACTGCACGAGGGAAATGTCTTTGGCGAAGGCGTTGCCCATCACCAGCCAGGGCCAGGAAATCTGGGCTGAAGTGAGGTACCATCTCTCCCAGGCTATCCACATGGCGGCGAGGAATATATATGGCAGAGGTCCGGAGAGCGCCTTTTTGGAGAGCCTGTACAGCCCGAATATCAGAGACATCTGCAGGGCGTTGGCGAGAATGGCGAATACGGCTCCGCCTGCGGTGGCGTTCCATATCCAGAAGGTGGTGGCGGCATTCCACAGCACGAAACCGGCATAGTGGTATGGCCAGAACCGCTTGATATGGGCCCTGTCTGCCATTCTCTCGGCCCACAGCAGCGGCACAAGCGCTACCAGAGCCAGCAGAGAAGTCCCTTTCACCAGCCATGGCAGGCTCATCGCCACGGCAAAACATATAACCAGCAGCCAGATATTTCTTTTCATTTCAGAAGTTGTTTATATCCCTCACCACCTCTCTAAGGTGCCGATGGACAAAGATATGAATTTTTTTTGTTATATTTGCGGGTTATATAAAACTGAGGCAATGCTTCTTGACATAATTAAAGGGATATTGGTAGGAATATGCGCGTCGGCCCCTCTCGGACCGATAGCCATTCTTGTTGTCCAGAAGTCCCTGAGCGAAGGGCACAAAGCCGGTTTCATAACCGGACTTGGAGCCACCCTGGTCGATACGCTGTTCGCCGTCATCGCCGTGTTCGCCCTCGCTTTCGTGGAGTCTTTCCTCAATTCCCACCGCACCTTGATACTTCTGGTCGGAGGGCTGGTGGTAGGGCTGCTGGGAGTGTCCATGACCTTCAGCGACCCTTTCCGCAAGATGAAGGAGAACGACCCGACTCCGTACTCGGTCAAGGACTTCATAAAGGCTGTGGCGATGGGCATAACCAATCCCGGAGCCATACTTGTCATATTCGCGCTTTTCGCATTCTTCGGCCTCGAACTCGAGCCAAACGGATTCAGCGTGATGCCGGTGATACTCTCCGTGGCCGCCGGTTCCGCCCTCTACTGGTTCATATTTTCCTGGGGTCTGAGCCACCTGAGCCGAAACTTCAAGCTCGGCACCCTGCTGTGGATCAACCGCATATCAGGCATAATAGTAATGATTATAGGCATAGCCCTCATCGCCGAAGGCGCAATGAAGGCAATATTCCTCTAGTATATGGAAGCTAAGAAAATTTTCGGCAACTGGATAGTGAAGAACCTTATTTGGGCGCTGGTGCTTGTCACGGTGCTTGTCATCGCCGCCTCCATAGGCCTTCGCGTCATGACCAACCACGGCAAGGAGATAACCGTCCCCGACTTTACCAACATGAATGTCAACGAGGCGAAGTACAATGCCGGCCTCGTGGACATAAGGGCGGAGGTCACGGACTCCGTGTATATCCGCAGGATGGGCAGGGGACTGGTGTACAGCCAGAATCCCAAGGCAGGCAGCAAGGTCAAGAAAGGCCGCCGCGTGATGCTCACCATCAACTCCGTCACACCCAAGAAGGTGCAGATGCCGAACCTCGTCGGATATTCCATGCGCCAGGCCAAGGCCGAACTGCTTTCGCGCGGGCTCAATCCGGGCAAGCTGATATATGTCAGCGACATGGCCACTAACAATGTCCTCCGCCAACTGCGCCGCAACCGCGAGATTGCTCCCGGCACCATGGTGGAGAGCGGCAGCACCATAGACCTCGTGGTGGGCCTGAGCAGCAATGACAACCAGACTTACGTGCCCGACGTAAGCGGCATGAAGTTCCTCAGGGCCGTAGATGCTGTGCATGATTATTCCCTCAATATCAAGACCTTGCATTTCGACGAAGGCATAAAGACTTATGCTGACTCGCTGGATGCGGTGGTTTACAAGCAGACTCCTTCGCCCTCACGCAATCCCATGCTCATGGGCTCGGATGTCAATCTGTACCTTAGCAAGGACCCTCTCAAACAGCCCTCGAAATGATGCAGGAGCCGATTGAGGAGAGGGAGCTCTTCGAGCATTTCACGCTGACCGTAGATGCGGGCCAGGAGCCTGTGCGTCTGGACAAGTACATGGCCTCTCATCTGGAGAACACCTCCCGGGCGAGGGTCCAGAATGCCATAAAGAGCGGGTATGTCTTTGTCAACGACAAGGAGGCCAAGGCCAATCTGGTGCTCAGGCCCAGGGATGTCATACGGTTCATGATGCCTTACGAAAAGCATGGTTTCCAGCTGCTTCCGGAGGAAATTCCCCTTGACATAGTGTATGAGGACGATGACGTGCTGGTGGTGAACAAGCCAGCCGGAATGGTGGTGCATCCCGGCAACGGACACTTCTCCGGCACCCTTGTCAACGCCCTTGCCTTCCACCTTGGAATAGACCCTTCCCAGGCCGAAGACGACGAGCGCATGGGGGTGCTGGTACATCGTATAGACATGGATACATCGGGGCTTCTGGTGGTGGCCAAGAACGACAAGGCGCAGGCCGCCCTTGCGGAGCAGTTCTTCGTACATTCCATAGAAAGAAGATACCAGGCCGTGGTCTGGGGCAATATCCATGAGGACGAAGGGATCATAGACGCAAACATAGGGCGTGACCCTTCGGACCGCCTGAAATTCAGGGCTTTCCATAATCCGGAGATAGGCAAGAGGGCCGTCACGCATTACCGCGTGCTGGAGAGATTCGGCTTCGTCACGCTGGTGGAATGCCGCCTGGAGACGGGCCGCACCCATCAGATAAGGGTACACATGTCCGGCATAGGCCACCCGCTTTTCGGGGACGAGAGGTACGGCGGCACTGAGATTCGCAGCGGCACGATATATTCCAAATACAAGCAGTTCATACGCAATTGCATGGAACTGTGTCCGCGCCAGGCCCTGCATGCCAAGACCCTCGGATTCGTCCATCCCGGCACGGGTGAATTCATGCGCTTCGATTCCTCCCTGCCCGAAGACATGACGGCCCTGCTTGAGAAGTGGCGCAAGTACTCTTCCTCCATGCCCGAAGAATAAAAAAGACAAGCTCAATCGAGCTTGTCTCCCTTGGAATTGAAAAATTCATTTTGCAGAACGAAGAAATCGGTGATTTCCACCAGGTC
Source organism: Bacteroidales bacterium (assembly GCA_017479265.1). Lineage (GTDB taxonomy): Bacteria > Bacteroidota > Bacteroidia > Bacteroidales > UBA932 > Cryptobacteroides. The sequence continues at coordinate 51,571 of JAFVCK010000022.1, read as the reverse complement.
TATCTTGCACCTGTATTTCTTCTTCCAGTCTTTGAGGTAGGAACTTCCCAGCAGTCCCTTGGTCCTTGTCAGATAGGCCCCGAGTATGGGACTTACCTTGAGAGTCAGCCTGTCCATTTTCTTTTCGTTCACGTAGTAGGCGAGCCTTCTCTCAATCTGTTCGTCTATTAGCATCGAAGAAGCTATCTTTCCCGTGCCGTGGCATAGGGGGCAGGTCTCGGCGGTGTTGATTTCCGTCGCCGGGCGCACCCTCTGGCGGGTAATCTGCATGAGGCCGAACTTGGTCAGTGGCAGCACGTTGTGCTTCGCCCTGTCGCCGGCCATGAGCTCTGTCATGTATTTGTAGAGCTCGTTCCGGTGCTCCTGGACCGCCATGTCGATGAAATCGACTATGACTATACCGCCCATGTCCCTGAGCCTCAGCTGCCTGGCAATTTCCTCGGCGGCGTACCTGTTGACATCAAAAGTGTTCTCTTCCTGCTCCTTGTTCTTGGCGCGGGTGCCGCTGTTGACATCGATTACGTTCAGGGCTTCTGTCGATTCGATTACAAGATATGCCCCTTGCCTGAGCGATACCACCTTCCCGAAAGCACCCTTGATCTGACGGTTAACGTCGAAATGGTCGAATATGGGTTCCTTTCCGTCATAGAACTTAACTATCTTCTCCTGTCCGGGAGAGATGAGGGAAACGTACTTGCCCGACTCCTCGTAAACCGTCTTGTTGTTGACGTATATGTTGGAGAAAGAGTCGTTGAGAAGGTCCCTCAGTACCGTGGTGGTCTTGCTGTATTCGGAGAACAGCAACTGGACATTCTTGGATTTGGAGAGGCTGTTCCAGGACCCTTCCCACTTCTCTATCAGCGACTTGAGCTCAGCCACCAGTACGGCGGCGTTCTTGCCTTCGGCTGCGGTGCGGATTATCGCTCCGTAATTCTTGGGGAGGATGCTGCGGACCAGGGTTTCCAGCCTCCTTTTTTCCTCCTTGGAGGAAATTTTCTGGGATACATTCACCTTCTGTGCGAAGGGAAGAAGTACGATGTTACGTCCTGCCAATGAAATTTCAGCGGTCAGTCGTGAACCTTTGGTCGAAATCGGCTCCTTGATTATCTGGACTATCAGCATCTGGTCCTTCTTCAGCACACCCTCGATGCGGCCCTCCTTTTCAAGGATGGGGCCGAGGGACGTACGCGAGAATACCTCTGAAGGATTGACATTCACGTTGGTCTCCCTGACGAAAGTGTCGAAGGCGTTGAAATACAATCCCAGGTCCAGGTAATGGATGAAAGCTTCCTTCTCGTCACCGATATCGACAAAGGCAGCGTTGAGGGCAGGCATAACCTTCTTGACTTTGCCCAGATATACATCTCCGACGGCAAATTTGTGCCCCGCGCTCGACTCGGAACTGAGTTCCACAAGCTTGTGGTCTTCCAGCAAGGCTATGCGGACCTCCTTCGATTCAACATCGACAATCAGGTCTTTTACTGATTCATTTGACGTTTCGCTCATTTCATCTTGAACATAAAAAAGGGCTGTCCGATCCCCGGTCAGCCCTTCACTCTTAGCAGACTGCTAAAATGGCAGACACTGAATTATTTCTTCTTGTGTCTATTCTTGCGCAAACGTTTTTTACGTTTGTGCGTTGCCATTTTATGTCTTTTACGTTTTTTTCCGCTTGGCATATTATAATAGTTTTAAGGATTACTTCACGGAAGCAACGAAGGTCTTTGCGGGCTTGAATGCAGGGATATTGTGTGCAGGAATGGTGATGGTGGTGTTCTTGGTGATATTCCTTGCGGCTTTCTCTGCACGATGCTTTACTATAAAGCTGCCGAATCCACGGAGATAAACAGCCTCGCCCTTTGCCAGGGATGCCTTTACCACATCAATGAAACTGACCACAACGGCCTGTACCATTGTCTTCTCAAAACCTGTCGCTTTTGCAACTTCGTTTACGATTTCTGCCTTTGTCATAGTTGTTGTTTTTATATTTTGTTTGTCATTTACAATAAAAGGGGACAAATCGAGTGCAAAGTTAGGCTTATTTTTTTGTATAAACAAATCATTTTTAAATATTTTTGCGCTTTTGTGTACCTCTGGAGGCAGTATTTTACCTATATTTTGCTATGTTTGGGCAATGGCACGGAGATTGACCATTAAATGGAACGCCGACTTTGCCGGCCGGAGCCGTGACATTTTGGCAGTAATGAATGAAGAATATGGATATAAACAATATAAATGACCTCTTTTCGGCCCAGGGTGCCGAAGTCAGCATAATACCCGTGTCAGGGAGCGATGTCATGCGAAGGCAGCTTCCCCAGAACATGCCCGACGTGCTGCCGGTGCTGGCCCTCCGCAATGCCGTCATCTTTCCCGGGACGGTATATCCTGTCACCATAGGAAGGGAAAAGTCCCTGAAACTCATAGAAGACGCGCAGAAGGACAATGCTTTCATAGCTACGGTTCCGCAGGTGAATATCTCCGTGGAGGACCCCGTCAGCATAGAGGACCTCTCGCAGTGGGGGACCGTCGCCAAGGTCATCAAGACCTTCGAGATGCCGGACGGCTCCTTGTCGGCCGTGCTCCAGGGCTTCAGCCGGGTGCGCCTTGGCCGCCTCGTGGCGGTGGAGCCTTACCTTGCCGCCGAGGTGTCCTACCTTGAAGACAATGACCCCGAGGGCGAGGAGGCCAACATAAGGATCATAGCCGATTCCCTCAAGGAAAAGGCCTCAGTGATAATACGTTCCGCTTCCTTTGCGCCCCGTGAGGCAGTGTCCGCCCTCAAGTCCATCGAGGACTTCACTTTCCTCGTGAATTTCATTGCCACCACAATAGAGCTCGATACTTTCGAGGAGAAGGTGGAACTGCTCCAGTACGCCGATGTCAAGGAAAGGGCCATGGCCCTGCTCTCGTCCCTGGACCGCCAGGTCGAGCTGCTGAAGATAAAGCAGGAAATCAATTCCAAGGTCAAGACCGAAATCGACCAGCAGCAGAGGGAGTATTACCTCAACAACCAGCTCCGTACCATACAGGAGGAACTGGGCATAGACGAGGATGACGAGGTGTCGAGGCTTCGCGAGGCCGCTTCTTCCAAGAAATGGCCCGAGAAGGTAGGCGAGATTTTCGAGAAGGAATGCGTCAAGCTGGAGAGGTACAACCCTTCGGCTCCCGAGTATGCCATACAGCTTAACTTCCTGCAGTTCATGATAGACCTGCCCTGGGACGATGTGTCCGAGGACAATCTGGACCTCAAGAATGCCCAGAAGGTGCTGGACGACGACCACTACGGGCTGGAAAGCGTCAAGGACCGTATCATAGAATACCTTGCGGTGCTTAAGCTCAAGGGCAACATGAAGTCCCCCATACTCTGCCTGTACGGTCCTCCGGGAGTGGGAAAGACCAGTCTCGGAAAGTCCATAGCGCGTGCCCTGGGCCGCAAATACGTGAGGATTTCCCTCGGCGGCATGCATGACGAGGCGGAGCTGCGCGGACACCGCAAGACCTATGTCGGAGCCCTTCCCGGCCGTATCCTCAGCGGCATAGCGCGTGCCGGCACATCCAACCCCGTGATGGTGCTGGACGAGGTGGACAAGCTCGGAGCTGACTTCAAGGGCGACCCTTCGTCGGCCCTGCTGGAGGTGCTGGACCCCGAGCAGAACACCACCTTCCACGACAATTACCTGGACATAGACTACGACCTTTCCAGGGTGATGTTCATCACTACGGCCAACACCATTTCCAGCATACAGCCGGCCCTCCTGGACAGGATGGAGCTCATAAATGTGTCCGGATATCTGGCCGAGGAGAAGATGGAGATTGCCAAGAAGTTTCTGATACCCAAGCAGTTGAAGGAGCACGGCATAGATGGGCGCAAGCTCCGCATAGACAAGGAAGCCCTCTCCGAAATCATAGACAAGTACACCAGCGAGTCGGGTGTCCGCTCCTTGGAGAAGCAGATAGCCAAGGTGGCCCGCGTGACCGCGAAGAAGATAGCCATGGAGGAGAGCTATCCTGCAACCATAAAGAAGGAGCATCTGAAGGAATATCTCGGGCTTCCCGTGGCCTTCCACGACAAGCAGCAGGGCAATGAGGCTCCCGGAGTGGTGACCGGCCTGGCCTGGACCGCCGTCGGCGGAGAAATACTGTTCGTGGAGAGTTCCGTCAGCGAGGGCAAGGGAGTCATGAGCATGACGGGCAACCTTGGCGACGTGATGAAAGAGTCCGCGACCATAGGATACCAGTATATAAAGGCCCATCCAGCCCTTGCCCTTATGGATGCCGGGACCTTCGCCAAGAAGGACATACATGTGCATGTGCCCGAGGGAGCGACCCCCAAGGACGGTCCTTCCGCCGGTATCACCATGGTAAGTTCCATGGTATCGGCCCTTCGCAACCGCAAGGTGCGCAGCGGCGTGGCCATGACGGGCGAAATGACCCTGCGCGGCCGTGTATTGCCTGTGGGAGGCATCAAGGAGAAGATACTTGCGGCCAAGCGTGCGGGGGTAAGCACCATAGTAATCAGCGAAGATAACAGAAAAGATATCGAGGATATCAAGGAAATTTACGTAAAAGGTCTTACCTTTGTATATGTCAAGACTATCGACGATGTCTTGGGATATATATTCGAATAATGGACGTAAAGATTGAAAAAAGCTGGAAAGCTGCGCTGGGGGAGGAGTTCGACAAGCCGTACTTCTCCTCTTTGGTGAATTTCCTGCATGGCGAAAAGGCCGGCGGGAAGGTGATATATCCTCCCGGAAGCCTGATTTTCAGGGCTTTCGAGCTCACTCCTCTGGACAAGGTGAAGGTGGTCATACTGGGCCAGGACCCTTACCACGGGCAGGGGCAGGCCATGGGCCTATCCTTTTCCGTGCCCCGGGGGATTCCCGCGCCCCCTTCTCTGAAGAACATTTTCAAAGAGATAGAGTCGGATACGGGAGTGAGGATGAGCGGCAGCCCCGACCTTGAGCCCTGGGCCAGGCAGGGAGTGCTGCTGCTGAATTCCATACTCACTGTGCAGGCCGGGGTGGCGGCATCCCACAGCCGCATAGGCTGGCAGGAGTTTACGGATGCCGTAATAAGGTGCATATCAGATAATTGCAACGGGGTGGTCTTTCTGCTCTGGGGCAATTATGCGAGGAACAAGAAGGCCCTCATAGACACTTCCAGGCACCATGTGCTGGAGGCGGCCCATCCTTCTCCTCTGGCGGGCGGAGCGTTTTTCGGCTGCCGTCATTTCTCCAAAACCAACGAAATACTTGTGTCACAGGGCATGGAGCCCATAGATTGGCAATTATGACTAGGAAAGCATTGTTTCCGGGGTCCTTCGACCCCTTCACGGCGGGCCATCTGAACATACTGCGCAGGGCGCTGACGATGTTCGACGAGGTGGTGGTGGCCGTGGGTATCAACCAGGACAAGAGGGGATTCTTCACCATGGACCAGCGTATGGACATTATACGTCAGGCTGTCACCGGCATGGATGGAGTCCGGGTAATCAAGTACGAGAACCTTACGATAGACACTTGTAAGGAGCTGGGAATCAGACATATAGTCCGAGGGGTGAGGAACATGCTCGATTTCGAGACCGAGCGTTCCATAGCCGATATGAACCGCCGTATCGCCCCCGAGATAGAAACCATAATCATCCCGACATCCCAGGAATTCGCGCATATATCCTCTTCGGCGGTGAGGGATATCCTCAAGCATGACGGAGACACTTCGCAGTTCCTTCCCGAGGGTGTGGTCCTGCCTCCCGTGAAATGATGCGCCGTTTCCTTGCATGTCTTTTTGCCGCCCTGCTGCTCCGGCCCTGCGCCTTTGCCCAGCAGGATTGGAAGGGGCTTGATGCCAAGCTGGACGAGTATTTCCATTCCCTCGAGGCCGAGCCTGCCTCCGTCAAGAAGCAGGAATGTGACTTTCTCATATCCGCCTGTACCGACAGGGCGACCCTGGACCATGTCGCGCTGAAAGCGTACAACCACTTTTTCACTTCGAGGGTAATGGGCGATGAAGAGGTCGCAATCTACCTGACTGACAATTGGTTTGCTACAGGCAAGGCTTCCATGGCCTCGGAAGTGGACATTCTGAATGCCAAGCTTTATGCAGACATGAACAGGCACTCCCTTCTGGGCATGAAGGCCCCGGAGGTCGTGCTGCAGGACCCTTCCGGAGAGTCATGCCGCGTTCCCGTGACATCGGGCCGCCTGGCCGTGCTGTTCTTTCATGACACTTCCTGCGCTACCTGCAAGGTGGAGAACCTGCTTCTTCGCAAGCTGTTTTCTGCCGGAGGGCACGACCTGGATTTCATGGCGGTATATACAGGCTCCGACAGGAAGGCCTGGGAGGGCTATATCTCTTCCATGGAGGACCTTGGCGGCAAGGGCGTGAATGTAAGGCATTACTGGGACCCGGACGGCGATTCAGATTTTGAACTTCTCTACGGAGTGCTGCAGACTCCGGCCATGTTCCTTCTTTCAGAGGACGGCATCATCCTGGGCCGCAAGCTTGACACTCCTGCCCTGGAGCAACTTCTGGAGCATTATGACCCTGCCGTCGAATACGGCTCGAAGGATTACACGGACCTTTACGATACCATTTTCGGCCTGTATGGAGACAGCCTGTCAGTGGCCGGCGTAAAGGAAGTGGCCGAGCATATCAAGGGAAATACCCTTGCCAAGGGAGATGTGCGGGAGTACAAGGCCCTTTCAGGCAGCCTGCTCTATTACCTTGGGGCTTCGGACCGCGGGGCCTTGCGTCAGGGAGCCCTTTATGTGGCTGATTCACTGGTGCTTTCGCGTCCCGGGGTGTGGCGCAGCCGTGATGACAGCCTGAGGGTGGTCTCTTACGCTTCCATGCTGAAGGAACTCCTGTCCAGAAATGCCGTAGGCTCGAAGGTCCCTCCTTTGAAACTGCCCGGCACCCTTGTGGTCGCCAATGGTTCGCGAAGGGAATGCAGAAGGCGTATAGACCGTTTCTGCCGGGACACCTACCTTGTGTTCTATTCTCCCGGCTGCACCCGCTGCAAGGCCTTCATAGAGGGGGTGGGCAAATCCCCGGGAGCCCGCTATTTTCTCGTGGACGTGGATTCTTTGATGGAGAGGGACGAGAGCCTTGCCGGGGCCGTAATGGACTCTTTCGACCTTACCGTTCTGCCTCATGCCCTTCTTCTTGGCAGGCATGGCGTGGTGAAGGCTTTAGAATTGTTCTGAAATCATTGCTTTTTTGATTTAAAAGCCTTAATTTTGTGGCGTGATTGAGGTATTGTGTAATGGCAGCACTAGGGATTTTGGTTCCCTCAGTAGAGGTTCGAATCCTCTTACCTCAACTTTCAGGGGTTGCCTTTTTGGGGCGGCCCCTGTTTTTTATAAAAGAAAGAAATGAAAGGTGTATTTGTATTTCTGGCGGACGGCTTCGAGGAAATCGAGGCCCTTGCCACAGTAGATATCCTCAAAAGGGGAGGAGTCGATGTGCTGACAGTATCCAACGACCTCGAGGGCTTCGTGACGGGCTCCCACGGCATCACCGTGTGTCCCGACATGACGCTCGACCATTTCATGGCCGAACTCAGGGTCTCGGGCACGGAACCTGCCGATGTGCTGATATTCCCCGGAGGACTGCCAGGAGCGCAGAACCTCGCTGACAATCCCCACCTGATGGCCGTCATGGCCAGGCATTGGGAAGACGGTGGCACGGTGGCCGCAATCTGCGCCGCTCCGGGCCTCGTGGTATCCAAGCTGCCCGGACTCCCGGGACATAAGTTCACCTGCTATACGGGCTTCGAGAGTGCTACGCAGCAGGCCGGAGGCGAATATACCGGCGAACCCGTCGAGGTCAGCGGCGCTCTTATAACAGGCCGCGGCCCCGGCTGCGCCATACCTTTCGCTCTCGCCATTCTGGAGCGCGTGGCAGGTGCCGAGGTAGCGGCCAAGGTCAAGGCCGGCCTGCTGTTGCCTTAGAATTTCACAAGACGGACTCCGTGGCTGGGCAGGGTACAGGACATTTCTTCTGCGCCCAGGTCCTTCTGCCTCCACAGGTCCCTGAGGGCGGAGACCTTGTATCCGGCCTTCTGAAGAACCTTGTCGATTTCTATGGCAAGGTCCCCGCTTCCCGTGTTGAATATGCCTGCGGCGGTGCTTCCGTCCGCAAGAGGCCTTGCCCAGACCTGCAAACCGCCCTCTTCAAGGACGCAGGAGGCCTGGCGGCCGAGTATGTCCTGGTTGACGGCATTGACCTCGTTGTTGCAGAGCAGGCCGAGGGTGAATCCGTCAATCTGGGCCACGTCGCAGCCAATGAGCATGTTGGCCGCAAGAAGGGCCCAAAGCGATATGTGGGTGTACTGCTCGTCAGCGCTGAGGCGTGAATCGCGGAGCTGTGCGCTCCAACCCACCTTTCCCACTATGAGCATGTCGGGGTCGTTCCAGTGTCCGGGCCCGGAGTAGGGATACAGGTCCTTCTGGCTTACGAATCCTATGGAATAGAGGGATTCCCATGTGTCGGTAATGTCGCCGGTGGTCCTCCAGGAATTGGCATCCACGGCAGGTGCCCAGCTCCAGACGGAGGCCATTCCGTATTGGCAGAGGGAATAGAATATGTCGCGGGGCTGGCTCCTCAGGCATTCTTCCATCTTCATGTAGGGACGGACATATCCTGCAAGGGAATAGTCTTTTATCCTCTCGAATTCCTCTCCGTAGAGGCACCAGTCGTACTTGAGGTAGTCAACGCCCCATTCGTTCCATGTACTTGCGTCCTGCTGCTCATGTCCGAGGGAACCGAGGTAGAGGCCGCAGGTGTGGCTGCCGGGAGAAGAGTATATGCCCATGCGGAGACCCTTGGAATGGAGCCAGTCGCCGAGCCCCTTCATGTCGGGGAACTTTTCGTTGGTGGCTATGGTCCCGTCTTCGTTCCTTTCGGGAGCCTCCCAGGCGTCGTCTATGTTTATATAGTTGTAGCCGAAGTCCGCAAGACCCTTGTCCAGTATGGCCTGCGCCGAGGAAATGACCTTTTCCTGCGAGACGCTCGTGCCCCAGCAATTCCATGAGTTCCAGCCCATTGGAGGTGTCAGCGCTATGCTGGGGCCTATCCTGAGCGTGACTTCCTGAGCGGCGGTTCCATGAGCGTTTTCAGCCTTGACCCTGATCTTGTATTCGCCTGCGGAGGCAATGCTGCCGCCGAGTATCCCGTTCTCCAGGGCAAGGCCTTCGGGAAGGTCTTCGCAGCTGAATTCCATGGGCCTCTGTCCCGAGAATGCCAGGCGGAATATTATGGGACTGCCGGGCCTTGCTCCGAACACGAGTGGACCGTTGTAGCGGGGGCTTTCAGGAGCGGCCGGGGTCAGTATGTATTTGGGCACATAGCGTTTGGATACCTGGCTGCGGGTGCGGCTGTCTGTGAAAACAGCCTTCAGCACCACCTGCTCCCCGGGGGAGAAGGGAAGGTCTATGACCGTGGTCTTTCCTTTGCGGAGCCTGACAGCCTTGCTGATAAAGCTGCTCTCGTTGCGGGCGGGGTAGAGATATTCCACTTCCAGGGTGCCACCGGCCGAGGTGGAGGCGTTCATTTCAAGGCGGCAGAGGTTGTCTTCGGTCCGGAACTGCATGCCGGAGAGTTCGTCCAGTCCAGCCATTCCTATATGTATGCCGTCTCCATAGACTCCGCCGGCATCTGCGCCGTTGTAAAGCCTTATGGCTATGGTATTTTCCTTGTCCCAGCGCACTAGGGAGGCAGGTATAAGATAGCCCCTTGGCTGGTTGTAGGCCGTGGTATAACCGTTCCAGTCTGAGGGCATGGTGCCCGTCTTGCCGACCCTCGTGCCGTTGAGGAAGGTCTCGTCGCTGTCGTCTATTCCTTTGACGCTCAGCACTATGGCATCCTTGTAGGGAGCGGACGCCTTCAGGGACGAAGGAATGACCACCTTCATCCTGTACCAAGCGTAGCCGTATTCGAAGAATCCGGCCTGCCTTGTGACATAGTCGGTAAGGCTTACCTCCTGCCAGTGAGCGTCGTCAAAGGAGGGAGCGGCCCATGCGGGGTCGTCTCCACGGTTGTACAAGGCCGTGGTGAGGGTAATGTCCTGCCCTGAAGCCGCCGCTGCCATAAGCGCGGCTGCAAATGAAATGAAAAGTTTTCTCATTGTCTATCTGTTGATTATGTCAATTCTCCAGGTAACGCCCAGCTCTATGTTATGGCGTTTCATGGCGTTGTCGCCGTACCATACGAGGTGCAGCCTGGCGTTGTCCCTGCCAAGGGGGAACCACTCCAGTCCGGCTCCGGCGTAGATATACTGCGTGCCGGGGGCGATTACTATGTCGTAGGCCCTTCCGTTGGCATCCACGTTGTCCGGCGAATTCACCTCATATCCGGCCTTGGCGCAAATGTTCCATTTGCCCACGCTCCAGATGAATTTGCTGATAAGGGTGATGTCGCTCAGGAAGAACTTCTTCTGCCCGAAACCGGCCCTGTTCATGATGTCGATGTCGAAGATTATGTTGTTGAAAGTGAAGTGGTTGCCAAGCGAAATGTAATTGGCCATGTGCTTGTCGGTGTCTTCCACGAAGTTGACGCTCCAGATGGTGTGCCACCATGGGGCGAAGCGTCCGGACCAAGCCAGGTTGTAGGCATAGACGGACTGGAATCCGAGCGACAGGGGAGAGTTGCAGACCTGGAACACGATGTTCTGCATGGGGGCTACCTGGTATGTGGCAGAAGCGCCGAAGGTGAAGCCCTGGTAGAGGTTCTCGCAGAATTTGCTGTAGAAATATACGTCAATGGGGACAGCGTCGTATTCGTATCCTCCGATGAGTACGGCCTGTTTGCCGACCATGAAGCTGAGCTTCGGCGTGGCCTGCCAGTTGATGTACATGAAGTCGGTGGCGTTGAACATGTTCTTTTCGTCGAAGACCTTCTTGTTCAGGCGCTGCCTTATCCTGTAGTCTATGGTGGGGGTGATATGTCCGAGGATATGGAAATTGAGATAGTCGCCGACCAGCTGGCTGTCGTAGGATCCTCCCCGGGAGATTTCCTGGTGGAAGGAGGAACGCATGTCGAGGAACAGCTTGTCTACTACGTTCTGGGCCTTGGTGGGAATGCACAATGTCAGCAGGAGGACCAGTATGGGGAAATGAACTTTCATCCGGTTAAATATTTTTACGAAATTATAAGAATATTTTGAAAATTCAAAGTATTTTACCAAATTTGGGGCAAATATTACAAGCAATGGTTAACATTCTTAAACCTCTTGGCACGGTCAAGTTTTGGAAGGAACTGGTCATAATGACCCTCGGCATGCTGGTGGGTGCCGCAGCAGTGTACTATTTCCTCATGCCCAGCAAGCTTATCATCGGCAGTATATCCGGTCTGTCCATAGTCCTGTCCGAGGTCCTGACCAAGGCGGGCTTTGCCGTCAGGGTGTCAGTCATCATAGCTGCCATCAATGCCATACTGCTGGTGCTGGCCTGGTTGCTTATCGGAGCCGAATTCGGCATCAAGACCGTCTATACGGCCCTTATCCTCGGTCCGCTCGTGGATTTCTGGGACAAGGTGCTGCCCTGGCAGAAGCTTATAACCGACGGTACTTCCGTGATGAACGACCCCTGGCTTGACCTTATATGCTTCGTGCTGATGCTCAGCATTTCGCAGGCCATACTGTTCAGAATCAACGCTTCTACCGGTGGTCTGGACATACTTGCCAAGATTGTCAACAAGTATCTTCATTTCGACATAGGCGCTTCGGTTTCCATTGCTGGAGCCATTATCTGCTGTACGGCATTCGCCATCAATCCTTTCCGCATGGTGGTAATCGGACTTCTCGGCACCTGGATCAACGGAGTCGTGGTGGATTATTTTACCGATGCCCTCAACAAGCGCAAGCGTGTGTGCATAATCAGCAACGACCATGACAAGATTCGTTATTTCATCATTCACAATCTCAAGAGGGGTTGCAGCCTTTACCATCTGCAGGGCGGTTTTTCCGGCGAGGAGAAGATAGAGGTGGTGACGCTGCTGACCCAGAATGAGTATGCTGATTTGTTCAAGTTCCTTAGCGACAACAAGATAGATGCTTTTATCACTGCGGGCAACGTGTCGGAGATTTATGGTGCGTGGAATGATAACCGCAAGCGTATCGGGAAGATGCTGTTGTGATATTGAGTCTGCAAGCCGCTGTTTTCGGAAACATTTTTGTAACTTTGCTCCCGCAGGAATAAAAAAAGAATGGAGCCAGGAAGACACCATTCTCTAAGAGCCGCGAACGGGACTCGAACCGGCGGCACGCCGCCAGGAGCGCCCTCCACGTAACCCCCTCGACGGCAGGCCGTCGGTCCCCTCGGGGGACACAGGTCGCGGGTTCGAAGGGGGCCGGAAGAGATAAAAAAAGAATGGAGCCAGGAAGACACCATTCTCTAAGAGCCGCGAACGGGACTCGAACCCGCGACCTGCGCATTACGAATGCGCTGCTCTACCAACTGAGCTAAAGCGGCGATTGGACTGCAAATGTACTGCTTTTCCTGCAAAACGCAAAATTTTTGAACAAAAATGCTTACCATAGCGACAGATGTCATAGTAATCGGAGCAGGAGCCTCGGGACTCATGGCCGCCTGCGCCGCCTCCGAAAACGGCGCCGCCACCATGCTTCTCGAGAAAATGCCCCGGCCCGGCCGCAAACTCATGATAACGGGCAAGGGCCGCTGCAACTTCACCAACCTCAAGCCATGGGAAGCCTTCTCCGGCCACATACGCTCCAATCCGCGCTTCGTCCGCCCGGCATTCTACAACTTCACCCCCGAAGATGCCATAGCCTTCATCGAAAGGCAGGGCGTACCAGTGGACGTGGAAAGGGGCGACAGGGCCTTCCCGCACTCGTACCGTGCAACTGACATTATCGATGCCCTTGTCCGGGCGGCAAGGACCTCAGGAGTCGATATCCGCACAGGAGAAGAGGTCACCGCCATAGTGCCTGACCCCTCCGGCGAAGGCTTCCTTATCTCCTGCCGGGATAACCGCACATTCTCCTGCCTGAGGCTGATAATAGCCACGGGAGGCCTTTCCTACCCGCGTACCGGCAGCACAGGCGACGGCTACAGGTGGGCCGAAGCGGCAGGCCACAGCATCACGCCCCTGTTCCCGTCCCTCACGGCCCTGGTCCCAAAAGGCTACAAGACTGACAAACTGTCAACAGGGAAACTGGCGGCCAAGGTGCTGGGAGGCGGAATCGCCGAGGGCGCGGAGGCGGAATCGTCCCTGCCGAAGGACTATCCCGGCGCAAAAGGCTGGATAGACAGGGCGATGCCTCTTTCCGAACTGGGCTCCTCCCTGTGCGGAGTACATCTTCGCAATGTATCCCTGACCCTATATAACGGAAAGGACCGTATTGGAGGGGAGTTCGGGGAAATGGACTTTACCGACGGAGGTATCGAAGGCCCCGTCGCCTTCTCGCTCAGCCGTGACGCGGTCAAGGCCATTACCAACGGCGGGAAGGTGAGCCTGCTTTTGGACCTAAAGCCGGAAGTGTCTGAAGATGAATTGCTTGCGCGGCTTAAATCCCTTTGGACGGGGATAGCCTCGGACAGCCGCAGCAGGGGACAGAACGCCCGTACTCTCGCCCGCGTAATGCTGGGCAAGGTCATGCCGAGGGAACTTGTAGCCCCGTTCTCTGCAATGAACCCCTCAATCGTGGCCGGAGGCCGCTTGGACCTCCAGCGTCTTGCCCGGGCCTTGAAAGAGTGGACCTTCGAAATCGAAGGCTTCGTAGGATATGAGCGCTGCGTCGTTACGGCAGGAGGAATTGACACCTCCGAGGTGCTTCCCAAGACCATGGAATCCCGCCTTTGCAAAGGCATGTATTTCTGCGGGGAAGTACTTGACATAGACTCGGATACGGGCGGATACAACATACAGACGGCGCTTTCCACCGGAAGGCTTGCGGGAGAGAGCGCGGCAAGGAGCTTGTGAGCGTATGAGAAAATTTGCCATATTGCTCTGCCTGCTACCCCTTGCGTGCTGCACCAGGAAGGTCGGAAATACCGGTCCCCTTGAGAATTACGCCGCCTATTTCACCCTAGTCGATGGCGGCGGGGTAGTGACAGTTTCGCCTTACGACGGCAGCCGGGACACCCTTCTTATCGACCGTCCCCTTGACAATATAGTCTGCATGTCAAGTTCCTATATAGGCTTTCTGTCCGCCCTCAAGGCAAGCGGCAGCGTCAGCGGCGTATCCGGGATAGCCTATGTGAGCGATTCCACCGTGCTCGCCGGCTACAGGGAAGGGCGCGTCCGGGATGTAGGATATGACGGCGCTCCGGACTATGAAAGGATACTGTCCTTGCATCCCGACCTCGTTGTGACATATACGGTGTCGGAAGGGGCGACTCCCTTCATTTCCCGCCTGCGCTCTCTCGGCCTGCCTGTGCTGACGGTGCATGAGCATCTGGAGGACCATCCTCTGGCAAGGGCTGAATACATAAGGCTTTTCGGTGCGCTCACAGGCCGTCTTGACAGGGCAGACTCCATTTTCGCCGAGGTATGCCGCCGTTATGACTCCCTGTCAGTCAAGGCGGCGGAGCCCGTAAAGGTGCTGATGAACATTCCCTATGCCGACCAGTGGTTCATTCCGGGAGGGCGCAACTACATGTCCCGGCTTGTGCGGGATGCCGGCGGGGAGGTACTCGGGTCTGAAAGCGAGAGCGTGACTTCCTCCATAATTTCAGTGGAGCAGGCCTTGCTGCTGTCGCGGGAGGCCGACGTGTGGCTCAATACGGGCTGGTGCAATTCCAGGGCGGAACTCCTGGCCGCCAATCCTGCTTTCAAAGGCTTTGACATTCCCGTTGTTGCCAACAACACCCTTCGCGCCACTCCGGGGGGCGGCAACGACTTCTGGGAGTCCGGTCCGGTGCGTCCCGACCTAATACTTGGGGACCTCAGAAGAATATTCGCCCTGGCCGGAAAGGACAATCAAAAAGCGGACGACCTTAAGGAACGCCCGCTTGAATACTATCTGATAGTCAGGTGATTACTGCCCGAAATGCTTTTTCAGAAGGTCGGCTGCGTCGTTGAAGTCCTTGCCTTCCAGAGGCTTGTACACCTTCGCCTTCTCCTCGGCCTCGAACTGGCGGTACAGCTTGCGGAACTGCGCCTTGGTGTCCAGGGTGAACTCCCCGTTCTCTATCCAGTTGAAGTAGGAACGGTCCTTTTCGAAGACCTCGCGCACGGTCTTGTCCTTGTACTTGCCGAAGGCTATGACAGGCTCGTCGTCCCTCAGGGCTATCCTGCCTGCGTAATCCATGGTCTTGGCCTTGAACCCTATGCCGGCAAGCGAGCGGACATCGTTCTTGAGCGCCTGCTCATGGAATTTGTCGGGCTCCTTGTACATGTCCAGCTGGCCTTTGAGCACCTCGTATGTGGCCAGGGTGTCGGCCTCCGCCGTATGGGCGTTCTCGAAGTCGTCCCCGCCGCAGTAGAAACGATAGGCGGCCCGCAGGTTGCGCGGCTCCATGAAATGGTAAATGTTCTGTACATCCACCATGAGGGTGTCGTGCAGGTCCACTGAAACCTTCTCCAGCAGGGCGCCGGCCTTGGCTTTCTTCTCCTCTTCTGTCCTGGGGTTGGAAATGCGCCTCTGGCAGTACAGCCTCACCCTCTCGATTTCTTCCGAAAGCATTGGAAGGTCGAACTTGCAGGAATTGAAGCCGGCAAGGTCGCTGCCCTCCAGCCATTCCATGACCTCGTCCACCACCTCTATGAAACGGGGGCAGTCCACAAGGTCCTCGTCCTTGACTCCGTTGACTGCCGAAGCGCTGGGATTGATAGGAATCTGGCACATGTTGACATAGTCCCAAGGCCTTATCTTCCAGGTCTTTATCTTCTTTTCTCCGCCGGGGAAAACCTTGACGAAACTCAGTTCTATTATGCCGTCCGTGGCAATGTTAAGGCCGGTGCTCTCTATGTCGAAAAAGAGCAACGGCCTTTCAAGATTCAGTTCCATGGCAAACTATCTGACCATTATGGGCATGACTATGCCGAACACCTTGCCGGCCTGATCTCCGTCCTCGGCGGGCAGAATCAGCACGGAACGCCTCTTGTCGGCAAACTTGATGACTATGTTCTCGCAGCTGAGGTTGCTGAGAATCTCCACGATGTAGGTGGACTTGAAGCCTATGACAAGCTCGTCACCCTCGTACTGGCACTGGATATGGTCGTGCGCGGCAATCTCGAAGCCCACGTCCTGAGCGGAAACGTCGAGGCTGCCCGGTGCGAGTTCGAACTTGATGTGGTTGGAAGCCTTGGGCGAGCAAACAGCGATGCGGCGCACTGTGTTGAGCAGCTGCAAACGGCTGATGTTCAGGATATTGGCATTGTTCTGCGGAATGATGGTCCTGTAGGCGGGATATTTGCCGACCACCAGGCAGCAGATGACAGTGGTGTCGCCGAAGGTGAATACCGCGGTCTTTTCGTCGAAGCGGACAGTGACCGTGCCCTCTTCCTTGCCGAGAATGGTCTTCAGCACTATGGCGTGCCTCTTGTTGAGCACGAAAGAAGCCTCGGTGGCTGTCTTGACATCCTTGGTGTTGTAGCAGATAAGCTTCTGCAGGTCGGATGCCACCAGGGTGGTGGAGTCCGGGGTGATGTCGAAGAATATGCTGTTCATTATGGGGCGGCTCTCCTCGTCGGAGGAGGCGTACACCGTGCTGGCTATACCCTCGGAAAGGGTCTCTATGGGGATTTCTATTACCGTGGCGTTCTCCGGGGCGGAGGCTATCTGGGGATAGTCGTCTGCGTTGAAGTAGGGGAGGGTGGAAGCGCCGCTGTTCCATGAGCATTCGAGGGAACTGTCGCTGACCGTCCTGATGGTGACGGGCTGGTCGGGAAGTTCCTTGAGCAGGTCGGTAATCTGCCTGGCGGGAACGGCCATGCGGCCTTCTTCCTGGGCCGTGGTCACCTCGATGCGGGTGAGCAGCGTTATTTCCATGTCTGAGGCAGTGACGGTAAGCACATTGCCCTCAAGCGAGAACAGATAGTCCTCGAGTATGGCCTCCGCAGCCTTGGCGGGAATGGCTTTCTGCACTGTGAGCATACTCTTGAGCAGCTCTGAAGAAGAAACTGTAAAATTCATATCTTTGACTTTTTCTGTATCATTTCCAAATGCCGCGAGGCATTTTCGCAAAGGTAACAATTATTTTGCAAAAACTGATACATTGCAGGGAGAATATTTGGCACGGACTTTGACCTTGACTGTGCCCGGAAAATAAAACAGTTTCTTAATATGGGCAAGAATTTGATTACAGTCATACTGTCAGCCGCAGTTGCCGGACTGACAGCATTCGGAGTCGTCAAGGCTAACGCTCCGGCGGCCGCAAAGGCAGAAAACGTGGCCGTGGTTCAATCCGACGGTTCTTCATACAGGACGGTGAACCTCACCGACACCGACTATCCCGACCTGACATACGCGGCCGAGTCCGCAGTGGATGCGGTGGTCTATGTGGAGGTGACGGTCCAGACCCGCCAGCAGTACCAGATAGACCCCTTCTTCGAGTATTTCTTCGGTTCTCCCGGACAGGGCAGGCAGAGGGAGCAGAAGGGCAGCGGCTCGGGCGTGATAATCCGTCCCGACGGCTACATAGTGACCAACAACCACGTGGTCTCCGGCGCTACCAAGGTGAGCGTGACCCTCAACAACAACTCCACCTACGAGGCCGAGGTCATAGGCACGGACCCCGTCACCGACGTGGCCCTGATAAAGATTGACGCACAGGGACTTCCCACCGTTCCCTTCGGAGACAGCGACAACCTCCGCCTGGGCGAATGGGCGCTGGCCATAGGCTCTCCTCTGGGAGAGACCCTGCGCGGCACCATCACGGCCGGAATCGTCAGCGCTAAGGGCCGTTCCATGAACACGGACGGTTCCTTCAAGATCGAGTCCTTCATACAGACCGACGCTGCCGTCAATCCCGGCAACTCGGGCGGCGCACTGGTCAACAAGGCCGGCGAACTGGTGGGCATAAACACCGCCATAGTCTCCCAGACCGGAGCCTATTCCGGATACTCTTTCGCGGTGCCTGCCAACATAGTCAAGAAGATAGTCGGCGACCTTATCGATTTCGGCACCGTCAAGAGGGCCAAACTTGGCGTGACCATGGGCACCGTCAATGACAAAATTGCTAAAGAATTGAAACTTTCTTCGGTAAAAGGCGTATATATAAGCGAGGTTATGAAAGGCAGTGCGGCACAGAAGGCCGGCATCAAGAGAGAGGACGTTGTCATCGCCATCGACGATACCGAAATTGCCACCGCTTCAGCCTTGCAGGAAAAGGTCAACAGCTACCATCCCGGCGATACGGCCACCTTCACCATCATCCGTGACGGCAAGGAAATCAAGCTGGAAGTCACCTTCATGGGAGACGCTGAAAAGACCGGAACTGTTGACGTTGACGGCTCGGTAGCATTCTATGGCTCCAAGATCAAGACAGCTTCACAGGAGACCCTCGCCCGTCTGGGCATAAAGAAGGGTGTGGAGATTGTCTCTG
Organism: Bacteroidales bacterium; assembly: GCA_017479265.1. GTDB lineage: Bacteria > Bacteroidota > Bacteroidia > Bacteroidales > UBA932 > Cryptobacteroides. The sequence goes on along the minus strand of JAFVCK010000022.1, from coordinate 33,059 downwards.
TCGGGGAAGGCAAGATGCTTTCGGCCGGGGCTTCCGAGGGATCGGTAATCCTCTACGTCAACGATACTGCCGTCACCTCCGCCGAGCAGGTAGTGGAAATAGCTTCCAAGGCAAAGAGAGGCATCTACATCGAGGGTGTCACTTCAGCCGGAAGGCCCATGTACCTGGCGTTCGGCAAGGAAGAGAAATAGACGACATAGATATATATGCGACAGTTAAAGATTACTAAATCCATCACCAACAGGGAGAGTGCATCCCTGGACAAATATCTACAGGAAATAGGCAGGGAAGAGCTCGTATCTCCGGAAGAGGAGGTCGAGCTCGCCCAGCGTATCCACAAGGGCGACCAGGTCGCCCTTGAAAAGCTTACACGCGCCAACCTGCGTTTCGTGGTTTCCGTGGCCAAGCAGTACCAGAACCAGGGCCTGAGCCTTCCCGACCTTATCAACGAAGGCAACCTGGGCCTTATCAAGGCCGCCGAGAAGTTCGACGAGACCAAGGGTTTCAAGTTCATATCCTACGCCGTATGGTGGATTCGCCAGTCCATACTGCAGGCGCTCGCCGAGCAGTCCAGGATAGTGCGTCTGCCCTTGAACCAGGTGGGTTCCCTGAACAAGATAAACAAGGCCCTGTCCCGCTTCGAGCAGGAGAACGAGCGCCAGCCTTCGAGCGAGGAGCTCTCCGAAATGATAGACGTTCCCAAGGACAAGATTTCGGATACCCTGCGCGTTTCCGGCCGTCATGTCTCCGTGGACGCTCCTTTCGTGGAGGGCGAGGACAACAGCCTGCTGGACGTGCTGCCCAATGACGATTCCCCTTCCGCCGACAGGGGCCTGGTGAACGAATCCCTCAACACTGAAATCGAGCGTGCCCTTTCCACCCTTTCCACCCGCGAGAGGGAAATCATCAAGTCATTCTTCGGAATAGGCTGCCAGGAAATGACCCTCGAGGAAATAGGCGAGCGTTTCGGACTGACCCGCGAGCGTGTGCGCCAGATAAAGGAGAAGGCTATACGCCGTCTCAAGAGCCCCAACCGCAGCAAACTGTTGAAAGGATATCTCGGATAATACTATGAAGACTCCAGAATTGTTTATACAGGAGAAGGCCGCACAGGCCCTCTCCTCTTTGTACGGTCAGACCGTTGACCCTTCGACCCTCCAGGTGGGCGTGACCCGCAAGGAGTTCGAAGGGGATTATACTCTTGTGGTGTTCCCTCTGCTGCGCCTTTCCCGCACCTCTCCCGAGGCCACGGGGAACGCAATCGGCGAGTGGCTGGTGGCCAATGTCCCTGAAATCAGCCGCTTCAACTGCGTCAAGGGCTTCCTGAACATACTCTTCTCCAGCGTGTATTGGGACGAGGTTTTCGCCCTTATAGCCGCCGACGAGGATTTCGGCAGGCTGCCTTCCACGGGCAAGAGGGTGATGGTGGAGTTCTCTTCTCCCAATACCAACAAGCCCCTGCATCTGGGGCATATACGCAACAACCTCCTGGGCGATTCCGTCTCGAGGCTGCTCAAGGCAGGCGGCAACGAGGTCATAAAGGCTACCCTTGTCAATGACAGGGGAGTGCATATATGCAAGTCCATGCTGGCCTGGCAGAAGTGTTTCGAGGGCAAGACCCCCGAATCCACGGGCATCAAGGGAGACCACCTGGTAGGCGACTGCTATGTGGCCTTCGACAAGCTCTACAAGGCCGAGGTCAAGAACCTCATGGACTCCGGAATGGACGAGGAAACTGCCAAGAAGGAGGCTCCCTCCCTCAAGGAGGCCCACGAAATGCTCGTCAAATGGGAGCGGAACGACCCCGAGGTGCGCGAGCTCTGGGCCATGATGAACGAGTGGGTGTTCAAGGGCTTCGACGAGACTTACAAGGCCCTCGGAATAGACTTCGACAAGGTGTATTACGAGTCCAGGACCTATCTTCTGGGCAAGGACCTGGTGCAGAAGGGACTGGACAAGGGCGTGTTCGTGCGCGACCCCGACGGCTCCGTGTGGTGCGACCTCACCGCAGACGGCCTGGACCGCAAGATAGTGCTCCGCAGCGACGGCACCTCGGTGTATATGACCCAGGACCTCGGCACTGCCGCCAGCCGTTTCGAGGAATATGACCTGGATTCCCATGTCTATGTGGTCGGAAACGAGCAGGACTACCATTTCCAGGTGCTCAAGCTCATACTCGGAAAGCTCGGATTCGACTGGGCTGAGAGGATATATCACCTTTCCTACGGCATGGTGGAGCTCCCCGAGGGCAAGATGAAGTCCCGCGAGGGTACGGTGGTGGATGCCGACGACCTGATACAGAAGATGTACGATGAGGCCAAGGCTACCTCCGAGGAGTCAGGCAAACTCTCCGACATGAGCGAGGAGGAGAAGGACAGGCTCTATCACATGATAGGCCTCGGAGCCCTCAAGTACTTCATTATCAAGGTGGACCCCAAGAAGACCATGCTTTTCGACCCCAAGGAGTCCATAGATTTCAACGGCAACACGGGTCCTTTCATACAGTACACCCACGCCCGTATATGCTCCATACTGCGCAAGGCTGCGCAGCAGGGAGTGGGGTTCGGCCCCTCTGACATCACCACGGACCTGGAGCCTTCCGCCAAAGAAGTGCGCCTTATAAAGCTGCTGGGCCTCTATCCTGACAAGGTGGCGGAGGCTGTGGCGGCCTTCTCTCCTGCGGTCATTGCGAACTACGCCTACGACCTTGCCAAGGAGTTCAACCAGTACTACCATGACACACCGGTGCTCCGCGAGGAGAACCAGGCTCTTCTTAAGTTCCGTCTGGAACTTCTCCTGGTGCTCGCAAGGACCCTTGTCAGCGCTACGGGCATACTCGGCATAGAACTTCCCGAAAGGATGTAGCCATGGCTTCTCAGGCCTACATGATTCCGACCTCGAAGAAGGAAGTGGAAGCCCTCGGGTGGGAGTACATAGACGTAATCCTGTTCTCGGGGGATGCTTTCATTGACCATCCTTCTTTTGGCAGTGCGGTGATAGCCAGGTGGTTGCAGAAGTGCGGCTATCGCGTCGCGGTGGTGCCGCAGCCCAACTGGAGGGACGACCTGAGGGACTTCCGCAAGCTGGGAGCGCCGCGTCTTTTCTTCGGAGTCAATTCCGGTGCCATGGATTCCATGGTGAACCATTATACGGCCGGAAAGAGGCTGCGCCATGACGATGCCTACACCCCCGAGGGCAAGGCGGGACAGAGGCCAGACTATGCAGTAACGGTATATACCCGGATACTCAAGCGCCTGTATCCCGACGTGCCTGTCGTGATAGGCGGAATAGAGGCTTCGCTCCGTCGTCTGACCCATTACGACTACTGGCAGGACAGTCTCTTCCCTTCCATTCTTGTGGACAGCGGTGCGGACTGGCTATGCTACGGCATGGGCGAAAGGCCCATAGCTGCCCTTGCCAAGGCCATGGATTCCGGCTGGAATCCGCGCCGAATCCGTGCCATACCACAGCTGGGCTTCTACATGAAGGGCGAGCCCAAGGTCAGGGAAGGCGTGCTTCTGCTGCATTCCTTCGAGCAGTGCCAGCAGAGCAAGAAGGCTTTCGCGGAGAATTTCAACCTGATAGAGACCCATGCAAACATGCTCCATCCGGACACCATAGTGGAGCCTGTGGGAGAGGGATACGTGCAGATAAATCCTCCCTATCCTCCTGCTACCGAGGAGGAAATGGACTCTTTCTGGGATATACCGTACACCAAGCAGCCCCATCCCCGCTACAAGGGCAAGCGGATTCCGGCCTACGACATGATAAAATACTCCATAAACACCCACAGGGGCTGTTTCGGAGGATGCAATTTCTGCACTATAGCCGCTCATCAAGGCAAGTTCATTCAGTCCCGCAGCGAGGCTTCGATACTTAAGGAAGTGAAGGGCCTGGGGGATGTGCCGGGCTTTGCAGGCAACATTTCCGACCTTGGAGCGCCGACTGCCAACATGTACGGCATGCATGGCAGGAATCAGGAAATATGCGCGGTCTGCAGGCGCAAGTCCTGCCTTTTCCCCGCTCCCTGCAAGAACCTCGACCGCAGTCATGCGAGGCTTCTGAACCTCTACCACCAGGTGGACAGCGTCCCGGGGATACGACATTCGTACATAGGCAGCGGAATACGCTACGACCTTTTCCTGGACGAGAAGGGCTATGTGGACGAGACCTCGGCCCCGTATCTGAAGGAACTGGTGCTGGACCATACTTCGGGCCGTCTTAAGGTGGCTCCGGAGCATACCGAGGACAAGGTCCTGTACTATCTGGCCAAGCCTTCCTTCAAGCTCTTCGGAGTGTTGAGGCGGGAGTTCGACAAAATCAACCGTGAGGCCGGAAGACATTCAGGGATAGTTCCTTACTTCATTTCTTCCCACCCGGGATGTACCATGCATGACATGGAGCTGCTCTCGCGCAATCCCGCCCTGAAGGGCCTGTACATGGACCAGGTGCAGGATTTCACCCCTACCCCCATGACTACCTCTTCGGTGATGTTCTATACGGGGCTGGACCCCAGAACGCTGGAGCCTGTGTTCGTGGAGAGGGACCCGGAGAAGAAGCGCCGCCAGAAATCATTCTTCTTCAAAAAATAAAAGCACCCGCAAAGGGTGCTTTCTTTTTTATGCTTCGTCCGCGCCGTCGTCGCCGCTGGAGTACTGTGCGATGTTGTCGTCGGGAAGAGTCTCTCCGGAATCGCTTCCACCGCCTTCTCCTACTCCCTCGTCCGCATCGTCCTCTCCGTCGAGCCAGCGGTCAATGTCCTCCGGATTGTCAATCTTGACCTTTATCTTGACGAGATAGATTGCGTCGGGTATTTCAATGGTAACGGCATAGAAACATGAGCCGTCGGGCTTGTCGTACTTGTTGAGGTCGGGAAGATAGTCGCTCAATCCTCTGGGATACTTCTGGGCGAATGCATCAGCCACTTCCTTGGGCATATTTTCATAGCTTATAACGGCTCTTTTCTTTGCGCTAGGTATCATATACAGCAGTCGTATTAAAGTTGGTTGCTTGTTTTCGGCTACAATATTAAGATATTTTTCCCAAGTGTCAAAAATTATTTTGATTTTCTTGTGAAATTATTGCAAAATCCGCCCTCCAAGCAATTTCAAAGCCACTACGGGGGTGGTATAATTGTACGGAATGCCTGTCAGCGTGACCCCCGGACGGGTAATCAGAAGATTGGCTTTCTTGCCAGGAGTAATCGAGCCTGCGACATCCGCGGCATCCATGGCGCAGGCACCGTTTATGGTGACCGCATTGAAGGCCTGGGCGGGAGTCAGCCTCATCTTTATGCAGCCTAAGGCCATGACGAAGCGCATGTCTCCGGAAGGGGAGGAGCCGGGATTGTAGTCCGAGGCCAGAGCCACGGGAAGTCCTGCCGCTATGAAGTCCTTGGCCTTGCCGTAGGGCATGCCGAGAAAGAATGAGGCTCCCGGCAGCATAACGGGCATGGTGCGGCTCTCCAGAAGGGCTTCTATCTCAGCCTGTCCGGTGCGTTCCAGATGATCCACGGAGACAGCGTCGAAGCGTACTCCGACCTGAACGCCTCCGCTCACCGCCAGCTCATTTGCGTGAATCTTGGGCCTTAGTCCATGGCGGGCTCCGCTTTCCAGTATGGCAGCCGTGTCCTCGGGAGTGAAGAAACCTTCGTCGCAGAATACGTCCACGAAGTCGGCAAGTCCCTCGGCGAGAGGCATCATCTCCTCGCATACCAGACGGACATAGTCGGACTTGCAGTAGCCCCGTCCTACTGCGTGCGCGCCGAGGAAAGTGCTCTTTATCACTGCACTGCGGCTCTCCTTGAGCCTCTTTATTACTCGCAGGCTCTTTATCTCGCCTTCCGTGCTGAGGCCGTATCCGCTCTTGATTTCCAGCGCTCCAGTGCCCTTTGCAAGCACCTCGTCGAGCCTGCCAAGGGCCTGGGCGAAGAGTTCGTCCTCGTCCGTTGACTTAAGAAGGTCGGAGGAATTGAGGATTCCGCCGCCGCGACGGGCAATCTCTTCGTAGGAAAGTCCGTTGATCTTGTCCAGAAACTCTCCTTCGCGGCTGCCGGCATATACGATATGGGTGTGGCTGTCGCAAAAAGAAGGCATTACCATGCCCCCTGCGGCATCTATGACCTTGTCGGAGGGGGGACAGCCGCCCGTTCCGAAAGAATCTATATGGTCGCCCTCAATGAGCAGCCAGGCGTTCTCAAGGCTTTCCACCAGGGACATTTCCTCCCCCCGCTTGCACTTTACGTCCGGGGGAAGGATGCCTATGAGGGAGGAAATGTTCTTTATCAGGGTTTTCATGCAAAATATTGTTCCCTGCGGATGAATTCTATAGATTTTTCAATGAGGGGATGCATGTAGGTGTCGTTCTCTATGAATGGCACTTCCTTGCGGTAGTCCTCCCAGATTTCTTCAACCTTGGGAGAGGACTTGGCGGGACGGCGGAACTCCAGGGCCTGTGCGGCGTTGAAAAGTTCGATTGCCAGCACCCTTTCCGTGTTGTCCACCACGCGGACCAGCTTGGTGGCAGCGTTGGAGCCCATGGACACATGGTCTTCCTGTCCCTGCGAGGAGGATATGGAGTCGCATGAAGCCGGCCAGCAGAGGCCCTTGTTCTGGCTCACTATGGAGGCCGCGGTGTACTGCGGAATCATGAAGCCGCTGTTGAGGCCTGACTTCGCAACAAGGAACTTGGGCAGGTCCCTCTGTCCGTGAATGAGCCTGTAAATCCTTCTTTCAGAGATACTTGCAAGCTCTGACATGGCAATCGCCAGGGTGTCCATCGGTATGGCTATAGGTTCGCCGTGGAAGTTGCCTGCGGAGATTATCATGTCCTCGTCGGGGAATACGTTGGGATTGTCCGTGGCGCTGTTTATCTCCTTGTCAATCACGGACTCGACGTATTCTATGTTGTCCTTGACCGCTCCGTGGACCTGGGGTATGCAACGGAAGGAATAGGGGTCCTGGACATGCTCTTTGTGGCGCTTTATAAGTTCGCTGCCTTCGAGAATCTTCATGAAGCGTTCTCCTGTCTCTATCTGGCCCTTGTGGGGACGCAGCTGGTGGGTCAACGGGAGGAAAGGCTCTATCCTGCCGTCGTATGCATCCAGGGACATGGCGGCGATATGGTCGGCCCAGCGGGAGAGGCGTATGCTCTTCAGTATGGACCATACTGCGTGTGCGCTCATGAACTGGGTGCCGTTGAGAAGGGCGAGGCCTTCCTTGGACTGGAGCTTTATGGGCTCCCAGCCCATTTCGGCCCATACTTCAGCGCTGGGACGCACCTTGCCCTTGTATTCCACTTCGCCGAGCCCTATGAGGGGCAGGGAGAGGTGGGCGAGGGGCGCAAGGTCGCCTGAGGCTCCGAGGGAGCCCTGCTGGTACACCACGGGAAGAATGTCGTTGTTGAACATGTCTATGAGCCTCTGCACCGTTATCAGCTGGGCTCCCGAATGTCCGTAGGAAAGGGACTGCGCCTTGAGCAGCAGCATTATCTTTACTATGGCGGGCCTTACCCTTTCGCCCGTGCCGCAGGCATGGGACATCACCAGGTTGTGCTGTAGCCGGGAAAGGTCCTCGTGGGGAATGGTGACATTGTACAGGGAGCCGAAACCGGTGGTGACTCCATACACGGGACGGCCTATGTCTTCCATCTTGGAATCCAGGTATTTACGGCATTTTATTATAGCCTCTACGCTTTCGGAAGACAGTTCAAGTTTGGCTTTGTTGTCAATTATGGTCTTTATCCTCTCCAGGGAGAGGTGTTCGTGGGATATGGTATGTATCATTTGAGTGCGTCTTTGATGATTTGGGTATCTACATGGTTGGGCATGGTGACATGGAGTCCGGGAGTGCGTGCCATTTCGCGCTCTATGGCGAATTCGGCACCCTCGTTGCGGGCCCAGGAACGGCGTGCTATTCCGTTGTTCACATCCCAGAAGAGCATGTTGCGTATATGCCTTGCGGAATCTTCGGAGCCGTCTATGACCATGCCGAAGCCTCCGTTTATGACTTCTCCCCAGCCAACTCCGCCGCCGTTGTGTATGGACACCCATGTAGCGCCGCGGAAGGAGTCGCCGATTACGTTCTGGATTGCCATGTCGGCCGTGAACTGCGAGCCGTCGTAGATGTTGGATGTCTCGCGGAAGGGGGAGTCCGTGCCCGATACGTCATGGTGGTCGCGTCCCAGCACTATGGGGGCTGATATATCGCCCTTGCGTATGGCCTCGTTGAAGGCCAGGGCTATCTTGGTGCGGCCTTCGCAGTCGGCGTACAGTATCCTGGCCTGCGAGCCGACCACGAGGTGGTTGCGGCCGGCTTCCTCTATCCAGCGTATGTTGTCGTGCATCTGGCCGCGAATTTCCTCGGGGGCCTCCTTTGCCATTTCACCGAGCACCTTGACGGCCAGGGCGTCGCTCTTGGCGAGGTCTTCGGGCTTTTCGGACATGCAGACCCACCTGAAGGGGCCGAAGCCGTAGTCGAAGTACATTGGACCCATGATGTCCTGCACGTATGAAGGATAGCGGAAAGTGCCGTCTGGGCGCAGTATGTCCGCTCCTGCGCGGGAACTCTCCAGCAGGAAGGCATTGCCGTAGTCGAAGAAATACATGCCCCGCTCGCTGAGCTTGTTGATGGCGGCGACATGCCTTCTGAGGGACTCCTGTACGGCCTCCCTGAAACGCTCGGGCTCGGCTGCCATCATGGCCTGGGACTCCTCCAGGCTGTATCCCACGGGATAGTAGCCTCCCGCCCACGGGTTGTGAAGCGAGGTCTGGTCGGAGCCGAGGTCCACGTTAACGCCCTCGTCGGCAAGTTTCTCCCAGAGGTCCACCACGTTGCCTACATAGGCCAGGGAAACGGTTTCTTTAGCGGACTGGGCCTTGCGTATGCGAACGAGCAGTTCGTCCAGGTTCTCGTGCAGTTCGTCCACCCAGCCCTGCTCATAACGCTTGCGGGCCGCCAGGGGATTGATTTCGGCAGTAACGCTGACCACTCCGGCTATGTTGCCGGCCTTGGGCTGCGCTCCGGACATTCCTCCAAGGCCTGCCGTGACGAAGAGCATGCCGCGCATGTTCTCGTTGGTGCCTGCCAGGCCCCTGGCCTTGAGCTGCTTGCGTGCGGCGTTCATGACCGTGATGGTGGTGCCGTGGACTATGCCCTGGGGGCCTATGTACATGTAGGAGCCCGCCGTCATCTGGCCGTACTGGGACACTCCCAGCGCGTTGAATTTCTCCCAATGGTCCTTGGAGGAATAGTTGGGAATCACCATGCCGTTCGTTACCACCACCCTGGGTGCGTCCTTGTGGCTGGGGAAGAGGCCCATGGGATGGCCCGAATACATGGCAAGCGTCTGCTCGTCAGTCATTTCGGCCAGGTATTTCATGGTAAGGCGGTACTGCGCCCAGTTCTGGAAAATGGCACCGTTGCCTCCGTATATTATAAGCTCGTGGGGATGCTGGGCCACCCTGGGGTCGAGGTTGTTCTGTATCATGGCCATTATGGCCGCTGCCTGCCTGCTCCTGGCTGGATACTCGTCAATGGGTCGGGCGTACATCTCGTAGTCCGGGCGGAAGCGGTACATGTATATTCTACCGTACTCTTTCAGTTCTTGGGCGAACTCGGGTGCGAGGACGGCGTGATGCTTGGCGGGGAAGTACCTGAGGGCATTCCTTATCGCCAGTTCCTTTTCCTGCTCGGAAAGTATCTCCTTGCGCTTGGGGGCATGGTTGATGGCGGGGTCGTAGGGCTTGGGTGCGGGAAGCACGTCGGGCAGTCCTGCGAGGATTTCTTCCTGGAATTGTGTCATAGCGTTATGTTGCGGTTTACGGTTTCGAGAATTTCTGCTTCGAGGGCCTTTGCCTCGGAGACTATGGACGAGGCCCTTTCCAACAGGGGAGCGGCCGTGCTCTTGTCCTTGAGGGAGGCGGCGTTTATGCGGACGTTGAGCTCGGCTCCGCGAAGCGCGGCCGTGGCTGCGAGCGCCGCCACTCCGGCATCGGAGGCCGAGGCGGGGTTGCCGCTGCGGGCCATTTCGAGGGCCAGAGGAAGAGCCTTCAGGGAGGCTTCCATGGTCTTCAGGGGCACCTGGGCGGCGTACAAGGTGGCGCTTTCAAGGGCGGCTGCGCGTGCGGCCTTTTCCTCCTCGGTTCCCTTTGGCATGGAGAATACGTCCATGATCCTGTTGAATGCCGCCGTGTCTTCATCGACGAGAGCAAGAAGGGTCTCCATTACCTCCTGGCCCTTTTCGGCCACGTCGGAGAATTCCTTCCACCTATCGTCCCAGCCTCTCTTGTGGGCCGACAGGTTGGCTACCATGGTCGCAAGAGCGGCACCAAGGGAGCCCATGTATGCGGATACGGACCCGCCGCCGGGCGCTGCGGACTCGGATGCTGTTTCCCTGGCAAAACCGCGTGCCGTCATCCTGACGAGCCTTTCCTTCGCGGCGAGTTCCTCCTCGTCTTCCATGAGGTATTCTATGACCTTCTCGCGGGGGTTGAAGGGCTTGAGGTCGTCCAGGGACATGGACTTGACCGCCATGCGGATTATTTCGTCCTTGCTGATTCCGAGGGACCTCTGCTGCTTGGCGAGGAAATGTTTTCCTGCATCCACGAGGGTCTTTTCGGGGACGAGTCCCACTATCTCCGTGCCTGTCACCCTGAGACCTCTTGCGGCGGCTGCGCGGCAGACCTCCTCAAAGGCGACATGAAGGGGAGTGACGGTGGTGTCGGTTATGTTCATGGATACCTGGGCTATGCCGTATTCGTCTATGTACCAGCCTATAGCCTTGCATCCTTTCAGAGTGCCGGGAATCCAGATGTCCTTGCCGTTCTCGTCCTTGAGCACCTTGCCTGTGAGGGAGCCGCCTTCGCGGGCCTTGCGGCCTTTTTCGCGAACGTCGAACGCCACGGCCATGGCTCTTCTGACTGATGTGGTGTTGAGGTTGAAGTTGACGGCTATGAGGAAGTTCCTGGCTCCTACGTTGCTCATTCCGCAGCGTGCGACTGTGTCGTTGAAGACACCGGGGCCGAAGTCAGGCTTGCGCACGGGGTCGGCCATTCTCTCGGGAAGGCCTTCGTATTCACCTGCGCGGCAGACTGCGAGATTCTTCCTTTCGGGGGTGTAAGCGGCGGCTTCATAGCAGCAGCAGGGAATGCCGAGCTCCTCGTAAATGCGGCGTGCAAGGGCCCTGGAGAGCTCCGCGCATTCTTCCAGCGTGATGCCCGCGACAGGAATAAGAGGCAGCACGTCGCAGGCTCCGCTGCGGGGATGTGCTCCGTGGTGGCTGCGCATGTCTATGACTTCGGCGGCCTTGCGCACGCCCTGGAATGCGGCTTCGCATACGGCCTCGGGCTCTCCCGTGAAGGTGACCACGGTCCTGTTGGTGGCTTCGCCCGGATCTACATCCAGAATCTTGACTCCGCCGGCGGCCTCTATGGCTCCGACTATGCTGTCAATCTTGACTTTGTCGCGTCCTTCGCTGAAGTTGGGGACGCATTCTATAATCCTTTTCATAGTGTTTCCTTTTATCCCGCTAATATAACAATTTATTGTTAAAGTTCAATGCTTTGCTATGAAATAAAAAGGAACCGACCCCGAAAAGGGCCGGTTCCGTAATGAATATGCAGTGAAACTACATCCAACCGTAATCGTCGTCGGTGTAAGTTTCGAGATTGATGCCGAACACTATGACGCTCTCGCCTTCATTCCCGCTCACCTTGATTGTGACCTTGTCTCCGTCCGACAGGCCTCCGCCAGAGGAACCGTTGGTGGGTCCGAAGTAGTACGAGCAGTGGTCGCCGTTGCCGTCCACGATGAAGCTGGTGTTGTCCTCGGCCGCGGAGACGTTGTTCCTCGTAGTGAAAGGATTGGGGGCAAGGGTGCTGTTGTCGCTGCTGGTGTATATCTTCTTCTTGTCGGCCCTGGAAAGGGTTACCGTGGGGGTGCCTCCGAGTCCGACGGCGTAGTAGCGGATTGTCTTGCGGCTGCCGGCGGAAACTATGGTGAGGCTTTCTCCGGCGGGAATCAGATATCCGCTGGCGGAAAGGCTGTAATTGACTGTGATTGAGTTTATTGCCTTCACCCCGTCAGAGGCTTCGAAAGAGTCTATGAAGCCGTAGCGGTTGGTCTTCAGCTCCCTGGTGGGGTTGACTGCGGCGAGGACTCCGTACTGGGTGTCGGCGAGAATGCCGGTCCCCTCGGAAATGCTGTTGCCGGAGCCGATTATCAGCAGGTTGAAGTTCATGTTGCCCCTGAGGTCTATGGTATGGAGCCCGGGGTTGCCCACGATGGGGGAGATGTCGAGCTTCACGAAGTCGTTGTCCGAGAGGTCCAGGGCCGCAATCGAAGTCTGGGCGCTGTTGAAGGTAATGCCCGCGTTCCCGTAATAGGAGGTGTCGCTGAGGGCGTTGCCTGATACATTGACATTCACGACTTTTTCAAGACCGGAGAATCCCGAGATATTGCTTATCTTGTTGCCGGAGCAGTCCAGGGTGACTATGTTGCCGCATCCGTACACGGAGAAGGTCTCGATTTGGTTGTCGGCGACCTTGACCGTGCGCAGGTTGGAGTTGTACTGGTGGGAGAATGCTGAAAGGGCATTGTCCGAAAGGTCTATGTACTCCAAGCTGCTGTAAGTCGCGGGGATACCTGCCGAGGCGATGCGGTTGCGGGCCGCTTCGACATGCTGCATATAGTCAGGCAAGTTGATGGATACCAGCTTGTTCCTGTTTATGGAAACCCACCTCAGGGAAGGGTATAGGGCTCCGTCGAAGGAGGTGAACTTGTTGCCGTCCAGAAGGAGTTTCTCAAGAGGGAAAGCCTCCAGTCCGTCCAGGTCCCCGTCGCTGAGGTCGCATTCGGTAAAGTCCAGGGTCTTGACGGCGGCGGCCTCGTCGGGGCTTATCTTCCCGTCTCCATCCTTGTCGAACTTGCCCAGGACCACCTTCCTGACGAAGGAATCCTTGACAAGGGCGGCATAATCCTCTATGTCGGAGTTCGAACCGTCCTCGACATCAATGTACTCGTACTGCACGTACTGTATCTCGTCATACCTGTCGTAGATGTAGGTGGTCCAGTTGAAATTGCCCGTGTCTATGCCCTTGGGGAGTATGACCTTTTCCAGTGCGCTGGAATACAGGTTGCAGGAAGTGAGCTTGACGGCCTTGCGCAGGTCCACTACCTTGAGCATCTCGGAAGAACCTGTGCCATAGGTACCTACGGAAAAACTGGTAAGGTCCGCGCAGTTGCCGAGGTCTATCTTCTCCAGTTTCGTTGCGGCCGCCGAGAAGTATGTCAGGCGGGTGAAGGAGGAGAAATCCAGCCCTGTCAGGGGAGCATTGTCTATGTTTATATATGTGAAGTCCCTGTTGTCACCGAGCTTGAGGCTGCGGAGCGTCGAAGTGCCTGCGTTGAGGCTCACGAGCTTGGGATTACGGCTAACGTCAAGGTCCTGTAGCTGCGTGCCATAGACGGCGAGGCTGACTAGGTTGGGGGCCCTGCTGAGGTCTATGCTGCTTATGGAGGTGTTGTATGCGGAGAATGTTTCCAGCGAAGGCATGTTGCCCATCTGCACGGACTTGATGCCTGTCACTGTGCCGAGCTGTATGGACCTTAGGGCCTTGAGGTCGCCCAGGACCACCTCCTCGAGGGCGGAAACGGCCTGCCACTGCTTGGTGACCGTGATGCTTTCCAGCTTGGCGTTGCCGCTGACATCGAGCCTTGCGAGCTTAGCTCCGGAATTCTCCGTAAGGGTAAAGGACTTAAGGTTGTAGAGGCATTCTATTCCGCTGAGGGAGGAGAAGTTGTCCGTAATGGTGAGCGTGGTGCAAAGGGCGACCTCGGAAGAACTCAGATGGCCGTCTGAGTTGCGGTCAAGCCCTGGAGTCCCTGTAAGCAGCCACGTCCTGAAGACGCTGTCTTCGAACTGGGGCTCAGTCCAGATGCCGCTTTCCTGGGTGATGGAAATCGTCTGCACAGTGGAGCCGTAACTGTCTTTCAGACACACGGTTCCGGTGCGTGCCTCGGGGGTCTTGTTGGGGTCGGCGGTAAGTAGCAGGGATTCGTGGCGGACCTCTCCTGCCTTGGTCACTACAGATGAGACCCAGCTCTTTGCATCTTCCTGGATATCAACGGTATAATCGACATTGGTGACTACGGGAATCTCGATTTCGCCGCCGTCCTTGGACATGTTGGTGGAGGGAAAGGACACCTGCATGATGCCCGAAGTGAAGGTGATGGTGCGTATGTCCGTCCTGCCTTTGCCGTCGGAGGCATATACCAGCACCTTGGCATCGGGATTGCTCCCGGCGGTAATGAGAATGGATCCCGATTCATAATCCTCGCAGGAGGCTTCGGCCCACCATTCTCCGCTGGCCAGGGCATCGACTCTTGAGGTGGAGGCCGCACCTGTCAGGGTGTATGGAATGGCCAGGGTCGCTCCCTGTACCACTTCGTAGGTTATGCTGTCGTCTATGTTGATATAGAAATCGACGAGTTTCTCGATTGTCAGCCTGGACCCGTCGGCGAGGGTGAACACCACTGCGGACTTGGTCTCCTTCACTGCGGAGAATATGTTGTCCGCGGAGCCTCCGCCGCCGGATGTGGACGCAGGCGCGAGTACTGTCCAATCCTCGTCATCGCTCCAGCGGATTTCCCAGTTGCCTGCGTTGATGCGTATCTGGGGGGTCTTGCCGGGCTCGCCGTTCTGTCCGTTCTCTCCGTTCCTGCCGTTCTCTCCGGTGACGGGCACGGGATGGCCCTGTGCATCGGTAATGAACTTTCCGTCAACGGTCCAGTAGTACTTGCCTCCGGACTCCTTTACCCCGATAACGGGACTGTGGCCGTCTTCGCCGGGGTCTCCGGAAGCGCCCGTTTCGCCCTTCTCGCCATCCTTTCCGTGGTATATGGTTATGGGGTCGCTGACCGTGAAGGTGATGGTATATCCTATGATATTGCCCTGAGCGTCCTTGACGGAGGTCACGCCGGTGACGAAATCATTGTTCTGCATGGCCTCGACTATGCCGCGAAGGCCCAGTATGTTGCTGTTGAGCTTTCCGATTTCTTCCTTGAGGAAGTCCACGTCGCCGCGAAGGTCCCTGACATCATCTTTCAGGCCGGAAATCTCTTCTGCCTGCTTGTCCAGCCTCTCAACGATAGCCGTATCATTGTAGCAGGCCGTGATTCCCATCACGGCCGCTACAAATAAACCAATTTTTTTCATCATAAATCTTCAGTTCTATCTGTCATGCCCGAATGTCCTGCGGGGCAGCGGCTCCACGGGGATTTCGGCACCTTTTCTGGCGGAATAGACCTTTACGTTCTTGCCGGTTGACCAGAAGTCGTATGCCTTGGTGTAACCGACTTCGTATTTGCCGGTCTCCTCGCCCTTGGGGACAGGAACGGGGATGAACATCTCGTAATGCCACTCGCTGTAGTTCTCGTCCTCGTCCTCGGCAAAGCCGGAAAGGGTCCAGGGCCAGTGCTTGACGACATCGCCTTCTTCATCTACCCACTCCCAGTTCTGGGTGGAACCGTACCACCAGGGACGAGTCCTGTACTGGGTCTGGTCAACGGCGGAAACGGTGGCGTTCATGTCCAGGGTCATGAGGTAGTACAGCCCGCCTTCATTGACGAAGTTCTCGACGGGAGGCCATACGCCTACATACCAGTGGGTTGCGTTATCCGTAGGAGTGATGTCAATCATCATGATGCAATCGCCTTCGTAGTCTGCAAGAGGCCAGCGTATGGGGTCTATTGCGGAGAGGTCCTCACCGCGGAAGAGTTCGTACTTGAGGTCGATATCGGCCTTTCCGAGTCCGAGCGGCGGCTTCGGAGCATAAATGGGCCACTCGTACATTCTGGTGGTATTTGTTCCTGCATAACCGAACACAAGCAGGGTGTAGTCTGTGTCGGGAGTTACCCTCTGGTAGAGGCTGCGCTTGCCGGTGTAGGTGTTGTAGAGGATTTCGTCCTCATAGTATTCCTCAATCTCATGCATGACTTTCTTCTCGTCCAAGGATCCGTCTGCAAGGCGGTAGGGGAGGAGTTCCGCAGTCTCGATGAAGAAAGGCATCCAGTATTCGCTCTCGACTTCGGGAGTGACGGTATAGGTCATTCCCTGCCAGTTTATCTTGTCTATCGTGACGTTGAAATGGTTCTTGGACTGTCCGGCCTTGGCGGTATTCACGTCTATAGCCTCTACGATGGTGGAACGGATTCCGAAGAGGTCCACGCCGAATACATATATGCGGTATGTATGTTCTGGAGCGAAGGTCCAGCCATAGTCGCGGCGGCCCCAGATTTCCTTGGTGCCGCCGGCCATGCCGGGAAGGTTTGCCCAGCTGAGGTTCTCTATCGCGTCATAGTAGTTCTGGTCGATCCGGGTCTGCTCCATGTTGATTATCCTCTGGGCGGCCTGCTCGTCGTCATAGCCCTCCATCCTGCTCTTCTCCACGAAGGCTGTATAATACATGGTCTCCGGGTTGGAAGGAGTCACCCTTACCAGGATGTCCATGTCTTCGACTTCCAGCACGTCGATCTTGAAGGTGCAGTCGTCAACAATCAGGTATCCTTCCGTCTTGAAGGTGAATGCTACCTGAGGCTCCGTCGTCGCGGCTATGGAAGCCTTGCCGCCCTCGTCGTAGGAAATCTTCATGCCCCAGGCCAGGACCGTGTACTCGGTGCCGGGCATGAGGTTGGATGCCTGAAGGGTCTCGGGGCCTTTGCAGAGGATGTCTTCAGCGGAATATGCCGTCAGCAGGGCGGAGGCGTTCTTCAAGGAATTCTGCAGGACGGTGGAATAGTCCACGCCAGCCTTCTTGAGGTCAATCTCGGACACCCAGTCCATGTACCAGTACTCTTCGTTGTTGGAAGGGGTGACTGTGAGGGTCGCATAGTTCTCGGTGACATCGGTGGCCTTGCCCGAGAAAGTAAGGCCGGACTCTTCGGACCATCCGGTGCGGAACTGGTAGAATGCCATGGGAGTGGTCTGCTTGCCGTCGGTGTCCATACCATATACTATGAACATGTAGTCGGTATCGACGCTGAGACCGGAGTAGGGCATCGTAGTAGTGGGGTCGGAGCTGTACATGCTCTTGAGCATGGCGAACATCTCGGCCATGGAACTGTGGCCCATGGACTCCTTCATGCGGCTCAGGTATGCGTAGTCGGACTCGTAGAGGGCCGAACCGAATGCGAACTCGCCTATATGGTTGTTGTCATCGCCGACGTAGCGGTCCCAGGCGGTCTTGTTGAGGACCTCGAAGAAGTATCCTCCGTCATATCCGGCATTGCGGGTAATCGTGAAGGTGGCTCCGAAAGGAGTCAGGTTGCTTATCTCTATCCCGAACTCGGGGAATGCCCACTGCTCCTGGGTGAGGGTGATGTTGACGGATTCAGCGCCCTTGTATGACAGGGTGAGGACGGCGGTGCGGGCTGAGGAGAGGTTGTCCTCCACTGTCACCGTAATCTTGCCGTTGTCGGCTCCTATGGTCTTGAGCCAGGGAGCCTGCTCCGCGTCCATGGCAGCGGTCAGGGCCGTGCCTTCGACGGGGTTGTCTATGGAATAAGCAATTTCGTAGCTGCCCGAGGCCGCCTTGATGGATGCGTCGGCCGCCTTTATGACCGGAGTGCCGGGAGCGACGGGGCCCGCGCTGGAATCAGGCTCCTGCGAGGGGTCCTGCTGTTCCTGGGGTTTCTGGCATGAGAATACGCTCAGAAGGACACCGGCTACAGCCGGGAGTGCAAAGAATTTGTTGAATCTCATATTATATTTTTTAAGTTTTACTTCTTTTTAACTTTGCAAAGTTAACATTTTGCGCGTAAATACAAAACGTTTTGAATTTTTATTTACAATTTGTTACAATAATACTTGAAATGCTTCAAGATTTCATTATATTTGCAATCCGAACGACATTTTGAAAATTGCTATGAAACGTATTCTGACATATCTTGGAGCGATTGTCCTGACGGCCGCGGCTGCATGTTCATGCCACAGGGAGGAGATGCCTTCAGCCCCTTCGGCCCAGACCCCCGGTTCCCTGGATGACGTATACACTCCGGGAATGGTGCTGGTGCAGTTCGACGAGCCCACGGCTGAACTCGTCGAGAAGGCCGTTGCGGCTGGTTCCCTCGTGACCAAATCCTCCGAGCTGGACAACGTCCTCGATGGCATGGGGATAAAGTCCCTTCGCAGGGTGTTCCCCGACGAGGGCAGATTCGACAAGCGTGCCCGCAGGGAAGGACTTCACCGCTTCTATTATGTAGAATTCGACGGGAGCACCCCTTCCACCAAGGCTGCCTCCGACATACGGGACATTCCGGGAGTCGTTTCGGCCCACGCGGAAATGCCTGTGAGGACAAGGAAGTTCAACGACCCCTTCTTCTCTTCCCAGTGGCATTATGTGAATCCCCGTTATGCCGGTGCCGATATCAATATACAGAAGGTATGGGACGAGTTCACCGTCGGCGACCCCAAGGTCATAGTGGCCGTTCTGGACGAGGCCGTGTATCTTGACCATGAGGACCTTTCCGCCAACGTGGTCCCGGCCGGACTGGATATGGAGGGCGGCAGCTGGAACTTCAACAATGACACTCCCGTTCTGGTTCCGTACGAGGGACACGGCACCCATATCGCCGGCACCATAGCCGCCGTAAACAACAATGGCAAAGGAGTTTGCGGAGTTGCCGGAGGCGATGCGGCCAGGGGAATTCCCGGAGTAAGGATTCTTTCCTGCCAGATTTTCGATGTATATGGACGTTTAGGGGAGGTGTACAGGGCCATGAGGTACGCGGCCGACAACGGCGCGGTCATACTGCAGTGCAGCTGGGGCTTCTCTCCAGACCTCAACGGCGACGGCTACACTTCCGATTCGGAGAAGGCTGCCTACAGGTCATACACCATAAACGACCTTCCCGAGTACAAGGCTGCACTTGATTATTTCATTAAATATGCCGGATGCGACGAGGACGGCAACCAGCTGCCCGATTCCCCCATGAAGGGCGGAATAGTGTTCTTCGCGGCCGGCAACGATGATTTCGACTTTGACCCTCTGGTTTCATACGACCAGGTCGTCAGCGTCGGCGCTTTCGGTGCCACGGGATACCGTTCTTCATACTCCAACTGGGGCGACTGGGTGGATATCGCAGCTCCCGGCGGAGACGGCAAGCAGGGCATTTTCAGCACCTTGCTCAACAACACCTACGGCGGAGGCGACGTCATGGGCACGTCCATGGCCTGTCCCCATGTCAGCGGAGTTGCTGCCCTTCTGGTATCCTATTTCGGAGGCGAGGGATTTACCGCCGACGATTGCAAGAAGAGGCTGATCCGCGGTGCTGACCCAAATTATTTCACCAGCGCCAAGAAGATAGGCCGCAAGCTGGATGCATACGCTTCTTTCATATATGATGTGAATGCTCCTGTCAAGGACCCCGTGATAGAGTGGACGGGCGACATGCCTTCGGAGATGTCCTACAAGGAGAATCTGGAATTCACCTTCAGCGTTTCCGACCCCAACAATGCCCTTCTGAGCGTCACTGCAACGGGTTCCGGGCTGGTCACTTCCCTTGAGGACGGCAAGGTGACCGTTCTGGGTGCCGAGTCCAGCCCCGGCGAAAGGATACTTACGGTTACGGCCAGGAACGATGACGGAGCCTCCGCCAGCATAACCCATTCCCTTACCATCTGGGGCAACAGGAAGCCGGTTATTGTAAAGCAGCCGGCCCCCGTACTTCTGAAAAGGGGAGGGGAGCCTGTGGAAACTGACATAGAAGGCATGTTCTCTGACCCTGACGGAGACAATATCCAGATGCAGATGCGCTCGATGGACGAGAATATAGCGAGGGCTGAGCTGGAGGGCAATACTTTGAGGATAGTCCCCGTGTCAGCCGGCATTACCAGCATAAGGATAACGGCTACCGACGAGGTGGAGGCCAATGAAACGGTAGTCCTGGATGTGGTAGTGAAGAATCCGGACGCTCCGCTGGACGTGTATCCTTCTCCGGCCACTACGGAGGTCTATGTGCGTACGGATACTCAAACAGCTGAAAATGTGACGGTTACGGTGTATTCCTCTACGGGTGCCAAGGTGGCGGGCCTTAGCGAGGAGGCAAGCGCGTTCTCGCCGGTGCGTGTGGATGTTTCATCTCTTGCCCCGGGGGCCTATACCCTTGTAGCCGAATACTCGGGTCGCAGGGAATCCAAGCGCTTTGTCAAGATTTAGAAGTTGTTTTCAGGCACTATTATTCTCTTTTTTCAAAATATGCGTCAGATGCAATTGCAATGACGCGTTTTTTTTGTAATTTTGCGGGAATTTGAAGAAATATATATGGACAGGCTTGCAAGAACCAAGGTCAAGGACCTTCTGAAGACCGCCCCGGGAGCCACAGTACTCGCAAAGGGTTGGGTGAGGACAAAGAGAGGAAACAAACAGGTTAAATTCATCGCTCTGAATGACGGTTCTTCGGTGAACAACATCCAGGTGGTGGCTGATGCCTCCCGTTTCGATGAGGAACTGATAAAGAGGATAACCACCGGAGCCAGCATAGGCGTGACGGGCAAACTCGTGGAGTCCGTAGGAAGCGGCCAGGCCGTGGAGATACAGGCCGGGAGCATAGAGGTCTATGGCGACTGCGACCCCATGCGCTATCCTCTCCAGAAGAAGGACACCTCCTTCGAGTATCTTCGCAGCGTAGCCCACATGAGGCTTCGCACCAACACTTTCGGTGCCGTGCTGAGGCTTCGCCATGCAATGGCCTTTGCAATACATAAGTTCTTCAATGACAAGGGCTTCGTATATCTGAATACCCCTCTTATCACTGAGTCCGATGCCGAGGGCGCAGGCGACATGTTCCAGGTGACCACCATGGACTTGGCCAACGTCCCCGTACACAACGGAAAGGTGGACTTCAGCAAGGATTTCTTCGGCAAGAAGACCAGCCTCACCGTGAGCGGACAGCTCGAAGGCGAACTTGGTGCCACCGCAGTCGGCGAAATATATACCTTCGGACCTACTTTCAGGGCAGAGAATTCCAATACGCCCAGGCATCTGGCGGAGTTCTGGATGATAGAGCCCGAAATGGCCTTCTACGACATCAACGACGACATGGACCTTGCCGAGGAATTCGTCAAGTATCTGGTGCAGTACGCCCTGGACAACAACTACGACGACCTCAAGTTCCTCAATGACAAGTACGACGACGGCCTTATCGAAAGGCTGCGCAGCGTGCTCGGAATCGAGTTCCGCAGGGTGACCTACACCGAGGCCGTGGAGATTCTCGAAGAGGCCGTCAGAAACGGTCACAAGTTCGAGTATCCCGTCCATTGGGGCACCGATTTCCAGAGCGAGCATGAGCGCTACCTGGTGGAGACACACTTCAACAAGCCCGTGATTCTCATAGACTTCCCCAAGGATATCAAGGCTTTCTACATGAAGCAGAACGAGGACGGGCGCACGGTACGCGGAATGGATGTCCTCTTCCCCAAGATAGGCGAAATCATAGGCGGTTCCGAGAGGGAGGCCTCGCTTGAGAAGCTCGAGCAGAGGATAGACGAACTGGGAATGAGCCGCAAGAACCTGGAGTGGTACATAGATACCCGCCGTTACGGCACCGTTCCTCACAGCGGCTTCGGACTCGGCTTCGAGCGCCTGCTGCTGTTCATCACAGGAATGAACAACATCAGGGATGTCATTCCTTTCCCCAGGACCCCTAAAAACGCAGAATTCTGATATGTTGGTAATTGGTATCGCAGGTGGTTCGGGCTCAGGCAAGACCACCGTCGTAAAGGCTATCACGAGGCAACTGACCGGAAGGGTGGTTGTCATTCCCCAGGATTCATACTACAAGGATTCCAGCCATCTTCCTCCGGAGGAGAGGCAGAAAATCAATTTCGACCATCCCGATGCCATAGACTGGAGGCTCCTGTGCCAGCAGATTCGTGAGCTCAAGCAGGGCCGCACCATAGAACAGCCCGTGTATTCGTACATTACCTGTTCCCGCTCCAAGACGGAGACCGTGACCGTGGAGCCTGCGGAGGTCATCATAGTCGAGGGCATCCTCATCTTCACGCACAAGGAACTTCGCGACCAGATGAATATCAAGATATTCGTGGACGCGGACTCCGACGACAGGCTGATGAGAATCATAGTGCGGGACATGGAGGAGCGCGGCAGGACCATAGAAATGGCCATAGACCATTATCAGGACACCGTCAAGCCCATGCACCTTCAGTTCATAGAGCCCAGCAAGCGCTATGCGGATATCATAATTCCTCAGGGCGGGCACAACAAGGTCGCCATCGACGTGATTACCACTACGATAGAGGAGGCCCTGCATAATCTTGAAAAGAAGAAAAAGTAGCCTATGGCCCTCATTAGCGACGAAAACAGGGCAGGATTGTATATCACCGTGATTGTGCATCTGTCGGTGATTATCATTTTGCTCCTGACCGGAGTTTCGTCCGTGCTGGGAGGGGAGAATTCCTTTGTCATAGATTTCAGCCGGGAGGAGGCCATGGAAAAAAAGGCCGCCGAGGCTGCCCGGAAGGCCGAGGAAGAGGCCTTCGACGATGCCATATCCCGCAGGCTGGACCAGTTGCTTTCCGGCACTTCAGGAGTGCAGTTCAGGAATGTGGCTACGGACAGGAGCGCTCTCAAGGATGACAGGGGGACCGATGCGGACAAGCTCTACGAGGACGCAAGGCGTCTTGCGGAAGACCTCAAGGGAGGGGTTGCTCCCGATGAACCGGACGAGGACTATGCCTCCGTTTCTCCGGTCAAGAAAGAGGACAAGAAAGTGCGGGAATATTCCGGCCCGTCCGTAGTGTCATATACCCTTGACGGCCGCAAGGCCAGCCGACTGCCGATTCCCGCTTACAGATGCTATGGGGGAGGAATGGTGACGGTGCTTATAAAGGTCAACAACAACGGGGATGTCATAGATGCCAAGGTGCAGGAAGAAATTTCTTCGCCCGACAAGTGCCTTCGCGACTTCGCCGTCAGGGCCGCGAGAATGTCCAAGTTCTCCAAAGATGCAAAAGCCCCGGCACGTCAGGCCGGGGACATCGTGTATCAGTTTATTGCCCAATAGACACCGTGAAGGGCGTTTCCATTGCTATCCTGACCGTTTCATCCACAGGCAGATAGAGCTTGTAGAAAGCGTTTTCGCCGAGCTTGGAGTATCTTCCGATAAGGGCCCGGAGCTGGGGCATGAGGTAATACTCCGTCTTTTCCCATTCGCCCGGGGCGGGTTTCAGGCCGTCCCTTGAGGCTGCGAAAGCGAGGAACTGTCCCTTGATGTCGCAACCGTCCAGATACCTCTCCAGGGTATCGAAGTCATCTATGGCCGTTATCCTGGACTTGTTGGAATCGAAGAAACGGTTGGCGAACCTCATCTGGGTGGCCTTGCGGTTGCAGGCAAGGAAGAAGTTCGTGGCCCTTGTCGTATCTACGGGAACGAACACGTCGGGGACTATGCCGCCTCCTCCATATACCGTCCTGCCATGGACAGTCTTGTAGGCCAGGGAAGAGTCTATCTTCACGCTGTCCTTGGTGAACATCTCGCCGCTGGTGTATCTGCGGTATATGTCATACTCGTAGTCGTCGGAGTAGGGTTTCTGTATGCAGCGCCCCGAGGGAGTGTAGTAACGCGAGATGGTCAGCCTTATCGCGGAGCCGTCCCTGAAGGGCAGAGGTTCCTGCACCAGACCCTTGCCGAACGAGCGGCGGCCTATCACTACGCCCCTGTCGTTGTCCTGTATGGCCCCGGAGACTATCTCGCTTGAGGAAGCCGTGTTTTCGTTTATAAGCACGCAGACCTCAATGTCCTTCAGGATGCCCTTTCCCGTGGCCTTGTGGTCCTCGCGGGGGCGGTGGAGACCCTCCAGATAGACTATTTCCTCGTCCATGTCAAGGAACATGTCGGAGAGTTCCAGAGCCTGGTGGAAATAGCCGCCGGTGTTGTCCCGCAGGTCGAATACAAGGCGCTTCATGCCCTGTCCGAGAAGCTGCCTTGCCGCCGCATCCACCTCCAGGTGGGCGTTGGAAGAGAACTTTGACAGCCTGATATATCCCGTCCTTTCGTCCAGCATGAATGCTGCATCCACGCAGTGTACGGGAATCTTGCCTCTGGTAATGTCGAAAGGTATGACTTCATTGTCCCTCTGCACGGTCACCGTGACGGAGGTCCCTGCGGGGCCTTTCATCAGCCTTACCATGCTGTCCTGGGGGAACTTGACTCCGGCTATCACCCGCTCGTCCACTTTCAGCAGCCTGTCTCCCTTCATCATTCCGACCTTCTCGGAAGGGCCGCCCTTGATGACTTCCAGCACCACGGCGGTGTCATTGGGCACGTTGAACTGTATGCCTATCCCTTCGAAATTCCCGGCCAGCTGGGTCTCGGCGATTTCCATTTCCACAGGGGGAAGGTAGGCCGAATGCGGGTCCAGGGCCGAAAGGGCCCCGCTGATTGCAGCGTCGGTTAGCTTGACCATGTCCACGGTGTCCACATAATTCTTGCGGATATGCTCCATGGAATATGTGAGTTTCTGCCAGGACAGGTAGCTGGCGCGTACCTTGCCTTTGTTGATTATGGCCTGGACCGTGACGGTCGCGAGTATTCCTATGACTACTCCCAGGAACGCGGTCAGGTAAGTGTCTCTTTCTTGCTTGGTCATTCGTCTATCTGTTCAACTTCGATGTTGGCGCGCCTGAGCAGGTCCACGCCGTCCGTTATTCTGTATTCATCCCTGTAAACTACCCTCGTGATGCCGGCCTGGATAATGAGCTTGGCGCACTCCAGGCAGGGGGAGGCCGTCACATACAGGGTCGAGCCCTCGCTGCTGTTGCCCGACTTGGCCACTTTGCTGATTGCATTCGCCTCTGCGTGCAGCACGTAAGGCTTCGTGACTCCGTTTTCATCCTCGCAGATGTTCTCGAAGCCCGAAGGCGTGCCGTTGTAGCCGTCCGAAATGATCATCCTGTCCTTGACCAGCAAGGCCCCGACCTGCCTGCGCTTGCAGTAGGAATTGCGGGCCCAGACCGATGCCATTTCGAGGTATGGTTTGTCGAATTTCATATTATGTCCTTTGATATAGATAGCGTTTGATGCTGCGCTTGGGAGTCCTTTCGAAGTCCTCCGGCATGAACTCTATCTTCTTGATTTTGGCGTAGTTGGGAATCTCCTTGTTGATTTCCGGCAGTATGCTTTCAATCTTTGCCATCAGCTCCTTGCGGGTCATGCCGTCCAGTTCTCCCTGATGGTAGTCGGGATATATGAGGGCGGTCAGCCCTCCGTCGTCCTCAATCACCAGTGAATCAACTATATAGTTGACGTTGTTGATTACGGCCTCCAGCTCTTCGGGATATATGTTCTGTCCGGAAGGGCCGAGAATCATGCACTTGGAGCGGCCCCTCAGGAAGAGATATCCCTCCTCGTCCATGACACCCATGTCGCCGGTCTTGAACCATCCGTCCTCCGTGAAGGAAGCCCTGGTAGATTCCTCGTTCTTGAAATATCCGAGGAATACGTTGGCACCCCTTACCTGCACCTCTCCGGGGATGTTTGCCGGGTCGTCCGAGTCGATGCGTATTTCCATGTTCATGACGGCCTGGCCGCAGGAATTCTGCTTGGTCTTGTTCCAGTGGGCATAGCAGATGATGGGGGCGCACTCCGTCATGCCGTAGCCTACCGTGAAGGGGAAATCTATCTTTTTGAGGAAGGCCTCGACCTCGGGGTTGAAGGCTGCTCCGCCGAGGATAATCTCTTCGAAGTTGCCGCCGAAACTGGCCACGAGCTCCGTAAGGATTCTCTTCTGGATCATCTTGTCCAGAATGGGAATCTTGAAGTAAATCTTGTTCTTGTCCAAGATGGGCTTGAGCTTGCTCTTGTACACCTTCTCTATGATGAGGGGAACGGCTATGATTATGCAAGGCTTGATCTGCTGGAACGCGTTCATTATGACCTTGGGACTGGGCACCCTGGTGAGGAAATGCACATGGGCTCCTATGGTCATCTCGAACAGGAACTCGAACATCATTCCGTACATGTGGGCGGAGGGGAGCATGGCCACCACCTCGGAGCGGTTGTCCATGTGTTTCTCCGCGTCGCGGGCGAAAATGATGTTGTTGTACAGGGCCCTGTAGGGAATCATTACACCCTTGGAGAATCCGGAAGTACCTGAGGTGTAGTTGATTACTGCGAGCTCGTCGGCGCTGTCCTCATAGTAGTTTATGTCGCCTGGCTCGAAGTTGTTGGGATACCTCTTGCCGAAACTCTCGTTGAGGTGGTTGCGGATTTCTCCGAATCCCTTGCTCCTGACATACAGGAACTTGAAGGTGCTGATATTGACCACTACCATTACCTCGGGCATTTCTTCGGCGCTGAGTCCTTCCCAGATGACATCGTCAACGAACAGGACCTTGGCCTCGGAATGGTTCACCAGATAATGTATGTTGCCTGGCTTGAATTCGTGCAGGATAGGGACGGGCACGGCTCCGAAGGTCAGGGCTCCGAGGAAACTCACGCCCCAGTTGGCCTGGTTCCTCGAGCATATCGCGACCTTGTCGCCTTTTGCCAGTCCGCATTGTTCGAAAGCAATCTGGAGCTTGGCGATGCGTCTTGCCACGTCGCGGTAGGAAAGCGTGACTCCCTGCCAGTTGGAAAGGGCGGGGCGGTCCCAGTTTTCCCGGAAACTCTTCTCCAGCAGTTTGTTTACAGAACTGAATTGCATTGTTTTATGGTTTTGGTTACACGTTTATTTCACAAGTTTGACGCTGCGTGTCTTGCCGTCGTGGCATGTCCCGCTCACGGAGCCGTCCTTGACCTGCAAGGCAGCATCGCTCCTGAACATCTTGTCGCCGGTGGCCTTGGTCAGCGCCTCGCCGCCGTCGAAAGGATAAACTATCGTGCCGAGGGAAGTCCTGACTGCCCAGAACTTCTGTCCCTTGACGGTGAGCAGCTCCGGGAGGTCCTTTATGGTGCTCTCGGGCTTTATGCCCTTCCAGCCTTCGCGGACCTTGCCGTGGAGGTCGTACAGGCCAAGGCTGTTGTCCTTGAACAGCAGCATGGCCGAATATCCTTTTGCTCCGGAGAAATCATATATGTCCGGTCCGAGCCTTATTTCCTTTCCAATCTCGGTGGGGAAGGGGCTTACGAAGCGTCCCAGCCTGTCAATCAGCCAGAGCTTGCTGCCGGAAGCGAATATGAACTGTATCTTGCCGTTGGCAAACCAGTCTATGTCGGATACCCTTCCGCATATCTTGCCCTTGAAAGGAACTCCCCAGAGGGATTTGCCGTTCTCGTCCCTGAGGCTCAGGGTGAGGTTGGGGGCCTGGCTGAAAGTGTTGGTCTTGCCTGTGGCACAATTGGTTACCTTGAACGGCCCGGCGGGAATCTCGACCGTGGTGTCCGCGCTGGCGGCAAGGGAAGTGGTCACCTGGGGCACCCTTATGCGCTTGGTCGCGAGAGTCGCCTGCGTGTCCTTGAACCACAGCAGCATGGGCCTTGCGGCTATTCCTTCCATGGACTCTTTCAAGGCAGAGGCCATGGGTTTTTCAAAAATGGTCTCAAGCATGTCCCTGCCCTCGGACGGCGAGAACCATGCCATGGGGCCGCTCTGGCGGGGAAGGCTTATGCCGTTGTCCTCGCAGAAGGCCTTGAGGCTGTATCCGGGCAGGTCCCCGGAGGCGTATTTTTCAAGTACGGAACTCTCTCCTATGACTATCCAGCCGTCCTTTAGGATGAAACTGTTCTGAGAGGCGGAGTCGAAAAGCCCTCCGAATATGCGGGCTACGAATCCCGGCCAGGGCCAGGGCCTTGCCGAAGGGGTCTTGTCCGAGGCTCCGGGTATGATGGATGTGTTGCCGGGGCGCAGCAACACGATGGGGACTATGCCGTTATCCGTGCGTATTGCAGCCTTGCCGGCTTCTTTTATGTCCAGTTTGACGGCCCATGCTGAAGCGGTCAGCCCTGTGCTGTCCTTCCTGGCCTTGTCGGCAGCGTCCCACTTGCCCAGCTTTCCTGCCGCATCCAGCCAGCTCCTGTACGAGGACAGGTATTTTCCTATGTCGGACCCAGGCCATGAAACGGCGAGCATCGTGGTGGCGGGAACAGCGCCCGACAGCGTTGTCTCCGAGGCCGGAACGGACTCCAGCATGCTCGCGTAATACTCGGGAGAATGTTCCCTGCAGGCGGCTCCTGCCTTTATCCGGTCCCCGTTAATCGTCCATACGGACCAGTCTGCAAGCTCGGAGAAGAACCTCCAGCTTTCGTAGTAGGGGCGGTGCAGGCAGTATGCGAAAATCCTTGATGCATACTCGTGGGAGAAGAACACGGCATCCTCTCCTCCCGCTATGGCCGCGGCCTCGGAGAAGGAGCCTTTGTCAAGCACGGACAGCCCGTCGGCGATATGCCTCCGGGAGGACGATATCAGGGTCTCCGACCAGGATATTTCCAGCAGGGTCCAGCCTTTGAGGCCGCCCTCCGCCTGTTCGCAGTCGCTCAACCTTGCCTTGAGCCCGAGGGAATCGGCTGCCGCCATCAACACGGACATGTCGTAGGTGGTGTCCTTGGAGGCCTTGACAATCAGAAGGGGAGTGAATTCCCCGCTGTAATGCACCGAGATGACGGCAGGGGAGCGTTTCATCAGGCCGGAGGCCTTCCGGACCAGGCTGCTGAAGCCTCTCTTGCCGTTGTCGGTGAAAAAAGCTGACCATACCTTGGTACTGTCGCCCAGCATGTCGAAAATCCGGCCGGCATCATCGCAGGCCATTATCATGACGGCATCGGAGGGAACCGCCTCCAGCAGGGCGTGGCCTCCGGAGGCTGCCCTGCGGACATCCCTCTCTGAAGAGGAGTCGGGAGTCCTGTAAAGGCCGGCAATTAGCACGGCGGTGGCCGCAATCATCACGCCTATTGCCGACAGGCACAGTATCAAGGTTTTCTTGTTCATCTGAAATTATTTGATTTCGTACTGGTAAGGCATGCGTGCGAACACCTTTTCGCTGCTGTTGAAGTCCCAGCCCTTGAAGGCCCTTTCGATTCCGCTGAAAGGAGTGCCTGCAAGGACATCGGTATCGCCGGTGGTCTTTTCCTGTATCATGGCCAGGATGGTCTCCATGGGCGAAAGCTCGGCGGGATAACCGTTTATGGCCCATCCGCTTAGGTCGGGGTCTCCGCCGCTGACGACGATGGCCGCATATTTGACTGCGTCTTCAAGAGTGCCTATGGCATCGGTGAGCTTCAGGTCCACGGACTCGGCGCCGGTCCAGACGCGGCCCTGTGCTATGGAATCCACATATTCGGGCTCGATTCCGCGGCCCTCGGCCACGGTGCCTACGAATTTGCCGTAGATGTCCTCGATGGAGGCCTGCATGTATGCGAGCTCGTCCTTGTCAAGGGGACGGGTGCCGGAGAACATGTCGCTGTGCTTGCTGGAGCCGACGCTGGTAACGCCAACGTGGAGCACGTCCTTTGCAGTCTTGCTCAAGTCGGGAATCATGCTGAATACGCCAATGGAACCGGTGAGGGTGGTCCTGTCGGTGAAGCTATGGTCGCAGCTGTTGGAAATCCAGTATCCGCCCGAGGCTGCATAGTCGCCGTAGGAGGCTATGACGGGCTTTTCCTTGCGGAGAAGGTCAATCTCGTTCTTTATCTTGTCGGAGGCAAGGACGCTTCCGCCGGGGGAGTTGACCCTGAACACGACGGCCTTCACCTTGTCATCCTTGCGTATTTCGGAAATCATGGTAGCGAACCTGTCTCCGGAAATCGCCTTGGGGTCGTCGCCTTCCACTATGCTTCCGTTGGCGAAGATAATGGCTATCTCCTTGTCAGCCTTGAGTTTGGGGAGAACCTTGGCATCTGCGTAGTCGGCAAACTGGATGAACTTGACATCGCTGAAAGACTCTTTTCCTGCGAGCTGGGCAATCTTCAGGCGCATTTCCTCCTTGGAAAGGAGCAAGTCCACAAGGCCGCTTTCGAGCATATCTTTGGATGAGGAGAGGCTGAGGTTGTCAATCATTGCAGTGAGCGTGCCGGGTTCAAGCGAGCGGCTTTCTTCTACCGCCTGGGAGATGCTGGACCATATCGAGTTGATCATCACCTGGTTCTGCTCCAGATTCTCGGGGCTGGGAGTGCTGCGTATGTACATTTCGCCTGCGGATTTGTACTTTCCGTGGCGGATGAGCTGCACGTTCACGCCGAACTTGTCGAGAATGTCCTTGAGGAAGATCAGACGGGTCCCTACGCCTGTCATCATGGGGCCGGCTCCTGCTGCGGAGGACATGTACACCTTGTCAGCGACGGAGGAAAGCCAGTAGCTTCCGGTACCGGGGCTCTCGGTCCATGCTATGACGGGCTTGCCGCTGAGCCTGAAATTCTCCAGGGCCTTCCTGACCTCCTCGGTGGCGGCGAGGGACATTCCGGAGCCGTCAGCCTTGAGGTAAATCATCTTGACGGAAGGGTCGGCCGCCGCTGCATTTATGGCCTGGACGGCTTTCCAGAGGCTTACGCCGGTCATTCCGCTTTGCAGGCTGGAGAATGAGGAGAAACCAATTTCGGGCTGCTCTACGATGGAAAGGGTGGAGAGGTCCATCTTCAAGATACCTTCACGGGGAAGGACGGTCTTGCCGGAGGTGGAACCTGTCGCTGCAAGCGAACCGAAGAAGCCTATCATCAGGAAGAAACTGATGATGCTCATGATAAACAGGCCGCAAATCACGGCGAGGGTCATCTTAACAAAATCTTTCATATTACTTTAGCATATCATTATCTTTCCAGTCAATTCTATCCAAACTACAAATTTAATCTTTTTTATTATAAATGTTTCCTTTATTTGAATTAACTTTGCACAAAATTGAGAAGCTGTTTTAAAATGGTTACCGAAATTTTTATGAGCCATTTTTGAGTCAGCTTCAAATCCGAAGAGGGCGCGAAGCAGTAGCTTCGTAACCGATGAGGATGCAGGAGATGGCCGAAAAGGGCCATGGAAAATGAGAGTAATTATTTCAAAACAGCTTCTGAGAATTATGGGAATGCAGAAACCGTCTATACCCAAGGGGACGCGCGATTTCGGCCGCAAGGAGACTGCCGAGCGCAATTATATATTCGACACCATAAAGGCCGTTTTCCGCACTTTCGGCTATGTGCAGATAGAGACTCCGGCCATGGAGAACCTTTCGACGCTGCTCGGAAAGTACGGTGACGAGGGCGACAAGCTGCTTTTCCGCATTCTCAATTCAGGGGATGCCTTCGCAAAGGCAGACCTGTCCGCCGACGGACCGTCCATAACCCGCCAGGTGTGCGAGAAGGGTCTCCGTTATGACCTTACCGTGCCTTTCGCCAGGTACGTGGTGCAGCACCGCGAGGAGATAGCCATGCCTTTCCGCCGTTTCCAGATGCAGCCCGTCTGGAGAGCCGACCGTCCGCAGAAGGGGCGTTACCGCGAGTTCTGGCAGTGCGATGCGGATGTCATCGGAAGCACCTCGCAGATCAATGAGCTGGAGCTCGTCCAGATAGTCGATAACGTATTCAAGCGCCTGGATATCAATGTCCTGATTAAAATCAACAACAGGAAGGTCCTGACGGGACTGGCCGAAATCGCCGGCTTCCCCGACAAGGTCACCGACATTACCGTCGCCATAGACAAGATAGACAAGATAGGGCTGGATGCCGTGAAGGAGGAAATGCTTCAGAGAGGACTTACCCCGGAGGCCGTGGAGGTCATAGAGCCCGTGCTTTTGCTTAGCGGCGATACCGCAGGCAAGATTGCCCGCATGAGGAATCTTATGAACGGCGGTTCAGCCTCGGGCATAGTCTCCCAGACCGGTCTCAAGGGCCTTGACGAACTGGAGGAACTCTTCGGATTCATCAGCGTCGCCGGCATCCGTTCCGCCGTGGAGATAGACCTTTCGCTGGCCCGCGGACTCAACTACTACACCGGTGCCATCTTCGAGGTGAAGGCCTGTGATTTCCCTATCGGAAGTATCTGTGGCGGAGGACGTTACGACAATCTTACCGGTATTTTCGGCATGCCCGGCCTATCCGGCGTGGGCATATCCTTCGGGGCTGACCGTATCTACGACGTGCTCAAGGGTCTGGACAAGTTCCCCGCCTCCCTGGGCTCCTCGACGACCCTTCTCTTTGCCAACATGGATGCGGCCGTTGTGCCTTACCTCATACCTGTTGCCGCCGCCCTTCGCGCCGAAGGCATTTCCTGCGAAATTTATCCCGACACGGGCAAGCTCAAGAAGCAGTTTGACTATGCCGGCCGTCAGGGCATACCTTTCATCTCTATCGTGGGGTCGGATGAAATGTCATCCAACATGGTGAATATCAAAAACCTGGCGACCGGAGACCAGCGTCAGTTCGACAGGGAGGATGTAAAAAATATCAAAAACTTTTTGCAGAATTAAAAATTATTGCTAACTTTGCAATCCAATACCGCGGGGTAGAGCAGTTGGTAGCTCGTCGGGCTCATAACCCGGAGGTCGCAGGTTCGAGTCCTGCCCCCGCTACTAACGAGGACAAAACGAAAGTTTTGTCCTTTTTTTGCGCACTTTCGTTTTTGTAACTATTTGAAAATAAGCGCATTATGTGAAGGGCCTTTTCAAGGTCTTCGGACCTCATTTTCAAGATATTTGGCGGCAATCGTTTCTATTGATTCCCTGGAAGTCATTATTTCGTCTGCGGCAATTTCATATTTTTTATGCAGCGCTTTTTCCAATTCATACTCGGCACGGGCACTCTCATCAGCTTTTTTGCGCAGTTGGTTTATTTCCGCCAATTGACGGGATCGTACTTTCTGCCGGTTCTCAATCAGATCCGGATGATGGCTGCGCAAGTAAGCACAGAAGGATGCCTTATTAATCCCACAAGCCTTCGCAACCGCCTGAGCCGACTCTTCTCCCGTTGAAAACCGTTTCACGGCCTCGGTGGAAAAGTCGCGCGTGTGAGACCCCCTAAGGCGCGCGGCCTGTGACCCGTGATAATTTTTTCTGATTGACCCATAAAAAGTCCTGGCCGAGCGGGTCAACGTTAAAGCGATTTTACTTCTTTCCCTTCCGGGCGTTCATT
>JAFVCK010000021.1 GCA_017479265.1 Bacteroidales bacterium | reverse complement strand
GGTCATCTGCGAAATGGCCACTATGTCCGTGAAAGTGCTTTCGGTCAGCCAGGCATGCTCCACCACGACCTGGGTCTGAATAAGGGACAGCATGGCGTAACCTCCTCCGAAGGTGAACATCCCTATCATGAAGAAGGTCCCAAACAGTTGGAGGAATATCATTGCCGTTTCCATTTCTTCTCTTTCAAGGTGTAGAACGCGGCCGATATAACTATCAGCACCAGAAGTATATATATAGGCGATACCTTAAGCAGCGTGACGGCCAGAAGGGTGGCAATGCAAATGGCCCAGGCCCACCAGGTCCTGTTGTTCTTTCTCGCCATGTTGATCATGGGCACGGCAATCAGGGACACCACTACGGGGCGTATGCCGCTGAATATGCGGTTCACTATCGGGTTGTCCTTGAAACTCGACATGAACATGGCGATGAGCAGTATGGTGACGAAGGAGGGCAGGACGGTGCCTATGGTGGCGGCGATGCTGCCCTTGAAGCCCCTCAGGCGGTATCCTGCGAATATGGAGACATTTACCGCCAGCACCCCCGGGGCCGACTGTGCGAGCGCTATTATGTCAGGCAGTTCCTCTTCGGAGAGCCATCCGCGCCTTGTCATCTCGTCCTGGATCAGGGGTATCATGGCATAGCCGCCTCCGATTGTGAAAGCGCCTATCTTGGAGAATACCCCGAATATCTGTATCAGCGATGCTTTTGAGCCCATATTTCGGTGCAAAGATAATATTTTTTTAGGCGAAATACCTTATATTTGCGGCTGTAAGCTTAGGGATATGAAAAAATTTTTGTCTTTTGCGCTGGCGACGCTTCTGCTGCTCCGGGCTGCTCCGCTATCGTCGGCCTACTCTGTCGTCTTCATGGGCGATTCGATTACTGAACTTTGGTGGACATATCACCAGAACTCGTTCTTTGCTCCCAATTCATGGCTCGGAAAGGGCGTCGGCGGCAATACCACCGCGCAGATGATAGCCCGTTTCGAAAAGGATGTAATCTCCTTTAATCCGAAGGTCGTGGTGATTCTGGCCGGGGCCAATGACATAGCCCGCAACGGAGGTTACGTATCCTTCGAGGAGGTCGTGGCGAACATAATGCACATGGCCGAGATGTCCACCGCCGCAGGAGCCAAGGTTGCCGTAATCAGCATACTTCCCGTGGACAAGTTCTCGTGGAACCTTTCCCTCAATCCGGCCGACGACATACGCACCGTCAATTCCCTTCTCATGCAGAAATGCCTGGAGAGGGGCTATACCTGGATAGACCTCTATCCTGCCCTTGTCACCAAGGCAGGCGGTCTGGAGACCTGGATTACTCCGGATGCCGTACACCCTTACGACAAAGGCTACGAGATGATAGAGCAGGTTGTCAAACCTTATCTGGAGGAACTGCTATGAGAAAGACCTGTGTGATTATGGCCCTTGCGGCCTGCCTGTGGGCCTGCGTTCCTTCCACAAAGGAGCCTTCTGTCAGCGAAGACCCTTCGGCCGAGGCACCTGTTTCCGTCGACCCAGTTTCTGACGACCCGTCCGCGGACATTCCAGAGTCCGAAGACCCTTCGGCAGACGTGCCCG
This sequence comes from Bacteroidales bacterium, assembly GCA_017479265.1. Lineage (GTDB taxonomy): Bacteria > Bacteroidota > Bacteroidia > Bacteroidales > UBA932 > Cryptobacteroides. The sequence goes on along the minus strand of JAFVCK010000021.1, from coordinate 3,217 downwards.
CCTCCGAAGAGCCCGCCGAGCCTTATGCCTTGAGCCTTGACAATGAGAAGCTTATGGCCTGGCTGCTGGCCAACGCCGATGCCGATGGAGACGGCGTGGTGATGTCCACCGAGGCTGACCTTATTCGCGAAATGGTGCTATGGAAATGGGGCTCTGACGGCAGTATGACAGGCCTCAATTTCACCTCGCTGGACGGCTTGGAGGAGCTCCGCAATCTTGAGAAACTGGATGCAAGGTTCAATCTGCTTGAGTCGGTTGACCTTGGCAAATGCCTTTCCCTCAAGGAGTTGAACATATCCAACAATAATATTTCCAAGGTGCTGTCCCTGCCTTCTTCGCTGGAGGTCCTGGATTGTTCGCACAACCTTATTTCCGCCCTCAGCCTCGGCGGCCTTGCCAGCCTGCGTTCCCTGGACTGCGGCGAGAACCGCCTGACGGCCCTTGTGCCCACTTTCTGTAAGAGTCTTGAGTATCTGGCCATATACAGCAATGAACTGACCGGCGTGCCCGTTCCCGAGGGGGTCAAGGAACTCTATTGCTATGGCAACAATATCCATGCGCTTGAGCTTCCTGCCGGTCTGGAGGTGCTCAACTGCTGCTATAACGAGCTGAGAACCCTGGATTTGTCCGGATGTGCCTCTCTTCGCAGCCTTTACTGCTCCGGCAATGCCCTCGAGTCGCTCGATGCCACCGCGGCCAAATCTCTGCAGAGCCTTTCCTGCGACAAGAACGGCATGCGTTCGCTCAAGATTTCCGGTCTTGGCTCGCTTCGCTATCTTGAGTGCTGGAACAATCTGCTGACCTCCCTCGATGCTTCCTCGCTGACTTCCCTGGAGGTGATAGGGGCAGGGATGAATTCGCTTACAAGCATAGACGTGTCCGGCTGTTCGTCCCTTATGTCGCTTTATTGCTACAGCAACAACCTCACCGCTCTCAACCTTTCTTCCAATAAGGCCCTGACCAATCTGTATTGCTATGACAACTCATTGACTTCCATAGACTTGTCTGCCAACACCAACCTTCGCGGCCTGCGTATCTCGGACAACGCCCTGACTTCCCTGGACCTGAGCGCCCAGACCAGGCTGGAGATGATGTATTGCACAGGCAACAGCGGCCTTGGCACGGTATATACCCCTTCCGCGGGCACCGGCAAATATTGGTATAAGGATTCTTCAACCAAGTACTCAAAGAAATGAAACACAGAGCATTATATATTTTTGCGGCATTGGCTCTTTTTGCCTGCCAGAAGCCGGTGGAGCGGACACCTTCTTCGGACCCTTCGCTTGAGCCTTCAGTCGAGCCTTCGGCCGGTCCCGTGGCTCCTTCCGACGAGCCCATCACCCCTTCCGCAGACCCCGGACGCAGTCTTGAGGAATATCCCGTAATCCTTGACGGCAGGCGTGGCTTCGATACTGTGGCCGAGGCGCTTGCAGCAGCCTCCGAAGGCTCTGCGGTGATTCTTCGCGAGGGCGTTTTCGAGGGGAATGTAAGTGTTGAAGGCAAGTCTGTTGCCCTTGAAGGCTCGCTGTCACTGGAAGGCAGTCCGCTTTCTGTTTTGGAAGGAGTGATAACCGTCAAGGAATCAAGACTTTCCGTCAGAAATCTGGGCTTTTCCGGTTCGGGCCCCAATATAGTTCTTGAGGGCAGCGGAAACAGTGTCACTCTATCGGGCAATGTATTCGGGGGCGACGGACAGAGCTGCGTGCTGCTTTCCGGTGTCAGCAACTCCGAACTGATTCTTGGCGACGGGTACAATGACGACAATGTCTTCGAGGGGGATTACCAATATGCTTACAAGGCTGACCAAATGCCTGACAATGTGGTGTTTATGCCTATTCTGGAATTCGACCGCAATACCGGAGAACTTGCTGTGGTGACTGTGCCTGACGATGTGACTTCACCTCGCACCAGGGACAATGTGCCCGTGGTCTGGACCCGTACCCATACTTCTCTGGGTACCACCATGACGGAGATGCGCCTTGCCTGGCAGAACGGCAAGCTGTTCCTCTCCGACAATGACAGGATATATGTGATAAATGCCTCTACAGGTGCGTATATCGATGATTTCCTGCTCCGCATGGAGGCTACGGACCCTCGCAGCGGCGACCCCGTCAACTATACTCCGCACAGCATCTGCAGCGACGATGCGGGCAATGTGATGGTGGCAGGCAAATATCCCGGAGATTCCAAGACCTGGGCGGCTCCTATGTTTATCTGGAAGACCCGCGACCTTTCTTCCGGCAAGCTGGAGATGCTCAGCGAGCAGTCCTGGGACATGGGCAGCAACACCGGTGCAGGCAATTTCAGGGTCCGCGGCGATGTGTATGGCGAGGGTGTCATATCCTATATTGCATATAGCAACGACCAGAGCAATGCGGGGCGCATGACCTGCGGCATTCCTGTCAAAGGCGGCGTAGGAGATGTGCCGTACAGCGAAAAGAACAATGTCAGGGTGTATTACCCCAAGCCTTTCGAGACAGGAATCTATTCCATGGGCTGCGGCGGATGTATAAGCGTTTCGGCAACGGACGTGAGCAAGGGATTCTTCGCCGGTTCAGGCGGCGGTGAAGGCTTCTGGTTCGGCTATTGCCCGAGCAGCGTGCGCTACGATGCAGTGTGCTATTCCAACTGGGAGGACCCTTCCTTGTATCGCGGCCTCTACGACTGGACCATGTATGATTCTTCCGCTTCGTTCAGCGACTGGAGAATGGCCGGGGTCAGCCATGGCGGCCTGGATGTCTTCGAGCATGGCGGCAAGTCGTATCTTGCCATTTATGGTGCGCGGTGGTTCACATACGCAAGTGCAGCCTATGCCAAACTTACCCTTGTCGATGTCACGGACCCTTCCAAATTCGCCTACGGTTTCGACCATACCCTCTATGCCGAGGACGGGGAACTGCATGAGAGGATAGATTTTGACAAGGACCCTTATCTTTCGATATATTCCGGCGATATCGTTGTAGTGGAGACGGAGGGGCATATTTATGCGTATATCGTTGATGTTGCGTATGATACGCTCAGCTGCTACGATTTGACCAGTTACTTGATGTAGATTTTTTAAAAAAAAGTCGCAAAAAGTTTGCTGTTTCAAAAAAAGTGCGTACCTTTGCAATCCCGCTTGAAAGAAAGGCGGGATTTTTTAAGAGAGATCATTGAAAAGATTGGAAGGAAAGTACAAGCAAGTACCGAACAAAAACAGATTCGAGAGCGTCGATTC
>JAFVCK010000020.1 GCA_017479265.1 Bacteroidales bacterium | reverse complement strand
GATTCCTGCTGGGCGGCATGTCAGCCAACATGGTGTATTGGATCAAGAACAAGGTAAAGACCCAACTGCTGGAAATGGACACCGAGAACCTGGACCTCTACGAAACTCTGTTATAGAAAAGGGTTGTTGCCTGGAGGTTTAATGCAAAACAAAAAAACAAACATCGCCAGGCAACACCCCATATATCTTACAGAACGATATCCACAAAAAAAGAGTGGGGCAAATATACGGATACTTTCACAAAATCCAAAGACTTTGAGATGGTTTTATTGCTAAGTAAATGTTAAAAAATAACCTGCATCATCTGAACCCGTGGCCACCCTCGGCCGCGTAAGAGGGAGGGGCCCATTGCTCGCAATGGGAGGGGCCGAACGGAGTGAGGCGGTTCATGGTGATGCAGGTTATTTTTTTATGTTACTAAAAAGGAGACCGGCCCAAAACAAGCCGGTCTCCTTAAACAATTCTCAGAACAACCTCTTACACCCTCTGGCCGTAGGAACGGTCGGTGGTGTTGACGGTTATCTTTTCGCCCTGCTGTATGAACAGGGGAACCATGATCTTGGCACCGGTCTCGAGGGTAACCTCCTTGAGGGCGCTGGTAGAAGCGGTATTGCCCTTCACTGCAGGCTCAGCGTAGGTAACCTCGAGGGTGACGTATGTAGGAAGTTCGCAGGTGAGGCACCTCTCTTCGGGCTCGGGAACGAACATCATCTCCACATGCTGGCCTTCCTTCATGAGGTCTGCATTCTCGACCACGTCCTTGGGAAGGGAAATCTGCTCATAGGTCTCCTCGTGCATGAAGTTGAATCCGTCCTCATCGCCATAAAGGAACTGGTAGGGACGCCTCTCGACCGTAATGGTCTCAATCTTTGCACCGGCGGTAAAAGTGTTCTCAAGAATACGACCGTTCTCGAGATTACGGAGCTTGGTCTTTACGAAAGCGGGGCCTTTGCCGGGCTTTACATGCTGGAACCAAACGATTGAACAAGGCTTTCCGTTGAAATTCAGGTAAAGTCCGTTCTTGAAATCAGCTGTTGTTGCCATATATTCTGTTATTAAAATTTGTCAAAAATCGCACAAAATTAATTATTTGTCAGCAAAGATGCAAAATTTTCCCTGCTACGGCCTCCAAAAGCCACTTCGGCGTGGATGTAGCGCCGCACACCCCGACCTTGTCCCCGTCCCGGAAAATGGCAGAATCCACATCCTCGGGAGAGCCCACGCGGTAGGTCCTCGGATTGGCCCCGGCACAGAGGTCGAACAGCACCTTTCCGTTGGAAGAATCCTTTCCGGCCACGAACACTACCACATCGTGGCTGATAGCGAAATTCTCCAGCTGTGCATGGCGGGAAGCCACCTGGGAACAGATGGTCGCATGCACGTTGAGCGTACCTCCGGCCTCCTCCACGGCCCGGCGCAGCACATTGCATATTTCCCTGTACTCGGAAGGGCTCTTGGTAGTCTGGGAGAACAGGTCCACCACGCCGCCAAGCCCCTTGATACCAGCAGACAGGGCATCCCGCAGCATGTCCATGTTCTCCACCACGAGGGCATCGCCGTCCACCTGGCCCACAAGACCCAGCACCTCGGCGTGTCCCACCTTTCCGAAAATGACTATGGAAGAGCCGTCGTCGTAGGCCCGGCGTATATGCTTCTGAAGCTGCAGCACCACGGGACAGGTGCAGTCTATAAGATTGATACCCAGACGCTTGGCTTCCGCGTAGGTCTGAGGCGGCTCGCCATGGGCCCTGATCAGAACGTCCTTGCCTTGAAGACGTGGAAGGTCATCGTGCCCCACTGTCACAAGGCCCCTTCCCTCAAGCCGGCCCAGCTCGGCCTCGTTGTGGACTATGGAGCCGAGGGAATACAGCACGCTCCCCCCTTCGGAGAGGAAATTCTCCGCCTTGGAGATGGCCCTGATGACACCTCCGCAAAAGCCGGAATGGCTGTCTATTTCAACGCTAAGCCTCACGCGGGTCAAGTATGCCGAAACGTCCCTGCAGCAAGCCCCTCATCCAGACCGTTTCCTCGTGCAGGTTCATGTCGGAATTGTCCATCACGAAAGCGTCCGGAGCCTGCCTCAGAGGAGAGGTCTCACGGGTGGAATCAATGCGGTCGCGCTCCTTGAGGTTGGCCAGAACCTCTTGGAAATCAGGCGTTTCTCCCTTGGATACCATCTCATCGTAGCGTCTCTGAGCTCGGACATTGTCATCGGCGACCATGAAAATCTTGACCTGCGCGTCGGGGAAGACGGTAGTGCCTATATCACGGCCGTCCATGACTATGCGTCCCTTCTGACCGAAAGCCCTGAGAAGACGGTCCACGAAAGCCCTGACCTCGGGCACGGCGGCAATGGGACTTACAGAGGAAGACACTCTCAGGGTCCTTATTTCATCCTCCACCACCCTGTCCCCTATACAGGTCTTTCCGTCGCGGAAATCTATCTGCAGGCCATCCAGGGCGGGGATAAGACGCTCAAGGTCAATGCTGTCCGTACCTTCTATCATGCCCTCGTCAAGGGCGAAGAGGGTGACGGCCCTGTACAATGCTCCCGAATCCAGATAAAGGAAGCCGAATTCCCCGGCTATGAGCTTGGCGAAAGTGCTCTTTCCAGTGGAAGAGTAGCCGTCTATAGCAATGATAATATCAGGAACTCTCATAATATCATAGGTTTATACATAAATCAAAATGCTGCCGGCAAGCACCGTGGCTATTCCGGCATATTGCAGGGGCGTTACCTTCACTTTGCTTGCACAAAGAAGGCCAAAACGGTCTATGGCGGTGCTGGCGGCCAGCTGCCCGAGTATGCTGACCACGGACATGAAGCCGACTCCCAGCACGGGGGCGGCTACGGTATATCCAATCACTATGCAGGACCCTATGAGGCCTCCGGTCCATGCCCACCAGGGCACCTTCACCTTGAATATCCTGCCTGCTGCGCTGCGGTCCTCGCGGGAGAACAGCACCAGAAGGCAAAGAATCAGGGTCGAGAATACAAAAGACACGAGGGAAGCCAGGAAAGGGGAACCGAGGCTGTGCCCGAGAGTGCCGTTGGCGGCACTCTGGAAGGCTATGAAGGCTCCTGCAAGGAATCCGAGCAGCCACCAGGGCAGCCTGTCAAGGGAAGCGCCTTTGTCCCCGGAGGGTTTCAGCACCACCATGAACACGCCGGCCATTGCCACCAGGGCTCCTGCTATACGGGTGACGCTGAGGGCTATGGGCACGGTGCCGAAAAGCCCGAGACTGTCTGTCAGCATGCCCGCAACTATCTGCCCCAGAATGGGTAGCAGCACTGTCTGTATGCCTCCTATACGGGGGAAAAGCACGATGAACAGGGTCACTCCAATTACTCCGAAAATTCCTCCTGTCCAGGCATACCACGGGGCGGACACCAGCCTGAAAGAATCCACTGCGAAAAGGCATACGAGGGCCGTAACGGCCGTGCCTACGGTGAATGATACCAGAGAGGCGGCCAGAGGCGAACCGAGGCCGTGCTGCAGGCGCGAATTCACAGCAGTCTGCACCGGGGTGAGAGCCCCGACGACCAGCACGGCAAGCAGCAGTCCGACGAACCCGTACATATCCCTTTAAACGTATTTGACAACATCAGCGGCGGTGACGGGGCTGCCTCCGAGAATCAGCAGGCGTTCCACAACGTTGCGTAGTTCGCGGATGTTGCCCGGCCAGGAACGCTCCTGGAGCTTCTTTATGGCCTCAGGGTCGAACTCCCGCAGAGGCTTTCCGCTCTCGGCGCATATCTGCCCGGTGAAATGCTCCACCAGCAGAGGAATGTCGTCCTTGCGCTCGTCCAGGGTAGGGACCTTTATGAGTATCACGCTGAGACGGTGGTAAAGGTCCTCGCGGAAGGCGCCTTTCTCAATCTCGGCCTTGAGGTCCTTGTTGGTGGCCGCGATGACGCGCACGTTGACCTCTATGTCCTTGTCGCCGCCCACGGGGGTGAGCTTCTTCTCCTGCAGCACCCTCAGCACCTTGGCCTGGGCCGCAAGGGACATGTCGCCGATTTCATCGAGGAAAAGGGTGCCGCCGTCGGCCTGCTCGAACTTGCCCTTGTGGTCCTTGACAGCGGATGTGAAGGAGCCCTTCTTGTGGCCGAACAATTCGCTTTCTATGAGTTCGGAAGGAATGGCGGCGCAGTTGACCTCGACATAAGGATTGGCATTACGCTCGCTCTGCTGGTGCAAACTCCTGGCTACCAATTCCTTGCCCGTACCGTTGGCACCGGTTATGAGCACTCTGGCATCTGTAGGAGCCACCTTTTCTATCATATCCTTGATGGCCTTTATGGCCCCGGACTCTCCCACCATTTGCTGGCCGAACACCTTTTTCTTGAGTATCCTGTTGTCCTTGACCAGGTTGGCCTTGTCGGTGGCGTTCTTTATGGTTATGAGGATACGGTTCAGGTCAAGGGGCTTCTGTATGAAATCGAAGGCCCCTTTCTTTATGCAATCCACGGCTGTATCGATATCCCCATGGCCGGAAATCATGACTACGGGCGAGTCTATGCCCTCCTTTGCAAGGGTCGTCAGCACCTCGGTGCCTTCCATTCCGGGCATCTTGATGTCGCAGAAGATGACATCGTACCTTTCCTTGCCGGCAAGTTCCAGGGCGGTCTTGCCGTCTTCGGCTGTATCCACCTCGTAGCCCTCGTCCATCAATATTTCCTTGAGCGAATTGCGTATGGCCCTTTCGTCATCTGTCACCAATATTCTCATAGCAAATCAGTTTTTATGCACAATAATAGCAAAAATATCTCACAAAGACAAGATTGCCCGCGCAAGCAGCAGGTCCTCCGGCCTGGTAATCTTGATGTTCAGCCTCTCTCCCTCGCACCAGGAAAGCGGTATCCCGCAGCGCTCGGCGACCGAAGCGTCGTCCGTGAAAGAGGTGTCGAAGGCCTGGGAGTACGCGGCCTTAAGCTCCTCTGAGAGAAACATTTGCGGGGTCTGGGCACCATAAACTTCGCTCCTGTCCAGAACCCGCCCGGGAATGGTAGCGAGCACTCCGTCAGGGCCTGCGGAGAGGGCCTTCAGAGTGTCCGTCGAAGGCAGTACAGGCACAAGGGCCCGGCAGGACTGCATGGTCTCCGCCATGCTACGGACAAGGGCTGCCGAGACAAAGGGACGCACCCCGTCGTGAACGGCGACAACGGCCCCGTCAGGTACCCTTTCGAGGGCGTTTCGAACTGAATGGAAGCGGGTTATGCCTCCGGCGACTATGACCTGCGGAATGGTGAAAGAACGCTCCAGGCAGTACTTTTTCCAATAGGGAATATGCTCCTTGGGCAGCACGGTCACGACCTTCACTCCGGGCACGGCCTCCACAAAGCGCTCTATGGTCCTTTGCAGTATGGCCTTGCCCTCAAGGAAGAGAAACTGCTTGGGCACGGCGGCACCCATGCGGGTACCAGAGCCTGCGGCGGTAACTATGAGCCAGAGTGGTTTCATAGCAAGCCTTTTGCCAAAAGCGCCTCGGCAATCTGCACGGCATTGGTTGCGGCACCCTTGCGGATATTGTCGGAAACGCACCAGAAATTAATTCCATAAGGTACGGAAGGGTCGCGGCGCAGCCTACCTACGAACACGTCGTCCTTGCCGAGGGAATAAAGGGGCATGGGATAGATATTCTTTGACGGGTCGTCGCACAGGGTCACCCCGGGAGTATGCTCCCATATATCCCTTATATCACTGATATCGAAGTCTTTGGCAAACTCCAGATTGATGGATTCGCTATGTCCTCCGACCACCGGTACACGGGCCGTAGTGGGGCTCACCCCTATGCTGTCGTCGCCCAGAATCTTGTGGGTCTCGTTCACCATCTTCATCTCCTCCTTGGTGTATCCGTTCTCAAGGAAGGAATCTATATGGGGAATGATGTTCTTGTCTATGGGATAGTTGTAATATGCCGGATATTCGCCCCAGGCCTTGCCTTCGCGCTCGGCATCAAGCTGGCGCACGCCTTTTATGCCTGAGCCCGTGACGGACTGGTAGGTAGAGACTACTATCCTCTTTATCACCCACTTACGGTGAAGAGGGGCTATGGGCAGCAGCATCTGTATGGTGGAACAGTTGGGGTTGGCTATGATATAGTCATCCTTTGTGAGAACGCCGGCATTGATTTCGGGGACCACCAGTTTCTTGGTCGGGTCCTGCCTCCAGCATGAAGAATTGTCCACCACGCGGCAGCCCACAGCTGCAAACCTGGGAGCCAGTTCCCTTGATGGACCTGCACCTGCTGAGAATATGGCAAGGTCAGGCCTTCGCGCTATAGCTTCATCCGCGCTGACGACCTTGTACTGTCTGCCTGCGAAGGTAACTTCCTTGCCTATGGACCTTTCGGAGGCTACAGGTATAAATTCGGTAACGGGGAAATGCCTCTCGGCAAGCACTTCCGTCATTCTGGTCCCCACCAGACCGGTGACTCCAACAACCGCAACTTTCATATATTCAAGTATTTAGTATCCTCTTTCCATTTCGCGGCGGATATCCTTTTCCTTTATGGTCTGCCGCTTGTCATATTCTTTCTTGCCCTTCGCCAAGGCTATCAGCAGCTTGGCATAGCCGTTCTCCGCCACATACAGCCGCACCGCCACTATGGTAAGGCCCTTCTCCTTGACCGCCTGACGAAGATGGCGGAGTTCCCTCTTGGTGAGCAGCAGCTTGCGGTCACGAACAGGCTCGTGCTGGCCCCATGTGCCCCAGAAGTACTGGGCAATGTTCATTCCCTTGACATACAGCTGCCCGTACAGGTCGAAATAGCAGTAGGCATCCGACAGGGAGGCCTTCCCCGCCCTGATGGACTTGATTTCGGTGCCCTGCAGCACTATGCCGGCGGTATAGGTTTCCAGGAACTCGTAGTCGAACGAGGCCCTGCGGTTGTTAATCTGTATCTTGCTCTTTGCTTTAGGCATACCTTAAGCTGTTTTGCAATGTTCTAAACACTCACCCAATGTATGGTGCATCCGTCCTTTTCCATGCCCCTGAACCATGTCATCTGCCGCTTGGCGAACTGATGTATGGCATTGGCGAGGAGAGTGCGCATCTGCTCGTATGAAAGAACTCCCATGACATATTGGGTGACAAACTTGTATTCCAGGCCGTAATAGACCAGGTCCTTGTAATCTATTCCGCTATCCAGCAGGCCCTTGACCTCTTCCACCATGCCCTCGGACAGCCTCTCGTCCAGCCTCCTGTCTATTCTCGCCACCCTTTCCTCGCGGGAGACAAGGGTACCTATGTAGAACACCTTTCCGGGCAGGTCCAGCCTGCGCGGGGAAGGATGTTCGTTCTCATAGAAAGCCACTTCCAGGGCGCGTACCAGACGGCGCTTGGAAGCCATCACGGAAGGGTCAGGAATGGGGCGGATCTCGGCATATTTCTCCCTCAGTTCCTCTATGTCCTCGCTCTCCAGCGAAGCGCGGAGCTCAGGGTCCGGAGGTATCTGCGGGAGCATGTATCCGCAGGTGGCGGCTTCTATGTAAAGTCCTGAGCCTCCGCACAGTACGGGCACTCCACCACGGGAGCGGATATCACCCCAGGCCGCTTCGAAATCGCGCTGGTATTCGTAGATGTTGTACCTGCTGCCGGCGGGGACTATGTCGATGAGGTGATAGGGGATCTCTCCGTATTCGCCAAGGTCCTTGCCCGTTCCTATGTCCATTCCCTTATATACCTGGCGGGAATCGGCGGAGATTATTTCGGCGACGGGAGCTCCCGCAAGGGCATTGATTTCCCTGCAAAGGCCGACGGCATAGCGGGTCTTGCCCGAAGCGGTGGGACCCAGCACGCACACAAGGTCCACATCGCCGCGCCTGTAAGAGTCAAGCAAGTCCCTGACAGATATTTCTTCTGCCTCGGGAAGGGGTGCAGGCGGCGGGGGGCCTGTAAGGAAATCTTCGCTCATTGCACCTTGGAGGATGAGGGGTTGTGGTCAAAGGTACGGCGGGGTCCTTCGAGGGCCTTCCAATAGGCCGCGTCGAAGTCTTCAGGATACACGAAAGCCCCCTCGTGGTCCAGTCGGAAAGCCATGTAGGTTATCTTGAGGCCCATCTGGAGGAACATTTTCTCATAGTAGGTCTGCACGTCGTAAAGGCCGGGCTCGGGGATTACTCCCGGGCGAGCGTAAAGATCTTCGCTGCAGGCGCTTACCTCAAGAGAGTTGGCCCTTGCCACGGCCAGGGAATACTGGTGCAGGAACATGCTGTCAGTCTTGAGGCAGACCATTCCTCCCGGAGCGAGGAACTTGCGGTAACGCTCCAGGAAAACCGGGCTGGTGAGGCGGCTGTTCTCGCTGCCCATCTGCGGGTCGGAGAAGGTGAGCCATATCTTGGAGATTTCGCCGGGGGCGAAAAAGGACTCTATGAACTCTATCCTCGTGCGCAGGAAGGCCACGTTGCCAAGGGCGTTTTGGGTGGCGTACTTGGCTCCTTTCCAGAGCCTTGCGCCCTTGATGTCCACCCCTATGTAGTTGCATCCCGGAATGCGGCGGGAAAGGTCTATGGTATATTCCCCCCGTCCGCAGCCGAGTTCGAGCACTATGGGTCTGGGAGCGTCGAACATCACCTCGTTCCACCTGCCCTTCAGAGGATGGTCCTTGAGCACGAGGCCGCCCTGCGAGGATACTATCACATCCTCGGCAGAAGGCTGTACAAGGCACCTGAATGTCTCGTTTTCAGCGAATTTTCTCAGTTTTCCGTGTCCCATTTCCTTTTAAGTCTGATTCCGAACCCTTCCGGAAGCCGCGTCCCGTCCTCGGGGGCAAGATACAACTGCCACTTGCCATGGTCCCGGGGCCTGAAGTCCTCCGTAATGTCCTTTTCCATGTATTTCGAGAAAAAGTCCCGCTGTACTATGTCCTCTCCCGTAAGCACGAGGGAGGACTCCACGGCCTCGCCTTCGGGAGATACCATTCTCACCCCCAGCTTAACCTCGGGAAGGCGGTCCATCTGCCTGTCGTTAATGTCCCACAGGGCAGAAAGCGTCAGCGTATATGCGCACAGGCTGTCGTCCATATCCAGCACATAGCAGAACCTGCCCCGCTCGTCCCTGTCCGCACATTTGACAAAAATCTCATCCGAGGAGGGACGCACGCAGGCGGCCAGCAAAAGCAGAGGCAGAAGGATATGGACCTTCAGGTTCATTGCTCCTTGGACTTTTTCTTGCGGTTTTTCTTGCGCTTGCCGCTGCGGAGCTTGGCATCGAAACGGGTGATGCTGTCATCGCCAACGGCCGAAACGAACTCAGGCAGACTGGGTTCGGGCTCCAGACGCAGGGATTCGGGCTTTATGCCATTGCGGTTCATCTTGATGACCTCGCGCACTTCGGAAGCCTCCAGAGGATATATGTCAACGAGGGAATTCTTCTCGTAGGAGAAATACATGATTTCCCTCAGTATGTCCGTCTTGACCAGCCAAGCCTGTCCGTCCTCGAATTCCAGAGGCTCGCTGACCTTGGGAAGGCGGGACTGGGCATCCAGGTAGGTGGCCACTTCGTAGTTGAGGCAGCACTTGAGCTTGCCGCACTGGCCCGCCAGCTTCTGGGGGTTCAGGGAAAGGTCCTGGGTGCGGGCCGCAGCCGTTGTGATAGACTTGAAGTTGGTGATATAGTTGGCGCAGCAAAGCTCGCGTCCGCAAACTCCCAGGCCGCCAATCAGGCCGGCCTCCTGGCGTGCGCCTATCTGCTTCATTTCTATACGGATGCGGAACTCCTCGGCAAAGACCTTGATAAGCTGACGGAAGTCCACCCTGCCGTCGGCTATGTAGTAGAATATGGCCTTGGTGCCGTCGCCCTGGAACTCCACGTCGCCTATTTTCATTTCAAGGCCCAGTTCGGCCGCAATCTGACGGGCGCGTATCATCGTTTCCTGCTCGCGGGCGATGGCTTCCTGCCATTTCTCTATGTCGAAGATGCGGGCCTTGCGGTATATGCGGCGGAACTCCGTCGTAGCGGGGTCCACTCCCTTGCACTGCATCTGCCTGGCCACCACGGGGCCTTCAAGGGTCACTATTCCGAGGTCGTGGCCGCTCTGGGCCTCGACTATCACAAGGTCTCCCATCTTCACGCTCTGGCCGCAGCCGTTGCGGTAGAAGCCCTTGCGGGTGTTCTTGAAACGCACCTCGAATATATCCGAAAACTGCTCCTGGGATACGCCTTCCAGCCAGTCGTAGTCCTCCAGCTTGCAACAGCCCCTGCGATATGTACACACGGGCTCGCCGGAGGCATTGCGCGTAACCGTGCAACCCCTGCTGCAGTCGAATTTTATGTTTTCGTTCTCGTTCATAAACTCATAAACAAACTGTCCGCCATGTTCGTGAACACGGCTTTCTGGTTGACATTGCGGTCAATCATGCCGCCCGCCCGCGAGACTATGTCCATAGCCTTGCGGGGGAAGGTCCCGGCAAGGCGCCGGGCCGCTCCCGCAATGAAAGCACGCTGGGAAGGAGGGACCATGGCAAGGTCCTCCATGCCCTGCTGCACCATGAAAATCTGCCTCAGCACGGCTCCCGCCTCCGAGCAGAATGCCTTCTGCCTTTCGCGCGAATCCAGTGCCGCGGCCTCCTCGGCCTTTTCCAAAAGGCCGTACAAGTCCCGCTCAAGCAGGGACGTAAATATCTGAATTACAAGACCTTCAAGCGCCGAGGCTTCTTCCTGTCCCCTCAGATACCTAAGGGCCATGCCTATGCTGCCTCCGCTTAGGGAAGCGGCGATGGAGGCATCTTCCTCAGGGCAGGAAAAACGCTCCACGAGAGCGCGGCGCACCTGCTCCTTCTCCAGCGGCAGCACCCTTATGGCCTGGCAGCGCGAAGAAATGGTCTGGAGCACGCTCTCGGGGCTGTGCGTAACCATCACGAACAGGGTCCCTTCAGCAGGCTCCTCTATGGCCTTCAGCAGCATGTTGGCGGTCTGGACGTTCATCTTCTCGGGCAGATAGATGACTATGGTCCTATAACCGTCTGTAGCCGAGGCAATGGAGAGTTTCTGCAGTATGGCCTTGCCCTCGGCGACTGCTATGAGTCCTGATTTTTTCTCGAACCCCAGGGCCGTAGAAAGTTCAGACTCAGTGAAATAGGGATTCTCCACAAGAAGTTCCTTCCACCAGGAAGAAAACATGTCGCAGGTAAGGTCCTTGACCGCACCGCCGACCTTGGTGCCCGAAGTCACGGGGAAGGTGTAGCGCACTCCGGCGTATATGGCCTTGGACACCTGACGGCACTGAAGACACTCTCCGCAGGGCTCCCCGTCATGCCTGCGGGTGCAGGCGAGGTACTGCAGAAAAGCCTGGACTATAGCCATGGCTCCGCAGCCATCGTTTTCATAGAGCATCATGGCGTGCGGAATACGGCCTGTGTCAACCATATTCCGAAGGGCGCTGACCACCCCCTCGTTGCCTATGATGTCGGAAAAAGTCATTCTTCCCTCCCGCCTATATATCGTGCAAGGGTCTCAAGAGCGTCACGCGCCGGACCTTCGGGGAATTCCCGCAGGGAGAATATGGCCATGCTGACATAGCCCTCGAGCTTTTTGGCGGCATATTCCATACCGCCTCCGGTCCTTACATATTCCATGACAGAGGCCTTGGCGGAAGGATTGTCGGAAATGCCTCTTACCAAGGCGCGGATTTCGGCCTCGCGGGAAGGGTCTCCGCGCATGGCCCCGAGCAGGGGCAATGTAATCTTCTGCTCGTCAAGGTCCTGGCCTGCAGGCTTTCCGGTGGAATTGCCCTCCATGTAGTCCAGCATGTCGTCCCTTATCTGGAAGGCCGTGCCTATATTGCAGGCGTACACCGAAGCGGCCTTGCGCATGGACTCGGAAGCACCCACCGATATGGCCGCGGACAGGGCCGAGGCCTCGAAAAGGGAAGCGGTCTTGCTGTAGATAATCCTGAGGTAGTCCGACTCGGAAGTGTCTCCGTCCGAGGCCTTCTGCATCTGGAGCATCTCGCCTTCGGCAAGGTCGGAGAGGGTCTTTGCGAAAATCCTGATGACACGGGCGGAATTGCTCCTGGCCTCCAGTATGCGGTCCATGGCCTTTACCAGCCAGTAGTCCCCCAGAAGCACCGAGGCACTGCCGCCGAGAATGGACATTACAGTGGGGGCTCCCCTGCGGACAGGACTGTTGTCCACCACGTCGTCGTGAAGCAGTGTGGCATTGTGCAGCAGTTCGGAGGCCGCGGCGAAACGTATGGTGTCGTCCGTGACAAGGCCCTTGCTTATGGCCAGGGCCATCAGTATGGACAGCATGGGACGGATGCGCTTGCCGCTGCCGAGCATGACCTCATTGGTCTTGTTCAGCAAATCGATATCGCTCTCCAGGGAACTGCGGACAAGATCCATGACCCTGCTCATCTGCGGAGCGACGTATTCAGCGACCGCCTTGATATCCATAACTACATTAAGAAGATATAGAGTGAAACCATGAATCCCTTGTATGCCTTGGCATTTTCAAGTGCGCCGGACGTGGCCAGGCCCACCGAAGTTGCAGCAGTAGCGGAGTCCGGATTGTAAAGGCCGCCTATGTTCCAGAACCACTTGAATGCAAGCTGCAACTGCCAGAACTCTACTCCGAGGCCAGCCCCCATGCCCCACTCGAAGCGCTTGAGGCCGGCGGTATCGAAGTCCTTGCATACGGACTCGCCGAGACGTTCCTTGACGGAAAGCGCATAGCCAAGGTAGGGCTCCACGAGGACGTAGGGCCTGAACAGAAGCAGGTCCGCGCCCCACTGGAGCTGCACGCCGCCTTCCAGATAGCCGGTGCTGAGATTGAGCTTCTGGTCGAGGGAATTGGTAAACTGCGCACCTTTGGCGGTCCAGGAAATCTCCGGCTGGACGGCAAGACCGTACTCCAGCTGCACCTGATACGCCAGGCCGGCAGTCCAGAGCGAGGCGTTGCCCGGGGTCCATGCATCACTCGCGGAAGAAGTCTTCGAAGAGACATAACCTCCGAAAACTCCGAACCGGTTGGTTCCTATGGTCTGGGCATATACGCACTCAGATGCAACCATCAGCACCAAGGAGATGATTGCCATGGAAAGGATTCTTTTCATAAGGCTAGACGAGGCTGTCCAGACGGCTGAGTATCTCTTCCTTGGATACAACTCCGACAGTACGGTCCTTTACCTCTCCGTCCTTGATGTACAGGAGTGTAGGAATGCTGCGGATGCCGAAATCGGAGGCGATGTCCTCGCAGTCGTCCACATTGCACTTCACTACGGTGTATTTGTCGGGGAACTCGGCAGCGATGTCGTCCACCGTGGGGGAAAGCATCCTGCAGGGACCGCACCATACGGCCCAGAAGTCAACGAGTACAGGCTTGGAGCCTGCCGTTATATCTTTGAAATTGGTATTTGTAGCTATTTGTACCATAGGTTTTAATTATTTACATCCGCAAAAATAGGAATTTTTGCGGACTATATCAATAGGCTTGTTCTATATTCCAGACCCATGCACGAAGGCCGAGGTCGGGGTTGGCCTCATCCTTACGGCGCAGTCCTTCCATAACTTCTCCGACCACTTCATCCGGCACAGCGGAAAGAACGGCGTGGTTCTGGGTCGGCCATGCATGGCTGCCAAGGTGGGGCTCACCGCTGATGCCTCCGCGTCCTCCTATCTCCTCCCAGACCGTATAGCCTCTCTGGCCGCAGTTTTCCAGAAGTTCTACAATCTCCTGATTATAAGCCTGATTGTATGCTATGAATATCGCTTTCATGCTTATGCCTTTTTAAGTGCCTTGCGCTCTGAGCGGCGCTGGCGGTGTTCAGTGATTCCGCAGTAAAGGGTAGGGATGATGAAGAGGGTGATGAGGGTCGAAATGCTGAGGCCCCAGCACACCACTATACCGAGGGACTTCCACAGTTCGGAGCCCTCGCCCGTGCCCATGGCCATGGGCAGCATGCCGAGCACCGTGGTCAGGGTGGTCATGAGGATAGGACGCAGACGGCTCTTGGCAGCGGTGACGGAGGACTCCCTCACGGTCATGCCTCTTTCCTGGCACAGTATCGTGTAGTCTATCAGCACTATTCCGTTCTTCACCACTATACCCACGAGGATGATTATGCCTATCATGCCCATCACGCCGAGGGCCGTTCCCGAAGTCCACAGTCCGAGCAGCACTCCGACGGCAGCGAAGGGAATGGAGAACATTATGACGAAAGGACCGAGGAAGGACTCGAACTGCGAGGCCATCACCATGTACACGAGGATAATCATCAGGGCTATGAGCAGTATCATCTGCCCGAAGGTCTCCTGCTGGTTCTCGTAGTCACCGCTTATGACAGGGGTGATATCCGAGGGTATGTCGCTTTCGTCTATTATGCGCCGGGTGGCTGCGACTGCGTCGCTGAGGGCCTTGTCGCGGGACACGATTCCGGTCACGGAGATAAGTCGGTCACGGTTCTTGCGCTCGATTGTCGGAGGCACCTTGGACTCTACCACGCGTCCTATTTCCTTGATGCGGACTCCGCGTCCGAGGCTGTTATAGACCATTATGTTCTCTATGTCTTCCATGCTGGTGCGGAACTCCGGAGCGTAGCGCACGCGGATGTTGTACTCGTCTCCGTCCTCGCGGTAGAACGAGCCCACAGAACCGCTCATCGCGGCGCTCAGGGCGGCTGCCGCCGTTGTGGAACTCAGGCCGTTGAGAGCCAGTTTCTGCCTGTCGAAATCCACCTGATACTCAGGAGTGTACTGGTCTCGGCTCAGCAGCACCTGGGTGAAAGCCGGGTCGGCGAACATCTTCTGCCTCAGGTCCATGGCTACTTTTTCCGTAGTCTCGAAATCATATCCGTAAACCTCCAGGCGGACGGATGAAGCGCCGCCCATTCCCTGGCCTTCGGAGACATTGTATTTCTTGAGTTCGGGGAAGGAACGCAGGTCTTCCCTTATGATGTCGGCGATTTCGAATACGGACCTCTGCCTCGTTTCCATGCTGCCTATGTTTATGTTCATTGTGATAAGGTAGGCTCCGTTGCTTCGCATGGATGCAAAGGCGTTGTCGCTGTCGGCCTGTCCGAAACGGTAGCTCATCACCTTGATTTCCGGAACATCCTGACGGATACGCTCATAGATGCGCTCGGCAACCTCGCGGGTCACGTCCTGCGCCGTTCCTATTGGCAGTTCAATAGTAGCCTGCAGACGGCCTTGGTCGGCACGGGGGAAGAACTCGGTCTTGGTGTCAGGGCCGAGCAGCCCTATCACGGCGACGAATATCAGGAAGGCCCCGACGGCGACCATCTTCTTGTGCTGCATGCACCAGGCTATGAGTTTGCCGTAGCCGGAGGATATTGCGTCGAGGAAACGGTTTATCGGTGTGAAAAACAACTTGTACAGCTTGCCCGTCTTGGGCTTGTTGGACAGCAGCTGGGAGCACATCATGGGCACCAGTGTAAGGGCCGCGGTAGTGGAAACTATCATGATTATGCTCACTATCCATCCCAGCTGGCGGAACATGACTCCGGCCATTCCGTTGATCATGGTCAGCGGCAGGAACACGCAGAGCATGGTGAGGGTGGAAGCGATGACGGATATACCCACCTCGGAAGTGCCATGGACAGCGGCCTCCTTGGGCTTCTCTCCCCTCTCAAGATGCGTGGAAATGTTCTCCAGCACCACTATGGCATCGTCCACCACCATTCCGATGGCAATGGAAAGGGCGGACATGGAAATGATGTTCAGGGAGTTGCCCGTGGCCAGCAGGTACATCAGCGAAGCCAACAGGGCTATAGGAATGGAAATCACCACTATGAGCGTTCCCCTCCACCTTCCAAGGAAGATGAACACCACCAGCATAACCACGATGAAGGTTATGGAGATGGTCTCGATGAGGGAACGTATGGTGTTGATGATATTCTCCGAATTGTCCACCACGGTAGTGAAATGTATGTCGGAAGGCAGGGTCTTTTCTATGTTCTTCATGGCCTTCTTGACATTGCGCACCACCTGCACGGTATTGGAGCCGGACTGCTTCTGGATTATGACCTGGGCGCCTCGGGTGCCGTTGGTATAGGACTCCTGGGACTTTTCCTCAAGACCGTCATATACGCGGGCTATATCCTTGAGATACACCACGTTGCCTCCGGAATATCCCACCACAAGGTCAAGCAGTTCGGAAGGGTCCTGGAACTCCTTTTTGACCCTGAGGCTGTAGGTCTCGGAGCCAATGTCTATACTGCCGCTCGGAACGTTGCGGTTCTCGGCTGCTATGATGCCCGAGAGGGAGGAAATGGACAGGCCGTACGCCTCCAGCTTGTGGGGGTCGCAGAAAACCTGGATTTCCCTCTTGGGGGCTCCGGCGACGGATATGGTACCCACTCCCGAGACCCTGGCCAGCGGAGTCGCGACCTTGTCGTCCAGTATCTTGTCCATTGCGGACACGCTCTGGGTGGCCGTCGCCGCCATGATCATGATGGGCATGTCGTCCGCGCTGAACTTGAATATCATAGGCAGGGAAGCCCCGTCGGGAAGCTGGCTGTTGACCATGTCCAGCTTGTCCCTGACATTGTTCGTGGCCTCCTCTATGTCCGTTCCGTACTGGAATTCAAGGGTGAGCACGCAAATGTTCTCGCGGGACTGGGAACTGAGGTCCTTGAGGTCGCTCACGCCGTTGAGGGTGTTCTCCAGAAGCTTGGTAAGGTTGGTCTCCACATCCTCGGCGCTGGCCCCGGGGTACGAGGACATGACCATGATGATGTTGGACTCCACGTCCGGGAAGTAGTCTATGGGCAATCTCGTCAGGGAGAATATTCCCAGGATTGCAAAAGCCAGAAAGATCAGGAAGGTCGTTACCGGCTTGTTGACTGCACTGCGGTATATACTCATAACTACCTGACTTCTACTTTGATACCATCCTTGAGGTTGGACTGTCCCTTGGACACTATCCTCTGGCCGACAGAGAGTCCCGAGACTATTTCATATTCACTGCCAAGGTGGCGGCCCAGTGTAACGGGCATATAGGATACCGTGCTGTCTTCATTGAGGACATATATGAACCTCTGGCCTGTACCCTCCTGCTTGACCACCGCCTGGTCGGGAACTATCACGCTGTTGTTCACCCCGAAGGTGACGGTGACGCGGGCGTACATGCCAGGACGCAGCACCTTGTCGGCGTTGGTCACTATCACTTCAGCCTGGAAGGTGTGGGTGGCGGGGTCTATGGTAGGATAGAGCCTGTTGACCTTGCCCGTGAATGTCCTTCCGGGAATGGCATCTACGGTAAGGCTTACCGAATCGCCCTTCTTGACCTTGGTGAATTCGCTCTCGGAAACGCCCACCAGAAGCTTGACGGGATACACCTGCTGCACCGTGAATATGGGCATGCTCATAGCATACATGTCGCCCACGTCATAGTTCCTCGCGGTCACGAAGCCCGTGATGGGGGAACGGAGTATGGTGTTCTCCAGAAGATTCTGGTAAGTGGTCTTGCGCACGGTATATGCCAGTTCCATGGCCTCCAGATCGGACTGGGCCACGCCTCCCTCGGCGAAGAGGGAACGCACGCGGGAGAGTTCGGTGGAGTCGTTCCTCAGCTGCAGGCGGGTCTGCTCAAGCTGCAGGCGGTCCATCTCGGCCAGCACCTGTCCCTTGACCACATAGTCGCCTACCTCGGCATTTATCTTGCGAATCCTGCCGGCGGACTGGGAAACTATGTTGTTGACCGCATAAGCCTGCACGGTGGAGGTATATACGCTCTCCTGGGGGACATTGCGGGATACGGTGGTAAATGCTTCTACTACAGGTACTTTCTCCGCCACGGGAGCAGCCGCCGTTTCCCCGGCATTGCTGCCGCCGCTTGTGTTGCCGCATGAAGCCGCTATAAGGGCCGCCAGGCAGAACGCCGAAAGTGATTCAATCTTTTTCATATATGTTTTCATCTTTTATCAAGTTCAACTTTGCCCTCTTCGTCGAGGAAATCGCGTCCTATCAGCTGCTCCAGGCCGGTCTTGGCCACAAGGAAATTGTATATGGCCTGGTTCTCCGCAAGGCGGGACTGGGTCAGCACCAGCTGTGCGTCGTTGAGGTCGGTCAGAGTGCTCTTTCCCACATTGTAGGACTTCTCTGAAATGTCATAAGCCTTCTGCGCCATTTCCACAGCCTCGCGGGCGGAAGCATAACTCTTCATGCCCGTTTCCATGGTGTTCAGGAACTGGCGTATGGAAATCTTCAGCTGCCGCTCCGTGTTGATGCGCTGCAGGTCCAGTTCGTCCCTCTGCACCTTGGCCTGACGCACGTCGTTGAGCCTCTTGAAGCCCGAGAATATGGGAATGTTAAGGCTCACGCCCACAAAGGAATACGGGGTCCACTTGTACTGGGAGAACTTGAAGTCGTTGGTCATCGCGTTCATCGAATACGAGAAGGACAGCGACAGGGTGGGAAGATATGCGAACTGCTGCATTCTCACCGTTGTTGCGAGCTGCTCGGCCTGGATTTCCAGCTGCCTCGTGGTGCTGTTGTAGTCCAGGGTGGCATGCTCTCCCTCGTTTATGTCCCAGGCCATCTGGGAGGCATAATCCTGGAGGCTGCCGGCTGTATCTATGTTCTTTTCCAGGTCCAGGCCCATGACGGCCTTGAGCTGGAGCAGGGACAGAATGACGGAACTCTCGGCATTATAGACATTCGGAATGGCATTCGCCACATTAGCCTTGGCCCTTGCATACTCAAGCTCGGAGGCTCGCTGCACATTGTAGCGCCTCTCGGTCTGGGCGAAATTCTCTACGGCATTCTCATAAACGCTCTTATAGACGGAGAACGCTTCCTTTGCCATCAGCACGCCGTAATAGGCCTGCTTGACCTGCGAAATCATCTCCATGCGGGAAGAACGGGCCTTTTCCACGGCAAGGTCGCAGTTCTGTCCGGCGAGCTTGATGCTCTCCCAGAGCTGGGCGTTGATTATCGGCATGGAAGCGGTAATACCGCCGTTCCAGGTGTTCCAGCGGCCCACGGCTATTCCTTCGGCGGAAGTGGTGGTTGTCTCGTCTGTAGTCGGAGGGGTATAGGGCGGAATCACCAGGCCTGTGCCCTTGATGATTTCCTGGATATAGTAGTTGACAGGCTCCATGACGGAAGTGAACATGCTAGCCATGCCGCCACCGCCGCCGGAGGAACCGCTGTCGTCTCCTCCCATGTACATAATCTGCTTCTTTATGGTCCTCTGGTAAGACCCAGTACCGTTTATCTGGGGGAAGAGGGCTGCATAAGTGCCTTTCTTGGCATATCCCGAACGGGTGATTTCCATGTCCGCCACCTTGACGGTAATATTCTCCGACAATGCTATGCGGAGAGCGTCGTCCAGGCTCAGCACCACTGTCACCGTGTCAGCAGGCGGCGCAGGGACATCCTCCTTCAATTGCGCTTTAGCCTTGGTCACCGGGCAGAGCATCACTGACACGCCCGCTATCAAACTGTAAAAATGTCTCATTCTTGTATCCAAAGGGCGGTTTTGGCCCGCCCGAAATCATCAAATATTATACCAACGAAGCCCCTTTTTGCAAGCGAAAAGCCCACATTTTCAAAGATGTAGGCTTTAAAACGATTAATGTCAAAGGGTGTGAACATTCCCCGGCTTGGAAGGCTCCTTCCTGAGTGGTTCAGGTCTGTCAATGGCAGAAGGCTTGCCCCTCAGAATGCTCCATATCATGACAACAAGACCGCCCACGATAAAAGGAATGCTGAGAAGCTGTCCCATGTTCAGCACCATGTCCTGCTCGAAGCCCACCTGGGGCTCCTTGATGAACTCAATGAGGAAACGCATTCCAAACAGCACGGTGAAGAACAGACCGAAGATGGTGCCCCTGTTCAGCTTGTCAAGCTTCTTAAGATACATCCACAGAAGGACGAATCCCAGGATGGTATAACTCAAGGCTTCATACAACTGGGTAGGGTGCTTGGGCTCCGTCTCCCCGTTACGCTCGAACACAAAGCCCCAGGGAAGGGTCGTAACATCGCCGTAAATCTCGGAATTGAAGAGGTTGCCCAGCCTTATCAGGGCAGCCGCAAAGCAGATAGGAATCACCAGCCTGTCCACCAGCCATAGGAAATCGAAACCGTTCTTCTTACCGTATTTATTTGTGTACCACCACATTCCAAAGAGCAAAGCTATGGTGCCTCCGTGACTGGCGAGGCCGCCTTTCCATGGCATGAATATCTCCAGGAAGCCCTCCCATGAGGTCAGGTAATAGTCCGGCTGATAGAAAAGGCAATGGCCAAGACGAGCACCCACGATAGTGCATATCAGCAAGGTGTAAAGAAGTGGGTCGAGAAGGCTCTCGGGCACTCCTTCCCTGCGGAAGAACCAGCGGACAATGAACCAGCCGATAATGAACCCGGATACGAAAAGAAGGGAATACCAGCGTATCTCAAGGGGACCTATATGGAATATCTCGGGACTGACGTTCCAGTTTATGTACAACAAATCCAACATATTGAGCATTAATTGTTTTCAAATTGTCCGTCACGCATGAAAAGGCTACGGTCGCACATCTGCGCCAGGGAAGGGTCGTGGGTGACTATCACTATGGTCTGGCCCAGGCGGTCGCGAAGGTCGAAGAAAAGGCGGTGAAGCTCGGCCTTGGTCACGCTGTCCAGGTTGCCCGAAGGCTCGTCGGCAAACAGCACGGCAGGCTTGTTCACAAGGGCCCTCGCTATGGCCACCCTCTGCTGCTCCCCTCCCGAGAGTTCGGAAGGCTTGTGGGAGGTGCGGGACGACAGGCCGAGGCTCTCCAGCAGCGCCGCAGCCTCTTCTCTTGCCGCCTTCTCGCTCCTGCCTGCGATAAGCGCCGGAATCATGACATTCTCCAGCGAAGTGAATTCCGGAAGCAGATGATGGAACTGGAAGACGAAGCCTATGCTGCGGTTGCGAAAGCGCGACAGGGCGTTGCCGCTGAGCGAAGACACGTCCGTCCCGTCAATGGTCAAGCTGCCCTTGTCTGGGGTCGAAAGGGTGCCCAGAATCTGCAGAAGGGTGGATTTGCCCGCCCCGGAAGCACCCATTATGGAGACCACTTCGCCCCGGGCCGCCTCGAAGTCTATGCCTTTCAGGACCTTGAGACTGCCAAAACTCTTTTCTATGCCTTTTGCACGAATAATCATATCGGGTGCAAATATCAGAATTTTTTGTAAGCTTTGCAACACGAAAGCCATTCGAAACACACTCAAAGGCGTACTCGGATGCCAGTACAGGAAAACTACACCTTGAGGAACACTTTATGCTTCCACAGGAACCACAGAACGGCCCAGAACGCAGCCAGCTCGCCCACTGAAATCAGCACCGGGCCCCAGGCTCCCATGAACCCCGCCGCGCCTCCAAGGAAATAAGACGACACGCCGTAGAAATCTATTATGTGCATAAGCACGTATGCCGTAATGGAATTCATGCCTATCACCACGAAGAATTTGGTCCAGCGTTTGAGCCCCTTGACATCTATAATCCAATAGAAAAGGGCGAACATGGCAAGCGAATAGGCCCCGCAGACCAGAACGAAGGAGGAACTCCACAGATTCTTGTTCAGAGGGCAAACAGTGCTCCATAACAATCCAAGGACCAGCATTATAGCAGCTGCCGCGAACATCCAAAGAGTCTTTTTCCCGCCGTCGAGCCCGTCGCTGCGCACAAATTCACCCGTGAACATTCCCAGCATGGCCGTGACTATGGCGGGGATGTTGCTCAGCAGGCCTTCCGGGTCGAAATTGCCTCTGTACAAGGTACCTATGCCCAGCACCCTGTCCACATAGCCCACCAAGTTGCCTTCCTGTGTGAAAGGCCCGGCTGCAGAGTCCGGAGCCGGCACGAAACGAAGCAGCAGCCAGTATCCTACAAGCAGCACGGAGGCAGTCACTATTCTCGCGGGACGGGAGCAATTCATGTAGATTATTGCGGCAACGGCCCATGCGAATCCTATCCTGCCCAGCACGCTATAGACCCTGAGCGAAGCGAAATCCAAACGGAAAAAGCCGTTTACCATGAGTCCGAAGGCAAAGAGTGCAAGGAAACGGAAGGCTATCTTTTTGTACATGCGGCCCTTGCCCAGCCCCTTGGACTGCTGCTTGGCCCATGAGAAGGGAAAGGCCACGCCGGCAATGAACAGGAACAGCGGGAAGATTGTGTCCATGAAGGTGAATCCGTCCCATACGGCATGCTCCATGTTGGAGTACAGGACCGTTTCGGTGCCGCCAGGCACCGCTTGGCAGATACACTCAATGAGGGCGCAGAAGCCCATTATCATCAGCATGTCAAAGCCTCTCAGGGCATCCAAAGACAGCAATCTTGTGTTTTTTTCCATTCCTAAAAGTATTTGCGTTCTTCGTGGTCAAGCACTATGAATATGAATATCAGCACCGTAAAGGCCCATAGCGAAGAGCCTCCGTAACTCATCAGCGGCAGCGGTATGCCGATAACCGGCATAAGCCCTATTGTCATTCCTATGTTTATGAAAAGGTGCATGAACAGGCAGCAGGCCACGCAATATCCGTATATCCGGGTGAAATGCTCCCGGCTGTGCTCGGCATCGTGGACTATCCTCCATATCATCAGGACATACAGCAGAATGACGAAGAGGCATCCAAGGAAGCCCCATTCCTCTCCAACGGTACAGAAAATGAAATCGGTGCTCTGCTCCGGCACGAAGCCGAACGAAGTCTGCGTACCTTGCAGGTAGCCCTTGCCGCTGAGGCCGCCGGAGCCTATGGCAATCATGCTCTGAGCCACGTTGTAGCCCACTCCGGAAGGGTCCTCCTTCATGCCGAGCAGCACCTCTATGCGCTTGCGCTGGTGGTCCTTGAGTATGTCGTTGAAAATAATCTGGGTCGAGAAAACAAGGGCCACTCCGGCGAGGAAAGCCAGCAGCGACATGGACATGAAGCGGTTCTTCTCCTTCCAGGCCCTGACGGCATAATAAGGAAGGGCGGCAAGGGCAGTGCCTGTCATTATGTACATCGGCTTGATTTTCAGAAGGAAAGCCCACCTTGAGGACTGCACTACGGCCTGGGAGACGAAGGGGTCCTCCCCGCCAATGAGTTCGTAGCCCGGGATAAGGGCCGAAGACAGGGCCCTTAGGGCGGAAGGCAGCAGGGCCATTACCAGCAGCCACACCCCGCAGGTGGCAAGCCATCGGAGCAGGTTGCCGTTTTCCATTGCATTGCAGAAACTTACAATACCGGCCAGCACAAGGATGGAAGTGTACGACGAGGCCGTCAAGGTCAATATGAAAAGCAGTATCGCAACACCGATTACAGCTATGAACCATCCCGAAAGGCCCTCCCTGTAGAGCACAAATATGAATCCCACATAGACAAGGGCCGAACCCGTCTCGCTCTCTCCCAATATGGCCAGCATAGGCAGAGCTATCACCGCCGCGGTAATCAGGAAGTCCTTGATATTGGATATTTTGTAACCGGCCCGGCTCATTACGAAGGCCAGCATCAGGGAGGTGGAAATCTTGGATATTTCAGCAGGCTGGAAACTCACGTCGCCGAACTGGAACCAGGACCTCGACCCCTTGACCTCCTTTCCGAGGAAAATGACAGCGACAAGGAGTACGAAAACTATGATATACAGCAATATACCTCCGCTTTCCCACAACCTCGGAGGAATCATGAACATGATGATTCCGGCCAGACCGAAGGCCGTCAGTATCCACATCATCTGCTTTCCGCTTCGAAGGCTCAAAGAAAATATGCCCGGGCTGTCGCCCGTATGTATGGCTGCATAGATATTCACAAGGCCGAAAGTGACCAGCAGGAGGTATATTCCCACCAGCCACCAGTCGTAAGACTGTTTCGCGCTACGGCCTTTGAATGTCCTGTCCATATATTACCAACGCAGTGTGCGTGAAGAATCCGGATTGACGGTTATGCTCACCTTGAGGGTCTCCTCGGGCAGCAGCTCCTCTATGTTTTCGGGCCATTCCATAAGGCAGAGGCAACCGCTGTCAAGATAGTCGTAAAGGCCTATGTCCAGGGCTTCGGCTTCTTTTGTAATCCTGTAGAAATCAAAATGATATACAGTGTCGCGGGCGGCCGTGCGGTACTCGTTGACAATGGCGAAAGTCGGGGAACTCACAGCGTCTTCCCTCACTCCGAGCCGCTTGCAAAGCGCAGTGATGAAGGTCGTCTTGCCCGCACCCATGGGCGCATAGAATGCGACAAGGGTGCTGTCCCCTATCTTGTCCATAAATTCTCCGGTCGCACGCTCAAGGTCGGCCAAATCGCGTATCGTCACTTCCATATCCGATATATTCCATACAGTGCCGCGCCGCTGCCCGAGAGCGAGGCATAGACGGCACCGTCATTATACAATTGCCTTTTGAGGGCTTCCACCTGGGGGAAAGCCTTGAATACCGTGTCTTCAAAATCATTGACCAGCAGGTATTTCCATTCTTCAATGGGATGGGCCAGAGCCTCTTTCAGAGGCATTTTGCCGCTGTACTCTCCGCGCGGGACTATCCCCCTGTAGGCGGTGGCCGTAGAGACCGATATGCCGCCCGGAACGAGTACCCTGAGTTCATATCCTTCGGGAAGGCCTACGGCTTCGGATAGTATTTCTCCCCTGCCCTCGCCCAGCATGGGGCGGTTGTACACAAAGAAGGCGCAGTCGCTTCCAAGCTCCGCCGCGTAGGCCGCGAGCATATCATCCGAAAGCCCCAGGCCGAAGAGTTCCGATATGCTCCGAAGGGCGAAAGCGGCATCTGCGGAGCCTCCTCCAAGACCTGCTCCGACAGGAGAGGTCTTCTCGAGGAATATCTTGACTGGAGGCAGCTTATACTCCCCTGCAAGAAGGCCGTAAGCCTTGACGGTAAGGTCGCCCAGAGGGTCCCAGCCTACGCCTCCTTTCTTCGCTATGGTAATCATCACCTTGCCGTCCGGACTTATCGCCTGGGCTATTTCATCAGCGCCATATCGCCCGAAGAGCGATGCCGAAGTCTCACTCCATGCATCGCCGGGTATGATTTCGAGGGTGTCATGAATCCCGGAATACGGCAGGAATACCGTTTCGAGGTCATGATACCCGTCTGGCCTTTTTCGCAGCACGCTGAGGCCCAGATTTACCTTGACATTGGGATAAGTGACCATAGTTGTCACAAAGATAGTGCTTTCCTAAGGTTTTCTGATATTTTTTTGCAGAAAAATTATTTGCCGGATAAGAAGCTGTTTTGAAATGGTTGCCGAAATTTTTGTCGTGTAGATAAAAAGAAACCGGGCACTGCGAGTGTCCGGCTTCCTGTGCTTATAATCGCTGGGATTAGTCGCTGAGGGAGAAACGCTTGAAGGAGCAGACCTTCGCCTCTTTGTCTATTGCGGCGATGGCGGCCTTCACGGTCTCCTTGCTGTCGCTGAGCTGGTACTCCTGCTCCTCGAGGGTGTTCTCCTTGGGGAACTTGGAAACACGGCCGTTTGCGATGTTCTCGACCATCTGGGCGGGGAGGCTTGCGGCCTTCTCTTCACCGACGGTCTTGATTATCTGGCGTGCCTGCTCGGCCTGCTCGGCGGTAATCCAACCCTTGGCGGTATTGGATTCTATGTGAGCTTCGCTGTCAACATGTGCAGGGTTGATGCCGACCTTCTTGAGAGCAGCGTCAACAGCCTTCTGCACAAGCTCTTCCTTGGTCTTCTGGATAGCCACGGTGCGCTCGTTTGCGAGAACCTCCTCGGGGCAGTCTGCTGCGCTGACTGACACAGGGTTCATGGAAGCGACCTGCATGGCGATACCCTTTGCAAGCTCAGCGGGAACCTCCTTGTTGAAGGCTACGATAGCGCCGAGTTTACCATTGAAGTGGACATAGCCGGATACGAAGGGGGCCTCGAGAGTGCCATAGTAAGCAAGGAGGTGCTTCTCACCAGTCTTGCCTGCCTGTGCG
Organism: Bacteroidales bacterium; assembly: GCA_017479265.1. GTDB lineage: Bacteria > Bacteroidota > Bacteroidia > Bacteroidales > UBA932 > Cryptobacteroides. The sequence goes on along the minus strand of JAFVCK010000020.1, from coordinate 542 downwards.
GAGACCTCTTCCTCTACGCTGTATCCGTCTCCAAGCTTGACAGCCTTGAGAGCCTCGATATCGGCAGGGAAAGAAGCGATAGCGGCATCGGCAATCTTTGTTGCAAGACCCTTGAAGTCGGGAGTTGCGCTCACAAAGTCGGTCTCGCAGCCGAGGCATACGAGAACAGCCTTGCCACCTTCGATACGGCACAGGACCGCACCCTCGGAAGTCTCACGGTCAGCCCTCTTGGCTGCAATGAGTTTTCCTTTCTCGCGGATAATCTCCACGGCACGGTCGAAATCACCGTCAGCCTCGGTAAGGGCCTTCTTGCAGTCCATCATACCGGCGCTGGTCATTTTGCGTAATTTCATTACGTCTGCTGCTGTGATTGCCATAATCTTTATCTTTCTAAATGGTTATTATTCAGCCTTGGGTGCATCCTCTGCGGGTGCCTCGGCCTCTGCCTCTGCATCGACAGGACGGGCGTTCTTGCGGGCGCGGAGCTTCTTGGCGGGAGCCTTCTGCTCGGCGGTTTCCTCAGTTGCCTCTTTTTCCTTCTC
>JAFVCK010000019.1 GCA_017479265.1 Bacteroidales bacterium | reverse complement strand
GATAAACGACACCGCCGAAGCAGCCCTGCAGCAAATCGAAGAAAAAGCTTACGCCCGCCGCTTCTCTGGCGACAAACGCAAGCTCTTCAAAATCGGCATCCGCTTCTCCACCGCGACCCGTTGCATCGACGACTGGAAGGTAGTGGAATAACTGTAAACATTACAAATATTATTTCTTACCATGAAACTTAACAAATATTTTACATCTTTGTCCATAGCATTTATATGCTTGTTGGCATCAGCACATGCTCTTACTGAGGAAAAACCTTGCCCCACTTGTCTTGGAACAGGGAAATGTTATACTTCAGACATAGGCGAAGCGTCGAAAAGATATTGCAACGGAGACAAGAAATGCCACTGGTGCAACGGACAGGGTTGGGTTTATAACTACGGTTCAGACAAGAAATCCGTATGTCCGACTTGCAGAGGAGATAAAAAGTGCAAGAGGTGCAATGGTACAGGGCGTTGTCCAAGATGCAAAGGCACAAAGAAAGTCGGAACTCCTTCGAGACGTTTCTAATAATCTTCTATCAGGTAGGGGATGAACCTTTAGCACCTCTCATTATCCATCACGCGACAGCAACTACGAATAGCATCCGAAGTTGCTGCATTGTTTACAAACACCAGCTTTCGGCGCCGACTACATCACCACCAACTACCCCGAACGCGTCACCGCCCTAAGGCAGAAGTACTTTGAATAAGGGGGGGGGCAGAATATGTCAACCGCAATTCTGTTCACAATGTCAACCGTTCAATTGTGTCTCAAAGCATCAGCGGCCCAGCGAAGATACATTGCAGCCTTGTCGTCCGCCTCTTTGGCATAACGCATCTGCGTATTCGCCTTGTCCGCAGCCTCCTTTGCATACCTCTGCTGCGTACGGGCTCTGGATGTGTCTTTTTTCTTGAGGTAATAGGAGGCTTCGCGTTCATATCCTTCGGCCTTTTTAAGGTAATACTCCGCCTCCCGGCGATAACCGTCCGCCTTCTTCTGGTAGTATTCGGCCTCGCGAGTATATTCTTCCGCTTTCTTGCGGTAGTAGTCGCTCTGGGCAGCGGCAGAAGCCACGGACAGAGCGAACAACGCCAATAATATTGCTACAATTCGTTTCATCACTTTCAGGTTTTGATATAGGAATGAGAAATCGTTATCGGTTAACAGTAATATGGAAGCAGCGCTGTGATGTTTCGTATCGCACCAGCAGGGTCCCTTCTTTCCTATATTGCCGAAGGATGTCTGCCAAGATAGACTGGAAGGCGTTGCCATCTGCATTTTTTATCGGGCATTGATAGAACGACCAGGATATGTCCATCGTAGTGCCATACATATGTGCAGAATGACTGACGGCATTACTGTTACTCTTTTGCAACGCGCCCACATCATCCTCAGTTCTTAACAGCGATGTGATTATCAGCCTCGCAGAAGGCAATTCCCGGGCCTTGCAGCATTCATGAAAATCGCCTGCAATTCTGTCTAATTCCTCTTTTGCCGCAGGAGTAAGAAAAGGCTGACCGTATTCCATCTCTGCTACCTTGTAAAGGCAACACTATTTGACTTTTACTAAACCAGCGGATTCATAATCAGTCGGCATACATTTAAATGGAGCTTTTGGGGAGCCATGCTTCATTGCAGCTTTGATATGCCTTTCTTGCATATCTGCAAATTCTTTCGAATAGCTCGCATCATGCTCAGCTGAGACATAAATATGCGAGCAGCTATATAACATAGCTGCTCCTGCCAGCACTAAAAAAGTGAGCATCAACAATATACGTCTCATAGCCTATTCTTTTAAAGAGCATGAAGGCTCGCATTGAGGATGCAGCTGTCAACGCAGATAGCCGCGTCCATGGCATGTAAGGCAGATGCCCCTGCCATTGCATGCGGAACAGTCATAGTGTACGTACTCGCCTGAATATGAATTATAATGCTCCCTATGACCACGGCCCGCACACATATTGCATTTGCCTCTTCCATAGCAGTCGTAGCACTCGCGTTGATTGCCTGACTTGCCCCTCCCAACGGATTTGCCGCCTCCGCCAGAAGACGGATGCATGCCAACCCACCAATCAAAAAGTGACTTGCTGACTTTTCCCTTTCCACCGCACAGCGAACACGAACTGAAATACTGCGATGCCATTATGTCCTCGGCCAACGCTGTTTTTCCGGTCCCGTAACATTCCGGACACACCAGCTCTATTTGGGAATCATTTCCCTGTTTCACTGAAGGAGTTTCATTGCCGGAAGAGCAGGACTTGCCCCTGAACAGCAGGATAAGCACGCCGATGGCTATAACGCCGAGAAGAATGGTGTTGATGGCAGGCCGGGATGAGCCTTTGTCGTTATTTGATTGGGATGACATCGGATTACTATTTTCAACCGTTTGGGTATTTAGGAGATTGTCCCCATTTGTTGGCTCCTCTTTCAGAGTCCAATACGGTGAAAACAAATACTACCAAACTGCCTACCACTGTCAGATTGAGCAGCAGATACAGACCGGAATAGCCGCTGTCATGCAATCTTCTTACCGTAAGCGCCAGCATGGGGATAAAAGCAACTACCGCCCATATAAACCAGAAAGGCGAAAATATCAATGACCAGATGCACATATACCAATACTCCGTTCGTCTTGCCCGACCTGAAAAATCAGTATAATGGTCAAAGAAATAAGCCAGAGTCTCGCCAAATCCCATTGCGGGGGCCTCATCCTGCTGAATCCCTACCGGAACAGGACGGACATTATTCTCTCCCTCATTTCCGAGGTCTGAAAGTGCCAGGCGTTTTACGGCTTGCCAGTCCAATGGGATATAACCAGGAAGGAACACAGGATCACCTATCTGAACAATGCAGGAAGAATTGTTCAGGCTCACTCCGTTTACCAGCATTCCATTCGCGCTGTGGTCCACGATGGTTACTCTTCCCGCATCAACAATAATGTCTGCGTGATACCGGCTTACGCGATCCGAGGAAACCACGATATCATTATCGTTATTTCGGCCTATTCTGATAGTTTTCATATATTTATCTTAAGATAATCATAATTAGAATGTAAGCCTCAATCCAAGTCCGGGGGCTATGTGCATTCCGCTTGGCGTAGGTGCGACATTCAAGGTCGGGACAAGCGAGAAATCAAAGTCGAAATACGAGGGCCCTGACTGGTTCCAATGGGTCATGTCGTCTGCATACAGACTTTTGACTTTAGCCATTTTGACGGCATTTGTAATGGATAAGACCTCAAAGGTTATACCCATAGTCAAACCTGTGAGCATCATAACAGCAAAAGCGCCACCACCAAAATTTACACCTAAAACAGTTCCGACACCCCAAAGAAGGAAACCGCCCTCTCCCAACAATAGATATCTGAGCCCCAGCCCCGGTTCATTCATCGTAAACTGGGCGATTCCAGGGGCAAGCAGATTGAGGGCCGCCCTGCCCGTACCGAATGCCGGGTTCCTCAGTTTTTTGTAATCCTTCTTGTTATAATTGTCTTTAATATCTTTGTATTTTAGCCCCTCTCTCAAAAGCGACGGGTCGAGGGCGAAATACTCTGACGTACCTAAGTTTACATTATTCACGGATGTATTGTCGTTGCTGAAGAAGAAATCGTCAGCAGAATTGTTACCGCTATCCGTAGTGACATTGCCAGAGGACTCGGACTTGCCAGCAAAAACTTCATTGGTGCCATTTTCATAGCGAATCATCACTATGTCCGATACCTTTATTGTGTATGTCGGGCCGCTGAGGTTCTCCCACTTTTTGTATTTAACAGTGGTCTCGCTGATTTCCAATACTTTAGACTTGATTTCGGAGCCATCGTATTTCGTGATTATGTCCTGCGCGTCCATGCCGGCGGCAAATGCGAGGACGAAAGTAACAAACAGGATAAGTTTTTTCATAGACAACTACTTTTTATAGGATATCACCCAGCACTTCCCAACCTTTCTCAGGAAGACGAACCATACGCCTTCTTCAGGCAATGTGAAAGTTATTTTCGTAGTACCGTTGATGCTGGTTTCGCAGGTATAGTCCACATTCGATTCAAACAAAGTCTGGTACGAATAAGTAAGCAAATCAACAGTCTCCTCCGGCTCTGCACCCTTTTTCTTGTTTTTCTTGGCCTTGGAATCCGGCTGAGATTTTTTATCAGTCGAAATGACTGAAACAGGAACTTTCGCCATAGTCACGGCCTTCGCAATATAGATATCGGCAATCCCGTCAGTATTAGTCTCGATAACTATATCCTTCTCCTTTACAGGTGCTATGTCACTGAGCTTACCGGGGTCAAGATAGAACAGTTTGGCATCTTTCCTTTCAAGTGTCTTTATATCGGCGAACACCAGCACGCTGTCACGGCCAATACGGCTTTCACCCTCATCCAGGACTATGTCGTATATTGCCTCGAAGTCAGGATTGCGAAACCTCTCGACCGAAAGGATATCAGCGTAATGATACTGGCGGACATCCATTCCGTCACCGGCCTTGTCGGCGAACAAAATATTGATATCCTCGCCAAAACCGTTTTCTACTATGAGACCCTTGCCTGTCGTACGGTTCTTCAATGTTATTTTGTCCAGATAAGGAGTCTGTTTCCAAATGCTGTAGTCATTGTTGAAACGTGCCTTGCCTATAGAACGCACCTCCCCATAATCGATATGGTGAACGGACTTGTCGGCCTTGTTCCAAACGGTAAAAGACTTACCCGGGATCTGCTCCAGGATAACACCGGTAAAAGTGGAACCATCAGTCTGTACTATGTCATCGACATCTGTAAGCAATGTGTTTTCCCTTTCCTTTTTGCGTATGCTCGCGATATCGGACATTACGCAATCATCGACCCCGTCAGATATGGTAAAAACCGTGTAATACTTGGAACCGCTGACCAGGACATAGTAGTCTCTGACCGGCTGGTTCTTGATAGCCATCCTGGTGATGGACAGGTATTTCTTGTCCTTGCCTTCGAATTCCACCTTGTTGTTTTCCTCTGCCCATGATTGCCACGCAGGTGAGAAGGTATCAAGGTTCCTGCGCTCGGCCGTACGACTCTGGATGTCACTGACGGGGATGGTCCTGGTCATCCTGGAATAGGAAATACGCCCCTTCCCTGTACGGTAGTCCTGATTGCTGATGTAACCTTCATAGACTGTACCGTCCTTCATGGTAATAGTCTGGTCTTGCGCATAGATGGCTCCGGATATCAGAACGGATGCCAACAAACTGAGTAATTTTAGCGTTTTCATTATTCTTGTATTTTGTTTATTTCTTCCAAAGCTTTGGCAAGAAGAGGTTCACGGATGTCGCCCAACATAGCTGGTGCAGTGTCTCCCACAGGATAGTCCGGGACCAGCCCTGTCATAGGAACGGGGTTGCCGTGCGCGTTGTAATTTCTGAAAGTGATCGGCCAGAATCTATATTTGCAACGGCTGTTTTCCAGCGGTGACATACCCACATCCTTCCCGACCGTGGTTTCTCCAATTGCGATGACCTGCATATACGGACGCAAGCTGTTGACTAACAACTCACTGCATGAAGCACTTCCGGAGCCTGCCAATATCCAGAGCCTCTTCAAGCACAATGAACGGTTGCGAACGAGGGTATTGTCCAGCAGATATGTGTATGTCCGTTCACTCCCTGTGGTTGATTTATAGAATTCGCCAAGTCTTGAATTGTAGGATGCCGAGTAGAAAAGCTTGCCCAAACATGAGGTTGGCACCAGAAGTGAAGCCAGATATGTACAAGTATGGACATATCCGCCCGGATTGGAACGCACATCTATTATCAGTTCATCGACACCTTTCATCTTGAGAATTACATCTGTCACGTCTGCTTCTGTATCGAATCCTGTATAATAAAAGTACCCGATGCGTTTTCCTCCAATACTGTATATGCTATCCAACTTGACGGAATCATTGAGATTGACGCCCTTTGTCCCGCCCGAATATGAACTGTTCGGCTCACTGTAAGAGAACCTGTCCGCAGCAACCTTGAGACTCGCAAAAAACTTGTCGGGAGCGAGAGAATAATCATATTCCAAAGAATCTTTCAACTCGTCCGACCAGAAATATACATCTTTCATCCGGCTGTATATCCATCCATTCATTTTAGCAATGTCTGCGGCATCGGAATCACCCTGGATTATCGTTATCCTGTCATCAAGGTTTACCTCCTTCTCGCATCCGAAAACAGCAAGAAGGAAGGCGAAACCTATTATGACATACCTATTTCCCAATCGGTATCAGGTGTTTTACCAAAAGGCTGGTTTTTACGGGTTTTGTCGGGATAAATTCATCATCTGCGGCCTTGGAGCCAAGCGCACCTTCATAAGAATACAACGACAAGGAATTGCAGTCGAAGGCTATTACGTACTGATGACCGGCTTCAGCGGTAAAACTCATCCTGTTATAATCGGTATTGGTGTTCCCGACGTAAGACCGTCCGTACACATTGAAGGTGCCGGGCAGGAAATTGACCATCGTATAAACATTCTTTGTAGATGACGGATAGTCTGCCGGTTGCAAGAGTCCTGCGTTGTTTTCATTGGAACTAAGTGAAGTTGCCGTTGACAATCGTCCTTCAGCCAAATCCAATTTGTCGTTATTATGATAAATGATATAATACTTGTCTATTCCGCCGGCCCCGCCTGTTTTAGTATATACCACTCCGGGATTGAACAACGAATACCATCCGCTGTTCGAATTCGGCACCGTAATGCCGAACATGTTCTCCGTTGTAAGGGTTCCGGCTCCTATTGAAAGCTTGATATCCTCGAAAGTGATATATTCACCATCTGCCGTACCTCCCATGAGCAACACGTCCCCGTCATCATCGGAGAAACCTGTTTTCTGCCTCATCGGAATGGTAAGAGTCGAGCTTGAGATTGAGCCGTTGTAGGTGTTGTATCCTTTGTCGGAGAACAATTCGGCATCAAAAAGCGCAGGTTCGAATTCTTTCAGAACGACAGCGTCCGAGCTTGCTCCCGGCTCCACGCTCATGGTCCAGTTATACGTTTTCTTTTCCCAGTAATCTGTTGCTTTGGCGGAATAATAACCATAAATCTCCCCGTCCGATGCCCCGTCGTTATCATGTGAATGTATGTCGCGCCAATTCAAATATACCAATGCTGTCGCCGGCTTTACATCAATATTGACTGATTGATTGCTTGAATCAAAGTCAACGACAGCATAACCAAGGACGGACAATGAGGAGCTATAGGTTTTCTCGCTTTGTTGAGTAATTTCCAATGTTCCCAAAGACTGAATTCCGGAAATGGTATATGCTTCGTATATCGGACTGTCAAGCGACCCTTGTATGCAAGAAGCCAGAATAACAAAAGTTGAATAATCATCAGGGACGGTCTCCGTCAGATTGATTTCAGCAGAAAAATTATCTGCCATAAGTTCATGACTGTCAGTCAAATGCCCTTCTTTGTCATACATATAGCATGACACTCTGACCTTTGAGCTACCGTCAGAATCGCTATACATATCCAGATTATCGGAAGCGTACGGAACGAACCCGGAAAGTACTGTTGACAGGCGAATGGATATTTCGACGTTCCTTTTAACCTCAACCGAGGGATTGCTGCAAGCGCCGGCCAGTATCATCAAGGCGGCGATACCGAATAATTTGTTTCTCATCGCATGGTCCTCTTACTAATAAAAGATGTCCTCTTTGCCGGAGACGTTTTTCATACCTAACTTGAAGGTATATGTCACGCCTATCTGAAGGTTCCAGTTTTTCCATGGCATATTGCCTGCAAGGCTCTGGAATCCCTTGTTGAACCTTGCTCCTACAGCCAATCCGTTATCGAAAGCATACCCCAGACCGGCCGAAACCTGGATATCATTGGCACGCATCCGGTCCAGAGAGAATTCGTAACCTGCCGCAAGGACACTTGAAGGCGTATGACCGACATTGAGCGCCAGCGTAGGACCTGCTTCAATATACAGACCTTTTATCGGATAAACCTGAAACATAAGAGGCATGGTCACATAGAAGAGTCCAAGTTTACCTTCCGAGGAATTGCCTCCTGCCATATCGAACCGGACCTCCGGCTGGAAAGCAAGAAGACCTGTCTGAGCCGTACTCAGTTCATCCCTGGAAAGAAACCTTATCTGAAAGGCTGCTCCTATGCCAATGCCGGGACGAATGCCAAAAGACGGATAGACAGACGAAGATAGTCCCGACATAACGGCGCATCCTGTGATGCCTAACCGCAGACACACTTTACCTTCGTCGCTGTTGGAGGTGGCCCTTTGGGGCTCGGAGTCATCCCAAAAAGTCTGCGCATTCAATCCTGTCGCCGTCAGACAGCATAGAATCAATGCCGATAAGAGTTTTGTTTTCATTCGTTTTATTACGTTTAATTAAAATGACCTGTCAAATGTAATTCGTCTGCTTGCTTTATAAATAGGACATCCTGTTTCGCGGACCTGTATGCCGATGGTACGGGTGACGCTGTCAAGGTCCTCAATGTCAATCTTCTTGGTAACTGTAAAACTCTTACTTTCGCCACCTTCGAATACTACCCCGCGCTGGAGGGCCACTCCATCTACAAAGATGTCACATTCATCGCTTGCAACATCTGAATCATTCTTGATGGTAACGCTGAAACTGGCTGCGGTGTTGGACTTATTCAGTTTCACCTTTCCTGGAGCAGAGACAGAGAACGCATTTTCAAACTTCCATCTGATTGTCCCTGATGACTTCGGATATTTCAATCCCGATATTGTCATCTCAACCGCACAGTCAAGTTCCCCACTGTCGGAAATGGTTGAAGGAAGGAACGGTATAATGGCCTGGCCGCCTCGGGGAGAGCCCTCGAACAGAGTAGTGTTGCCGCCGCTTATGCTCACGGAATAGTCCCTGTATGTCAAAGAAGAAGGTATGGCCAGATTGCCTATTACCTCAACCAGGACATGGTGGCGGAATACTATGGCCTCCTCAGGGAAGTTTATCTCCGGATTGTATCCGGGAATAACTTCCAACACTCCCACTCTTCCGTTAATCTCCGCAATAGCCATGGTTGGAGACAGCGTGACAATCGCGGCATCGAACTGAGGCTGGAGAATCACCTTGCCCTTGGATATTACATTGTATCCTCCGACACGGTTCGACGAGGTCAGGCCTGTACCCGCAACTTCGTAGCGCTTGGGGGATGTCGTTTCGAACTTTGTAACCTTCCCGGCATTGTCTGTCAGACGCAGAATCTGCCAGTTCTCAGCAAACTCGATACTTCTATATCGGGTGGTCTTCATTATTCTGGCATTCTTGTCAAAGGATGTCAAAATGCCGAAGTCCACGTTAGAACGGACCCCGTTCAAATCCCTTAGACTCACATTGTTACCTGAATCTACCACTAAGGCGCCGATATTGGAACCCATCCTTGTAAAGGAAGATGAAAACACCATCTCGTTGGTAGTGAATCCATTGCCGAGTTTCTTTACTGTTCCGTTCCTGTCTATATGTACGGCAGCTCCATTTTTGAAAATTGCCCGGGCTCCGTTGCATACGAATGCTCCTATGTATTTATATTTCGGATTGAACAGCACCTTGCGGTTCCTGTCCATCAGGGTCCATTTCCCTCCGGCATTGCGGACCGCCAGCAAACCGTCCGAAAAATATGGGTATGCAGGATCTATGTATGTTTCCGCCTGCATCTTCTCCCAATGCCCATCTTCAAACACCAGCCCAAGCAGCCTTTCTCCGGCCAGCACAAGGCTTATGCCCTCCGCCATGTCCGTAATCCGTTCAGCCTGTGGTGAAATTATGATGTTGCCCGAGTAGTCTATCAATCCGTAACCACCGTTCAAGCCGACCCTCAACATATTGGAAGATATCGGCTCTATCGATGTGTATTCCGGGGCAATAACCCACCTTGCCACCTGCGCGTTTGCGCAGATGGCGAGGCAGGTCAGGATGATTGATGTAACTGTCTTTCTAATATGCATTGCTTGATTTGAATGATTGTTCGGTTGCATCGTCCTCCATAACTTCTTCTACAAGGCTTATAGCGTGACTTATGGGACAAGCGTTTGTTGAATTATTGACGGAGAATCCTCCGTAAAGGACTCCGCAGAGACGATGCTTCTTGTCATAAATAGGCGAGCCGCTCTGTCCTCCTATCGATTCGTCACCCATGAAGAACAGAGTATATTTTGAGGGCGACTGTACAAGATGCAGAATACCGGATGTCGGCTCATATTTATCTTTATTCAGGGCTGTAGCGAGCAACTCTCCGGCAGGGAAACCAAGAGTATAATAGTTTGCATCCCTTTTAAGGTCGGAAATCTTGAGAGAACGCTTAAGGTCGAACCAGTCACATTCGGATGGAGTCTTTCTTGAATTAAGCCTTATAATAGCGACATCAGCCTCGTTATCGGAAGATTCCTTGACAAGATGAGCCCAATCCATCTCGGAAGTGGAAGAATATGTTCTCCCTGAATACCTGATACCAAATCCAATAGAATCAATCTCAAGCGAGAAAGGAGACTTGAGCCAGCGGTCGAAGGCTAACTGCTGCTCAGTAGTAAGTTTGTATTTGGTCGTGAATGCTTCATAGTATAATTGACGAGTCAATTCAGCCATAGTCTTCATATCCTTGCTCATGGCTCCTCCGGTATAATGCTCATCTGCATATATCCAGTTGGTAACATGTTTATTAGTAAGCAGAAGTCCGTTTTCGGAAATGAAGAATGCCGTTCCTGTATGATATAGTACCGATGCATCGCTTGATGAGGTCGCAAGGGGTCTGTCATTGCCAGCAAAATACCAATTGTCGATACCAAGCAGGTCCTTTACGGGGTCATCCGCAAATTTGATTTTGATTCTATAAGTCTGGCTGACAAGCACTGTCGCCTTGTACGGGTCGGTATTGTGTCCGACAGGCCAGATTTTAAGCAAACATATTACAAGCAGAATGGCAGCCGCCATGCCTCCGACAAGCGCCCATACCCAACCGGGGACTGCGGAACCTTGAACAGGATTGGGACAAGGAATGTTGCCGCAGACTATGCTGTCGCTCTTTTTAATCTGCACGTCCTGGTTGGCAGGGATTCTGTTCCCGTTTATGAACGTTCCGTTCTTGCTATGGTCTTGAATGAACCATTTGCCGTTTTTCATCTCCTTGAGAGTGGCATGATAGCGGCTGACGCTGTCACCGCTGAGGTTATAGCGGTTTCTCTGGCTTTTTCCTATGCCATAGACGCCCTTGACCTTGGACGGGTCGGGAACAGGAATCTGAGGTACGCTTCCCCAGTTGAGAGCCACCGTATCGAACTCAATTTTATCACCACGGCGTACGGGGACTTCAACGTTTGGATTTATCCTCTGTCCGTTGAGAAAAGTTCCGTTCTTGCTGTTGCAGTCGGTCAAGAATATGTCACCGTTGTCAAGAAGTACGATTTCAGCATGATATGAACTCACATACTCGTTGGGTATGCAAATCGTGCAGGAAGGGGATTTTCCTATGGAAATAAGTCTCATGGCAAATTCTTGTTATATGTTTATCACTCTATTTACTGGTTCCTCTTTTGCATCTTTGCTCGGCTCGGGCTTTGGCTTTGCCTTACCTTTTTGATCCGGAAGAGTTGCAATTTCACCCTTTGCGGTATTCAGGAGAGAATTCACTGCTGCTATAACGGATTTGCCGTCAGCGACCTTCTTCTCCAGTTCAGACACCCTCGTCCGGGTTGCCTCAGACTTGTCTCCTATACTCTGAATTACGCTTTCAAGCGATTTTTGCAGTTCTTCAGCATTGACACTCTTCAACTTGTCTTCAGCCTGCCAAAGGGATTTCTTTACGTTTTCGGCGATTTTCGCATCTTTCTTGGCAGCTGTATTCTTGTTATCGAGCAGTTCCTGAACTGCAGCCAGGCTGTCACCGGCAGCCTTGATATCGGCTATCAATCCGGGCACGGCAGACTTTAGCGTATCAACCTTGACACCAAGGTCTTTCCACATCTGCTCAACCTCATTTTCGCCCGTTTTATTTTTATCCTCGTGCTTTTCGCGGTTAAGGAAATACCATGCTCCGCCTCCCGCAAGCAATACAGCCGCGATAACACCTAAAATCACCAAGACGTTTTTGCCTCCTTCCTTAGGAACAACTTTCCAATCCAACTCCGCTACCTGCGCAAAAGATACGACATCCTTGCGGGTGACCGGAACAGGAGTCCCCGATTGTATTCGGATGCCATTGATATACGTACCATTGGAACTGGTGTCAACAATGGTCATTTTGTTTCCGTCAACGTTTAGAGTCGCATGGTTGCGGCTGACCATCTGTGTCGGGTCGGAGACGATGATATTGCAACTCTCCTCCCTGCCGATTGTATAACTTTTCATATCTATTGGGCTTTGTTTTCTTCATTTGCCGCATCCGCATCTGAAGGCTGCGCCTCCTGCTGAGGATTCTGGATTTTGTCGATTTGTTCCTGCAATTGAACAACCTTTGCAGCAGACTTGTTCAGTTTATAACCAAGTACTATGTTGCAGGTTATGCTAACCAAAAGCAGTACGAGGCTTGACAGCAACGCTATTTTGATTTTATCTTCCATTTTGGTTCTAAGTTTTGAGTCTTTTGTAGTTCTTACCATTGCCGCGGTGAGGTTGTCATGTCCTCCTCCGGAACGGATGGCATCATTATGTATGTTCATTGCAAGAGTTTCGGTCAACACCTTGGGATGCTTGCCGGTGGACAGCCTCCGGAGCAATTCCTTTTCGGGAAGAGTTCCCCAGATGCCATCCGAACAAAGCAGGAACAGGTCGCCCTTGTCATACGGCAGGTCAAAGGCATCAACCTCAATTTCCGGTTTCTGGCCCAAGGCGCGCAGGATAATGTTGGACTGGGCGGACAGCCGGGCCTGCTCTTCGGTAATTATCTTTTTCCTGACCATCTCGAAGACCATCGAATGGTCAAAAGTCCTGAAGACTTTCCGGCCACGACGTATCTGATAGATGCGGCTGTCCCCCACATAGGCCACGGTAGCCTTTTCTTCGTTGATAAGCAATGCTGTCACGGTTGTTCCCATGCCGCTGAGAGCGGGTTCTTCCGCTTCCATCTGAAGCAATCTCGAATTGGCTTCGGATATTGCTTTTATGAGGGTCATCCTGTTATCATCATCAATGTCATCTTCACTCTCCGGACGACTTACATACTCGGAAATGACATTGACCGCCGTAGCAGATGCAGTTGCACCGCCGGCCATGCCGCCCATGCCGTCACATACAAGCACAAGCAAGCCTCGCCGGGTTTCCAGAATGGTTGTGGAATCCTGGTTTTCCTCGCGTCCCCCTATGCAGCTTACGGTATTGTTGGGAAAAAGGGAATTCTCAATTCCGAATGATTCTATATCGTTGGCCATATTCTATATGAGTATCAATGTTATAATTGCGACAATGAGGGCGAAGCCCACTGCACCAAGCAGCCAGTACCACCAAGGTACAGGGTCCGGCTCAAGGGCCTTCTCCATGGCATATTTGAAATCCAAGGCTTTCTGATAGCGGTTTCCCGGGTCCTTGTCCGTTGCCTTCCAGATGACATTCATCAGTTTGCGATACTTCTTTTCAAGGGGTTTGGCAACAGGAAGCTTCTTGGTCACCTGATTTACAAGTATCTGGGCCTCGGTATCGGCATCGAATGGATGGTCGCCGTTAATCAGCACATAGAGCGTCATGCCCAGAGAGTAAATATCACTGGCAGGAGTTGCCTGGACCTGCATCTTGTCTCTCATTATCTGCTCCGGAGATGCGTACAAAGGGGTACCTACGAATCCTGTGGAAGTATAGGAATTGGCACTTGTAACCCTGGCGATTCCGAGGTCCATGAGTTTTACCCTGCCTTCTTTGTCAACCATTATGTTGGACGGCTTGATATCCCTATGGATAACTCCTTTGGAATGCAGATAATCAAGAGCGTTCAGAACATCGCCTATGAGAGCGGTAACTACGTGTACCCTGTCTATATTTTCTCCAAGACCATTCACGTATTTATCGATGTTGACTCCATCTACGAAATTGCTCAACACCCAGACATGCCAGAATCCTTCCTCATCCTCATACATGCAACTGCCAAGCATCTCCACCAGATTAGGATGGCTGTATGCCAACGAGGCTTCCAGCCGGGAACGGTCACGCACCGACTTGACATTGGCGTACTTGTCAAACAGCTGTTTGATAGCCACCCTCTGGTTGCTGTCATAGTCGTAGCCAAGGAACACCTTGCCCATGGCCCCTTCTCCCAAGGCTGGATTGTCCGGGTTGTAGTAATACCATTTCCATCCTCTGTTATAGACGGAAATATACACGTTGGGATCGTCGTCAAACAATCGGATCGGCAATTCTTCGTCTTCCATGGTAATCCTAGATTTTATTCTCCGGAGGCAAGTCCGGAGGGTAGTTTGTATCCTTTGCCTCTCATCGAAACAATCTGATTTCCAAGAGCTTCTACAAATCCCGGATCTTTCCAGCTTACAGAACCGGCATTATCGTACGCCATACACAGCAAGATGTACCTCAGACGGGTAGTACTGAGTGCATCGGGCTCTGAAATCACCGACACATCCAGATACTTGGCAAGTTCATTCGGAATTATGTCATTATCCCATAACTGTTTGGCCATCTTGTCATCCTGGGCCCTCTTGCCTTCGAAAGATTGCGAAAGCGCATACAGTACAGCAGGGTTGCGGTTGTCTTCCCCGAGCATGCTCCACAGTTCCTCGGCAGATTTGGACAGGTATTCGGTTATATCGATGGAATTTGGCAGTATTGGCTGCCTGCGTACCGTATCGGAACTGACAAGTTCTCCGTTTTCCCAAACCTGCGTTACTCTGGTAAGGCTGTCCAGATTGAATTCTTTGGTAATCCTTCCCTCGGAATCGGGAATTGGTGGTTCTCGTTTTCCAAGAAGAGCGATTATCAAGATTACAATGGCGAGGACTCCTCCTCCGGCAGCGGCAAAAATCACCCAGGAAGGGGCGGGTTCTCCACCATCAAGCGCAGCCCTCATTGCAGAGGCAGACGGATATCTTTGTTTCTGTTGCTTTGCAAGGGCTTTGCCTACTATCGCCCTGAATTTTTTGGACTTGATGGAGCTCAAGTCCGGTTTCTTCGACATTTGGGCCTTGATGATGTCGAACCTGTTGCCTTCAAACGGAAGATGTCCGGTCAACAACCTGTAGAACATCACGCCGATGGCATAGATGTCTGTCGAGAAGTCCTGCATGGAGACTTTTCCTGAAACAAGTTCAGGTGCCGCATACTCCACCTTGCCGACAAAAGAACCCTCCTCGGACTGCATGCCGTCACTGCTTGTCAAGGCATCCTGCTTCTTGGCGATACCAAAATCAATCAACTTGATCTTGCCGTCCGAAGTTATCATTATGTTGGACGGGTCGATGTCCCTATGGAGATATCCGTTGTCATGCAGAGCAACTATTGCGGACAGTACATTCTTTATGATATACTCCGACGTTGCTTCCCTGTCGTGGCCGTATCTGTCAGCCAAATCCCTGGCGAAATGAATCTCGTTGCCTTGATAATCAGTGCATACTCCCTCCAGTACCTTGTCCAAAGTCACCCCGTCCAGAAACTCGCTGACGATGTAATAGCGGGTTTTCTCCATGCCGAGTTTTTTCTCCGATGTCTCCACGAACCCGAGCATCTCGACGATGTTGTCATTGTGGAAGCAGATGGAGGCTTCGCGGCGGGCCCTGTCAAGTACCAGTTGCCTTGTGGCTGCATCACCTTCAGGCTGCACCTCCTTTATGGCGACTTCACGGTATGCTCCGGTACTCTCATCGACCATGCGGCCGCGATACACCGTTCCCATACCGCCGGCACCAATCCGGTTTGACCGGTCAAACTCGTAATAAATGTGGCTTTGTTTCTCTATTTCTCCTTGAAGTATCATACCTGGCCTCTCGCAGTATTACCTTGTCCTTGTTCCTCCGCCCTCAACGTCCGTATTCCCATCGATGGCGCGAGTCCTGTCGCTGGAAGGGTTGGAAAGACGATTGTTGGGGAATGACGGACCGCCGTGGTTGAACGTCGTGGAAGGGCCGGCCGGACCGGTAATTATCCTCTTGTCAACCTGCTTGGAAGAAGCCTGTTTTACTTCAATGAAGTTCTCCGCAGGCTTGAGCCCCAGTTCGGAAGCGTTTACAAGAATAAAGAGAAGCTCATAACTTTTGCCTATCTTGACAATGTCACCGTTCTTGCAGCCGACAACATCGAAATGGGTGCTTTTACCATTTACCTTTACTCCGTGTGTGGAGCCGTTGTCTTTGATACCGGCATACACTTCGCCATCATCTTCTTGATGGACAATGATGGTAGCGTGCTCGGACGAAACGGTACCCTCGCTAAGTATGATGTCAGCATTGCCTCCCCGACCTATAGTGTTGGGGCCAAGATATACAGGCCAGAATTCTCCAAAAGAGTTTCTTGAAACTGAATACAGGAAACCGAGAACAGGCTTGTCTTTTGTCGTAACGGCAGAACGTTGATGCGAGCGCTCTTCCGAGCCGTTTCCTTCCGGAATCACAGTGCCTCCGCCATTCCGTGAGGCCATCGGATTTCTTCTTTCACTGAAATCCTGACTTGAAGAATTGTCGATAGACGGACCTGAGCCATCTACTCCAGGTACATAGGTTTTATCAGCCATAGCTATATTGATTTGTAATTTGCATCTACCAATCAACAATATGGGCTGCGAGCAGGTCTGAATTGCGGGGATAGCAAACGAGACGAGCGTCACTTGTTCGATTGAGGCCGTAGGAAATGCCCTTGAGGAAACAAGCAACGCCCGCATAGCACGAGCGTTACGACTTGTTCATTTTCCTCAAATTCATTGAAATTTCCTACGTTTCAATCAGGAGTGAACAAATAGCAACCGCTAATTATTGTTTAAAGTTTTTCGCCTTTTAAGTTTGAAACAAAGATATGAACTTTTTTTTACAAAATGAAAAAGATTTAATATTTCTTTGCAAAAGCATGGGCAAAACGACGGCTACCAGCCTAGGAGATTGCGGAGAATCCACCAGAGGAGGATGAGGGCGAGGAGGGCCCAGGCGAGGACAGATGAATTGCTG
Source organism: Bacteroidales bacterium (assembly GCA_017479265.1). Taxonomy (GTDB): domain Bacteria; phylum Bacteroidota; class Bacteroidia; order Bacteroidales; family UBA932; genus Cryptobacteroides. The sequence goes on along the minus strand of JAFVCK010000019.1, from coordinate 16,075 downwards.
ATGGCATACAGCCGTGGGGAGCGGCGGCGAAGGGCGTATGCAAGTGCCAGAAACAGCAGGATGGGAATGGCGGCCAGGAGAAGGGCGTTGTAGTGGAACGCCTCGGCAAGATTGCCGTTAAGCAACTGATGGACAGCCCTTTGGGAGCCGCAGCCTGGGCATTTGAGGCCGGTGGCCATGAAGAAAGGACACCTCGGAAAGAAGGCTTGCCCGGGGTCAAAAGCGGCGTATAAAAAAACGGCAAAGAGGACGGCGACGGCCACGAAGGCGTATCCTATCCTCTTTGCAGTTGTATTCATCGTATGTATCCTGTCGCTACTTGGAGAACATCAGCATCTGGTTGAATCTCTTGTAGTTATACTCGTACGTACGCTTCTTGGCGGTGAATATGTCAACCAGCCACCATATTCCGCAGCCGTAGCAGGTAATGACCTTGACTATGCCGAGGGCGATGTCATCGAGGAAGAATCTTTCCCATCCGAAAAGAATTGCAAGCAGGAGAATCAGCGTGGGGTTCTGAAGGCCCAGTCCCATGAGCATGGGAGCCTTGGAGTCATCGAGTTCACCAAGCCTTTTCTGAATCTCGGGGATGGTCATGAGGTCAAAGCACTCTCCGTTCTTAAGCATGAACGACTGTATTAATTCGGGGCTCATAAGGTAAAGATTTATAGTTGGTTACACATCTGGGACGGCTATTCGCCCGGGTGGAGTTTCTGATATATCTTCATGCTGAAAATCAGAGAGCCCAGGTCGCTTCGGGTGACGACTGTCGCACGGATATATCCCTGACGCTCCAGGCTCATCAGCAGCTGACGGCTCAGCAGAACCTTCCTGTAGGTGACCTTGACCGTCTCCCAGTTGCCGTCTGGCACGCCGAAAGACAGGCAGCCGGGCATTTCGGTGACAGTGCCGGGGTCCGCCTTGTAGAGTTCTTTCATCTTCTCAAGGCTCTCCCTCGCCTCCAAAAGCGTATTGCCAAGGGGTATGAACAGCTCGCAAACGGGGTCGAACAGCACCTGCACCACGTCGTCGCCCATGCCCAGATGACCCACGGAAAGATAGTAGTTGTTCTCACCGTTCTCGGGATGGTTGAAGACTTCCAGCACCATGTCGCCGTTGGACTCGACATTGGCTATTTCATCCCTGCGAGGAAATTGCCGCTCCTGCGCGGAAACCACAAGGGGAAGAACTGCAAGAAGCAGCAGGCTTATTGATTTTGCAAGTGTTTTCATAATCTTTTGTTGTACTGGGCAAATATAGTCATTTTTTTGTAATATGATTGTCCTTCGACAGGCTCAGGAACCGTCCGGAGCCCATGAGCCTCAAGGCAGCAGGATACGGCGAAGGTCGGCGGCGCCGGTAAAACGGATACCGCGTATGCCCACGGTCTCGGCCCCTGCGACATTGGCCGGATTGTCGTCTATGAACACGCACTCGGAAGGGTCCAGGGCATATTTGTCCAGAAGTGCGCGATAAATCTCGGGATAGGGCTTGAGCAGATGCACGTCGCCCGAAACGACCATTCCGTCCAGCAGGCCGAACACGGGATAATTATCCCTTATCTGGTAGAAAGTCTCTGAAGACCAGTTGGTTAGCCCATAAAGGCCATAGCCCTTGGCGCGAAGCTCTGCCACCAGCTCCGGCATGCCGGGAATGGTGGAGCCCATCATCTGCTTCCAGCCAGTCCAATAAAGAGAGATTTCCTCAGCCCACTCGGGATGCAGGGCCGAAAGCTCGGCTACCCCCTCCGCAAAAGGCTTCCCGCCGTCCATGCGGGTGTTCCACTCTGTGGTACAGATATTTGCGAGAAACCAGTCAGCCTTCTCCCGAGAGCCGAAATAAGGGTCGAAAAGGTAATGCGGGTTCCAATCCACCAGCACCGCCCCGAAATCAAATATTATATTCTTCAGCATCTACTTGCAAAGCATTATGTCCAGAATCATCTTGTCCGTAGCCTTCATTCCCACAGAACCTATGGCTCCGAGGTTCCGTATGGTCTTTTCAATGTCGTCCTCGATTATGCCGTCCGTCGAAGGAATGCAGGTGCCGCGCATGGCCAGCACTGCCGACTGAACGGCGCAGGACACACCCGAAGCGACCTTCATGGCGCAGCCGACCTTGGCCCCGTCGCAGACCATTCCGGTAATGTTCCCCGTCATGTTCTTTATGGCGTAGCAGACCTGCTCATAAGTGCCGCCCTGCAGATAGACTATGCCGCAGGCCGAACCCGTGGAAGCCACCACGCAGCCGCAAAGGGCCGACAGCTTGCCCAGGAAACTCTTTATGTGTATGGCCACCAAGTTGCTAAGTATCAACGCCCTGGCCAGCCGCTCGTCATCTATGCCGTACTTCAGGGAATAGGCTATAACAGGCATGCTGACGGTAATGCCCTGGTTGCCGCTGCCGCTGTTGGACATGGCCGGCAGGGTGCATCCGGCCATACGCGCATCCGAAGCCGCAGCTGTCATGCCCATGGCATAACTTAGGAAATCGTCGCCGAAGACCTCGGCCTGGTTCTCCCTTATCGCCCTTCCGACCTTGAGACCGTACTGCCCGTCGAGTCCTTCGCGGGCGAGCGCCAGATTGAGGGTGCGGTCATCCAGTATAAAGGCTATGTCCTCAAATGCGACAGTATTGGCAAATTCCCATATCTCCTTGACAGTCAGGCCGTAATCCCGGGTGCTTCTCTCCGCTGCCGCCGCTCCGGACTCCGAACTCATCAGAATCTTGTCGGCGAAACTGGTCTCCACTATCCTGTCGTGGTCGTCCTCTATGATAGCATAGGCATGGGGATCAACCTCGGCGCTCGCCTCGGCCCGGCCGTCCACCGAAACGGTAGCCTTGACATAGAGCAGCCTGTCGGTATCTGCCACGGATATCCTGACCAGATGATTGTCAACCAGTTCCCTGGCACACGAAACGGCCATCGGAGACAGTTTGCCCAGCACCTCCAGCCCCAGCGAAGAATCGCCGCAGACGGCCCCGAGGGCCGCAGCGATAGGAAGTCCCACCATTCCGGTGCCGGGGATGCCCACCCCCATGCCGTTCTTGAGGATGTTCCCGCTGACGGACACATCGATATGGAAAGCCGCCCTGAGCCTCCAGCCCTCCGGACAGAGACAGGGACAATTCTCGGTAATAATCTCCACCGCCTTGGCAACGGCCAAGGCAACGGCGATAGGCTCCGTACATCCCAGTGCAGGCTTGACCTCCTGGTGTATCAGAGCAATGATTTCAGATTCGCGTGGTGTCATGGTTATCAGTTAAAAATCCATTCCGAGAGACAGGAATACTCCGAACCTGGTCCTGTTGCACCAGCTGAAGTTCAGGCTTATGGGGCCCATAACGGACTGTCTCGAAAGGGAAAGTCCGAAGGCGTAGGCATTCAGAATATTCTGGAACATTCCCTTGAATGTATTGGAATCCTGCAGGAAGGCCGCCTTGGCGGTGACGAAGTTCTTGCGGAGGAAACGGTACCTCAAGTCCACCTCGCCCATGGCGCTGAACTGCATCATGGTATGGAAGCCCGAAGTGATGCCGAAAAATGGCATCTGGACATCGAAATATCGGCCCTCCAGCGTACCGCCGGCTATCACCTGATGGATGCTGTTCATGCGGCCTGAAAAGGTGGAATACCATCCGGCATAGAAACTCGGAAGAACGGTTAAATGCTTGCCCATTGAAATGGCCCCTGAAATGCTGCCGAACACCACCCCGTAAGGAGAAACCTTCCCCTGTAAATACTCTCCCGGCAGGGCTTTTTCATTCTCCATGTAAGTGGAATAGCCTCCGAATACATACCGTCCCAACAACCTGGCTTTCACGCCTTTATTGGGGAAATAGCGGTCATCGGTGAAGTCCAGCCTGAAGTCGGCGAAAGCAGAGAACCAGCGGCTTCTGAAATCCCAGTCCTTCCATTGCAAACTCTCGGACAGATAGTTCTCGTAAGGCTCGAATTCGGCTGAAACGCCGACACGGAATTTGCCGAACATCAGGTTGGGGTCCTCGACGAAAAAGTCTGCCCTGGTGTTGACGGTGGTCATCTTGGCATATTGTCCCATGTCGTACATCTGGAAACGCTCGTAGGCACCCTTGAGGGCCACGCCCACTGTCGGGACATAGCGGCTCAGGAACTTGTAGGAACCCTCCAGCATAAGCGTGGGGTTGTTTCCCACCTTGAGTTCTCCCAAGAAACGCAGGCCGCTCAGCTTGCGGTTGCCAAGTCCTACGGCCATCGAGACATAGGCCAGCTCTTCAGTATCGAAATGCACGCCGGCATATATTTCGTTGGTCTGTCCCTTGAGGCAGTCGAAAATCAAGGTATATGGCTCTTCGCTGCCGAGCATACGATATGTCACCGATTGGAAGGCACGGGTGCCGTAAAGCATTGCAAGCACCTTCTCCACGACGGCCTTGTCGTACATGCCGTCAGAAGGCAGGGCGGAGCTGGTAACCAGACACTTCTGTTCCTTTTCCGTCAGTCCTTCGAAGATTACTTCGCCTACCTTGACCTTGGTACGTCCCAAGTCTATGGCTGGCTTTTTCCTGACGGGAACGCCTTTGCCCGAGACCTTCGCGGCTATGGCCCCAAGCTCGGCGGAATGGGCCTTCGCCTCATCGTAACCCTGTGATATTATGTTGTTTACGCTTTTCGCGTCGAAGGACAGCATAGTATATCCCTTGAGCTCGTGCTGGAGCAGAACGTCCGAAGACTTGCGGGCCTGCACCGCCGCGTCCGAAGACAGCATCATTATGGTCTGCAGCATGAGGGCGGGCATGGACTCGAGGTCGCTGAGCTCGCGGATAATGGGCATTTCCGAGCCGATTACTATGTCCGCTCCCATGGCCCTTGCCACATCAACGGGGAAATTGTTGCGGCACATGCCGTCCACCAGCACCATTCCGCCCGTTCTCACCGTCCTGAAATATATGGGGATGGCCATGGTGGAGCGCATTGCATCCACGAGGTCGCCCTCCGTCCAGTTCTTCTCCTTCATGGAGTACAGGTCGGAAGCCACGCAGTAGTAGGGCACGGGCAGCCGCTCGAAGTCCTGCTCTCCCTGATAGCCTACGGAAACACCTGAGAGTGTGTTTCTTACGTTATATCCGAACAGTATTCCGTCCGGCATGCCGAGGCCTATCTTGGCCGCAATCTCGTTGGATATTTCCGAGGTGGCCGTCATCCTGTCGTCCATGCTCCTTTCCACCGCGACCTGTTTCTTGACAGTATTGAGCAGGTCATCCTTCTCGTAGTGGAAGGGTATATGCAGGTGGTAGCGCTCGCTCAGCTGACGGCGGCTGTAGCTCGTGGCATTGCCCGGCACACGGTCGGACATCATGGTGGCCCAGTCGAAAGAGCGCACGAGCGAATCCAGGTCCGAAGCACTGTAACCAAGTGAATACAAGCCTCCTACAAGGCCTCCCATGCTAGTTCCGCCGACCAGGTCCACGGGAATGCCGAGCTCCTCGAGATAGCGCAGAAGGCCTATATGGGCAAAGCCTCTGGCACCTCCGCCGGCGAGCACGACGGCCACCGTAGGACGATACTGGCGAATCGAGTCCATGCGGGCGCGAATCTTGGCTATGGCTATGGAATCGGCCTTGGCATCGACGCTGGGCATGAAAAGGTTGTTTTCCTGCGCTCCTGCGCTCAGGTACAGAAAGGCGGCAAACAAGGATATGAGAGCTTTTTTCATAAGAGCGTTACAGTGCATCATGCAAAGCTGACACCTTCGACTATATGTAATAAATTATATAGTATAGCATAACTCCGCAGGCGGCCAGTTTGACCCCTGTCGTGAGCAGGAAGCCGAAGAATGCCCCCATGGAGGACTTGAACGCTGTCAGGGCACCGTTGTCGGCAAAGAAGAACTCGGCTATGAATGCGCCGAGAATGGAGCCCAGAATGATGCCAACGGGCGGGACCAGCATGCCTACGAAAAGGCCTATCATGGCACCCCAGCCCGCATATTTGCTGCCTCCGGTGAGCTTGGTGAACCAGGCCGGCACGACATAGTCCAGCACGGTGACAAGGGTGACTATGCCCAGCCAGATGAAGAGGAATTTCAGCGTCATGGGGTCTCCGCCGAAAAAGTACATTATCAGCAGGCCGAGCCAACTCAGCGGCGGTCCCGGTATGCCGGGAGCCACGCTGCCTATAATCCCGACTATGCCGAGGATTATGGCGAGTATTATCATGACGGTCTCCATGGCCTACCTTGCCATTGCGGCCTCGACTTCGTCGGGACTGGCAGGAAGACGCTTGGGACCAAGGCGGCGGGCTCCATCTGGAGTGACCAGCACGTCGTCCTCTATGCGTATTCCGCCGAAATCATAGTATTTCTCCAGGGCGGAGAAGTTCACGAATCCCTCTCCCTTGCCTTCCTTCTTCCATTTTTCGATAAGGGCGGGGATAAAGTAAATGCCTGGTTCATCGGTGATTACGTGGCCGGGGACCAGCCTTCTTGCCATGCGCAGGTTGCCAAGGCCGAGCTGGTCCGCTCTCTTCTGGTCGGGGTCGTATCCCACCAGATTCTCGCCCAGGTCCTCCATGTCATGCACGTCAAGGCCCATGTTGTGGCCAAGGCCATGAGGCTGGAAGAGACCGGCGATTCCGAGGGCCGTCATCTCGTCGAGGTCGCCGCTGACAAGTCCGAGGGCGCTGAGCCCTTCGAGCATCTTGCGGGCCGTGGCTATATGCACGTCGCGGTAGGTAATGCCGGGACGGGTAAGGCTGAAAGCCAGGGCGTTGCAGTCATATACTATCTGATAGACCTCCCTCTGGCGGGTAGTGAACCTGCCTCCGGTAGGATAGGTGCGGGTGAAGTCGGAAGCATAGTGCAGGTTGCTCTCCGCGCCGGCATCTATGACCATCAGTTTTCCGGGCTCTATCACCTTGTCGTGCAAGTGGTTATGAAGAGTCTCGCCGTGCTGCGTGAGTATGGTCGGGAAGGACACTCCCCAGCCCTTTGCCAGGGTGACTCCGTCCATTTTGCCCACTATTTCCTGCTCGATTATGCCGAGGCGTATGGAGTCGCGGGCGACGCTGTGCATCTCGTATCCCAGGGCGCAGGCATCGTCAATGGCGGCTATTTCCACGTCCTCCTTGACAAGGCGCATGGAAATCACGGCCTTGGTCAGTTCCTCGGAAGCGTGGCGGCCTTCGCCGGGAAGGGTGGTGCCCACCTGCTCGTAGGTGCAGCCGGTAAGTGCGGCGAGTTTCATGGTGTTGTAATAGCGGGAAGGGGGCAGGAAATGCACCCTGCGCCCGGCCTTGCGGGCATCCTCCACGGCCTTGTCAAGGGCCGCGTAAGGAGCTGAGGCACTGACACCTGCGCTCTCTGCAAGGGAAGCGATGGAAGGCTGGGGGCCCATCCACACTATATCGTCTATGTCCACATCGTCGGCATAGATGGTCTCCGCTCCGCTGTCAAGGTCCAGGATAGCGGCGTAACGGGGCTCGTCCAGACCGAAGAAATACAGCCAGGAACTGTCCTGACGCCATTTATAGGCATTGTCCTTGTACTGGGCGGGGGCCTCGACGTTGCCTATGAAAAGTACTATTCCGCTGCAACCTTCGGCCTTCATCAGAGAAAGGAGGGTACGGCGACGCCTCACATACACATTCTTGTCAAACATTTTTCTTCGTTTGTAATTTGTTAATCAATGTGATAAGCACGCTGCCGAGCACTCCGGCACATAGCGAGCCCATAAGGACAGCGACCTTTCCCATATCGCGCAGACGCATCATCAGGTCAGGGGCCTGGTCGCCGAAAGAGAGGGTATCCACGAAGATGGACATTGTAAATCCTATACCGCCAAGGCAGGCTACGGCAAACAGCATGGGCCATGTGGCCTTGCCAGGCATGGCACCGACCTTGGTCTTGATGGCGAGGAAACTCGCCAGGGTGATGCCTATGGGCTTTCCGAGCAGCAGGCCCAGGAATATGCCCATGCTGACGCTGCCCGCTCCGGGCTCGAAATGGAGGACGTTGAAATAGGAAGCGTCGGGAATCGCCACGCCTGCGTTGGCCAGGGCGAAGAGAGGCATTATCACATAGTTGACCCAAGGGCTGAGGGCGTGTTCCTGGGTGTAGCTCATGCTGATAAGGTTGCGCGAAGTCTGGCTGAGCTTGCGGAGAATATGCCTCTGAGGGCCGTTGGGGAAGCCTCCGGGCTCTTCGATGGAGTCGTATTCTTCGAGTTTATGGCGATAGAAGTCGCGCTTGTGGTAGTAGTATTCCCTTGTGTAGCGGGGCTTGGAGGGTATCATGAAGGCCATTACCACACCGGCCATGGTGGCATGGATTCCGGCATAGTAGAACAGCACCCAGAGTATTATCGAGGGGATGATATAGGCTATGGGCCTCTTCTCGTGGAGCTTGTTCATTATGACTATCACTATGATGACCAGCAGGGCCGCCAGCAGGAGCTTGAGGTTGATGGTGCCGCCGTAGAATATGGCCACCACCAGTATGGCTATGAGGTCGTCCGCTATGGCCAGGGCCGTCAGGAAAACCTTCAGTGACACAGGGACTTTGTCGCCCAGGATGGACAGTATGCCGACGGCGAAGGCTATGTCCGTTGCCGTAGGAATGCCCCATCCCGAGGAGGCTGCGGTGCCATGGTTGACGAGGGTATAAATCAGGGCCGGGACCAACACTCCGCCGAAGGCGGCGATAATGGGCATGACGGCCTTCTTGGGGCTGCTCAGCTCGCCGAAAGCCACTTCCCTCTTGATTTCGAGGCCGACCGTGAAGAAGAATATCACCATCAGGATGTCGTTGATGAATTTCTCTACGGTCATGTCGGCCGGGAAGGTGATTCCGTTGCCGGCGGGGGTGGTCACGGTGAATGCCAGGCTTGTTTCCAGTATCTCGTGATAGGCCTTTGCCGTCCAGGGCAGGTTGGCCAGCAGCATGGCTATGACCACGCATACAAGCAGTATTACTCCCTGCGCCCAGGGCTGCTTGCTGAATTTCTCCGCGCTATGTTCTATATGGACCGAAGTCTTGGTCCATGCATATACAGGTATCAGTTTCATAGTTCTCCGTACAGGTATGAGTACTGTTCGTCAGTGAGTTTATCTATTTGTATTCCTCTGTATTCCAGCAGTTTGGAGGCCACTTCCCTGTCTATTTCGGCAGGTACTTCGTTGAGCATTCCGGGGAGGCTGTCCCTGTGGGCGACCAGATATTTGGCGCTCAGGGCCTGGATGGCGAAGGACATGTCCATGATTTCAGCGGGGTGGCCGTCTCCTGCCGCAAGGTTCACCAGACGGCCTTCGGCCAGCACGTATATCACCTTGCCTCCGGGGAGGGTATAGGCCGTTATGTTGTTTCTGGCCGGGCTTTCCTTTATGGCCGCGGCCCTCAGGCCCGCCATATCCACCTCAACGTCGAAATGTCCTGCGTTACAGCATATTGCGCCGTCTTTCATGAGGCGGAAATGCTCCATGGTGACAACGCCTTCGCAGCCTGTCACCGTGACGAACACGTCGCCCTGGGGTGCAGCCTGTGTCATGGTCATGACCCTGTATCCGTCCATGACCGCTTCTATGGCCTTGACCGGGTCCACCTCCGTGACTATTACGTCGGCGCCCTGGCCCTTGGCTCTCATGGCGACTCCCTTGCCGCACCATCCGTATCCGGCTACGACGACGGTCTTGCCGGCCACGATGAGGTTGGTGGTGCGGTTGATGCCGTCCCATACCGACTGGCCTGTGCCGTAGCGGTTGTCGAAGAAGTGCTTGCAGGCGGCGTCGTTGACCAGCATCATGGGGAACCTGAGCTCTCCGGCGCGGTCCATGGCGCGAAGGCGCAGAATGCCCGTGGTGGTCTCTTCACATCCGCCTATGACGTTGGGTATCAGTTCCTTGTAATTGGTGTGTATCATGTTTACAAGGTCGCCTCCATCGTCGATTATTATGTTGGGACCGGCTTCAATCACGCTGCGTATCCCCCTTTCGTATTCCTCCCGGGTGGCTCCGTGCAGGGCAAAGACGTTGAGTCCCTGATGCACAAGCGCGGCGGCTATGTCGTCCTGGGTGGAGAGAGGGTTGCTGCCCGTTATGTACATCTTGGCACCTCCGCCGGCGAGCACTTCGCAAAGGTGGGCGGTCTTGGCTTCCAGATGGACGGAGAGGGCTATCTTGAGGCCTTCGAAGGGCCTGGTGCGGCGGAATTCTTTGTCCAGTGCATCCAGCAAGGGCATGTGGCGGCGGACCCATTCTATCTTGAGTTCACCGCTTTCCCAAAGGCCTTCATTTCTTATTTCAGACATCTCGGAATTCTATTGATAATTATTTGCAAAGATAGCCAATAAAGGTTAAATTTGCCAAGAAGTTGTTTAAATTCGGCTCCAGATATTTTTAGTTCGAATGGGACTTTTAGATGGAAAAACAGCGCTTATTACAGGCGCATCGAGGGGGATAGGCAAGGCCATCGCCCTGCGCTATGCCGCCGAGGGAGCGGACATAGCATTTACGGATCTGGTGGTTTCTCAGGAGACGGTGGACGAAATCGCCGCTCTTGGGGTAAAGGTAAAGGCTTATCAGTCAGATGCTTCGTCCTTTGACGATGCACATTGCACCGTATCCCGGGTCATGGAGGATTTCGGACGCATAGACATTCTCGTCAACAATGCCGGCATCACGCGCGACACCCTCATGCTTCGCATGGAAGAGAGCCAGTGGGATGCCGTGCTGAACGTCAACCTCAAGTCCGCGTTCAATTTCATTCACGCCGTGACGCCGGTGATGGCCCGCCAAAGAGGGGGCAGCATCATCAACATGTCTTCCGTCGTTGGGGAAGCGGGCAACGCCGGACAGTGCAACTATTCCGCTTCGAAGGCCGGGCTCATAGGTCTGGCCAAGTCCATAGCCAAGGAAATGGGTCCGCGCGGCATAAGGGCCAATTGCATCGCGCCGGGCTTCATCATTTCCGATATGACCGCCGCCATGCCTGAGGATGTGCGGGCCGCCTGGATCAAGACCATTCCGCTGCGTCGCGGCGGCACGGTGGAGGATGTGGCCAATGTGGCGCTGTTCCTCGCGAGCGACCTGTCGTCATACGTGAGCGGGCAGGTTATCAATGTCTGCGGAGGAATGGCGTGCTGAGAGGGCCGCTGTCTGCAAGGGCAATTCTGACGACTGTAGGAGATTTGTTTTTGCCGCGCGAGTGTCTTGTCTGCGGCAGGACCCTGCTTCGCGGGGAGCAGCATCTGTGCCTTCCGTGCATGGAGGATTTGCCGCGTACATGGCATTTCAGCATGGAGCACAATGCTATGGCTGACCGTTTCAATGCCATGATTCAGAGGGATTTGACTGCCTGGGAGGAGGCCGTGCAAGCCCCGCTCGGCGCTGTATGGAGGGAGCCCTACGAGAGGGCGGCGGCCCTGTTTTTCTACAATGCCAATTCTTCTTACCGCAACATTCCCCAGAGCATAAAGTATAAGGGTAACGTGGCTGCCGGGCGGTTTTTCGGCACCCTTCTCGGGGAGGAAATAAGGCGCGACTCCTCGCTGTATGGAGATGTGACCGTGGTGATGCCTGTGCCCCTTCATCCTCTTCGCCGCTGGCGGAGGGGATACAATCAGGCCGAGGTGATAGCGAAGGCTGTGGCCGGGGCTCTCGGAGTGCCCATGGAGACGCATATACTCTCGCGAAAGCGCCGCACCCGCACCCAGACCAGGCTCTCCGTCGAGCAAAAGGCCGCCAATGTGCGCGGGGCTTTCGGGGTGAATGTGGGGAGGCTTCGCAAACTACTCTCTTCCAGTTATTTACAGCGCTCAGCAGAGGGCCGTATCAACGTGTTGCTTATCGATGATGTGTTTACGACAGGGGCTACGCTGAATGCCTGCCACCATGCCCTTCGCGAGGCCTTTACGGAGCTTGGCATCCCGCCTCAATCCGCACGCATCAGCATCGCCACCCTCGCCTTCGTCGGCTCCCCGTAGCCGGTTTTCAAGCTTTGCCGAACCATTCGAGGCTGGAGCGGCAGAGGGCGGAAACGGCAGCCCAGTCGCCCTGCTCCATGGCCGCCTTTGGGAACAGCTTCGAGCCCATGCCGACGGCTGTAACGCCGGAAGCGGCCCACGCGGAAAGGTTCTCCCGGGTAGGCTCTACGGCTCCTGTTGCCATAAGCATGAGTTTCGGAAGAGGAGCGAGGACATTGCGCACGAAAGCAGGGCCTCCGACGGTCCCGGCAGGGAATATCTTGATAAGGTCGCAGCCGAGTTCCAGTGCATTTACAATCTCCGTGACCGTGCCGCAGCCGGGGCAATAAGGAACGCAGCGACGGTTGCAAAGGCGAGCCACTTCGGCGCTGGTGCAAGGCGATACAATGAAGTCCGCGCCCGCTCCTATATACATGGCGGCAGTGGGAGCATCCAGAATCGTACCTGCTCCGAGTGCCATTCCGGGGCATTCTTCGCGCACGAACGGAATCAGGGCCTCGAATATGCGGAAGGCTCCGTCTCCCCTGTTGGTGAATTCAAAGGCGCGTATGCCGCCGCTCCAGCAAGCCTTGACGACATTCTTGCATGTCTGAATGTCAGCGTTGTAATACACGGGGACTATGCCGCTGCGGCGTATAATCTCCAACGTCTCTATTTTTCCGAACTTTGCCATAAGTATTGATTAAGAAGCTGTTTTGCGAGAGAGTCAAGATAGAAACCTTTATTGGAGATAAGACTCCACCTGTGCTTTAAGCGTGGGAAGGTCTTTCTTGATGGCTTCAAGGATATGCTCCAATCGTCCTGCGTCTCTAACTGGCTCTCTCATAGACTAATACTTTGTCTCTTTCTGCACTCTCACTGGCAAATGGAAGCAGATTGCCCTCGATTACAAGATCAACGGAACGGCCAAGAAGCTGTTCCAGATCGACAATCATTCCGAAAAACTGCAATCCCATATGGGCACCGGGAGAAAGTACGACAAGGATATCCACGTCACTATCGCGGGTCTCTTCTCCACGGGAGAAAGAACCGAACACCCAAGCTTTTTCTACAGGCTTGGATTTGAAATAGTTACTGATTATTCCTTGCACTTTGGCATCCATACAATATGACTTTTTGCAAAAGTACAAAAGTTTCCAATCTTTTCAAAACACGCGGGTTATTAAGAAGCTGTTTAGGAATGCAAAAAAAGAAGGCATTCAGCCTTCTTTTTGTGGTCCCTGCCGGGGTCCCCTCCGGGGCAAATCCCCCTTGAGGGGGTGCAGGGGGTGAAGCAGCCATTCATGGCCTGCGGGGACCGATTACAAAAAAAGAAGGCATCCAGCCTTCTTTTTTTGTGGTCCCTGCAGGGCATGATCCTGCGCCCCCCTGATTATGAGTCAGATGCTCTAACCAACTGAGCTAAGGGACCAAGGTGCAGCGCAGCCTTGCTGAACTGCGCTGCAAATATACGGATAAATTTTCAAATATCCTTGAAAGGCGGCTCAAAAATGAGCCTCAGCCTCACACTTTGATCTCAACCTCGACACCGGAAGGAAGCTCGAGCTTCATGAGAGCATCGACTGTCTTTGCATTGCTGTCGTCGATGTCCAGAAGACGGCAGTAGGAGCTGAGCTCGAACTGCTCGCGAGATTTCTTGTTGACGAAGGTGGAGCGGTTCACAGTGAAAATCTTCTTGTGGGTAGGAAGCGGAATAGGTCCGCAAACCTTTGCACCGGTAGAAGCCACTGTGTCGGCGATCTTCTTTGCTGACTTGTCAAGCAGCATATGATCGAATGATTTGAGTTTTATTCTGATTTTCTGACTCATATCAATTACACATTTTTATTAGTTTCATTAAACGTCGTCGTCACCGAGATGGCGGTAACCGCTCTTCTCGATAATGTCCTTCGCGAGGCTCGCGGGGACTTCGGAATAGTGGTCGAAGCTCATCGTGCTCGTGGCACGTCCCGAGGACAGGGTCCTCAGCACGGTGACATAACCGAACTGCTCGGAAAGGGGAACGAATGCCTTGATGATTCTTGCGCCGTTGGCGGTAGAATCCATTGCACTTATCTGTCCCCTGCGGCGGTTCAGGTCGCCGACGATATCTCCCATATACTCCTCCGGAGTGACCACCTCCAGATTCATGATAGGCTCAAGAATGACCGGTTTGCACTTGGGGCAGGCGTGGCGGAAGGCCAGACGGGCGGCAATCTCGAAGGAAAGCTGGTCGGAATCCACCGGATGGTAGCTTCCGTCGAGCAGCGTAACCTTCAGGGACTGAACCTCATACCCGGCGAGTACACCGTTGGCCATTGCGGACTCGAATCCCTTCTGTACGCTGGGAACGAACTCCTTGGGCACGTTGCCTCCCTTGACCTGGTTGTCGAACTGCAGGCCCGTGACACCTTCGTCAGCAGGACCGATTTCGACAATGATGTCCGCGAACTTGCCGCGGCCGCCGGTCTGCTTGCGGAAGAGCTCCCTGTACTGCACGGAAGCCGTGACAGCCTCCTTGTAGTTGACCTGGGGAGCGCCCTGGTTGATTTCGATGCCGAACTCCCTGCGGAGACGGTCCACGATGATGTCCAGGTGAAGCTCGCCCATGCCGCTGATAACGGTCTGGCCGGTCTCAGCGTCGGACTTGACGGTGAAGGTCGGGTCCTCCTCGGCAAGCTTGCCGAGAGCCACGCCCAGTTTGTCAAGATCCTGCTGGGTCTTGGGTTCTACCGCGATACCGATGACAGGGTCGGGGAACTCCATGGACTCAAGAGTCACAGGGAAGCTCTCGGCGCAAATCGTATCACCGGTACGGAGCTCCTTGAAGCCGACCGCTGCGCAGATGTCGCCAGCCTCCACGAACTCGATAGGGTTCTGATGGTTGGAATGCATCTGGTACAGACGGGCCACGCGCTCTTTCTTGCCGGAACGGGTGTTCAGCACGTATGTGCCTGCATCAAGCTTGCCCTGATAAGCCCTCACGTATGCGAGGCGGCCCACATAGGGGTCGGTGGCAATCTTGAACACCAGTCCGACGAAAGGCTTGGCGGCATCAGGAGCGATATCCTCCTCCTTGCCGGTGAACTTGTTGACACCCTTTTCGTGGGCGATGTCCAGAGGTGAAGGAAGATAGCGGGCAACGGAATCCAGAAGGAACTGGATACCCTTGTCCTTGTAAGAAGAGCCACAAGTGGCAGGAACAATCTTCATCGCGATGGTACCCTTGCGGATGGCTGCGATAATCTCCTCCTCCGTGACGGAGTCGGGGTCGTCGAAGTACTTTTCCATAAGGGCATCGTCACACTCGGCGGCAGCCTCTACAAGCTTGTCCCTCCAAAGCTCCACCTCATCCGCCATGTCGGCAGGGACGGGAATCTCGTGGAAGTTGACAAGTTCCTCATTGTCAGCCTCATACTCGAAGGCCTTGCGGCCGATGAGGTCAACGATGCCGACGAACTTGTCCTCAGCACCTATAGGGAGGGAGATGGGAACGGCGGTGGCTCCGAGCTTGGTCTTGATCTCCTCGACACAGGCAAGGAAGTCCGCTCCGACGCGGTCCATCTTGTTGACGTAGGCAATCTTCGGCACTCCGAACTTGTCAGCCTGACGCCAAACTGTCTCCGACTGCGGCTGTACGCGACCTACCGCATCGAAAGTGGCCACGGTCCCGTCAAGCACGCGAAGCGCGCGCTCCACCTCAACGGTGAAATCGACGTGTCCGGGAGTATCGATGAGGTTCAGCTGGTAAACATCGTCCCTGTAATGCCAGAACGCGGTGGTGGCGGCAGAAGTGATGGTGATACCTCTCTCCTGCTCCTGCACCATCCAGTCCATTGTCGCGCCACCTTCGTGAACCTCGCCTATCCTGTGGATTTTACCCGTATAATAAAGGATACGCTCGGACGTGGTGGTCTTGCCGGCATCG
Organism: Bacteroidales bacterium; assembly: GCA_017479265.1. GTDB lineage: Bacteria > Bacteroidota > Bacteroidia > Bacteroidales > UBA932 > Cryptobacteroides. The sequence goes on along the minus strand of JAFVCK010000019.1, from coordinate 213 downwards.
ATGTGGGCGATGATACCGATGTTCCTGGTGTATTTAAGGTCTCTCTTAGCCATTCTTTATGGGGATGATTAGAAACGGAAGTGGGCGAATGCCTTGTTGGCCTCTGCCATCTTGTGAATATCCTCTTTACGTTTGAATGCACCACCTTCGTTGTTGTATGCAGCAACAATTTCTGCACAGAGTTTTTCAGCCATGGAGTGGCCGGAGCGCTTG
>JAFVCK010000018.1 GCA_017479265.1 Bacteroidales bacterium | reverse complement strand
GTGTTAAGTAGCACTACAAATTTAAGCTTTTATTCCGACATATGCAAGTGTTTTTACGATAATTTCACTATAAATCAACAATTTAGCAGAAGTCGCCTGGCGGCCTGACCGTTGTAGTGCTACTTTTGCTGTGAACTAAAGTTAATGAATCCAACTCCCCTATCTGTTCACGGGTTGTGGACCAACCTGGAGGCGCTTCAATATCAGGGGATGAGCGCCCTGAGTGTAGTCACAAGCAAATGAAATCATAATGCAGAATATATATCAATATCCGTAAACCAGGCCATATTTGTCGTGGAGTTCCTTCAGCCTTCCGCTCGATTTCATTTCCCGTATCTTCGAGTTAACCTCTTTGAGCAGGTCGTCCTGTCCTTTCCTCATGAGAACACCGATTTGCCCGCGGGTGAAAGGCTTGTCCAGAAGCGGGGCGGCAAGCCGGGTGTCATTCTGGACATACCATGGAGCCTCGGTGATTTCCGTAATCATCACGTCCGCCTCCCCTTCTGCGACCTTGACCGGAATCTCTTCATTCTTTTCATATACAATCAGCTGACAATCAGGGAGATTGGCTCTGGCAAACTTCTCGTTGAGCCCGCCCGGATTGACCATTACCCTCACCTGTGGCTTATTCAGGTCTTCGAGGGTCTTGTACTTGGAGGCATCGTCCTTTCTGCAAAGTATGGTCTTACCGTTGCAGAGATAACCCTCGGACATGTCCATGGTCTCCAGCCGCGCATCCGTAATAGTGATTCCTCCGATGGCAAAGTCAAACAGTTCCGGGGTTTGGACATCGGCTGAAAGGGTCGGCCATGATGTAGGTACATAACTAACGCTTACTCCAAGTCCCTCTGCTATTTCGCCGGCTATATCTATCCCGAACCCCCAGTACCCGCCGCTCTGAGGGTCCTTGTAACTTAATGGCCTGTAATCCCCCGTCGTACCGACAAGGAGACTGCCACGCTGTTGTATTTTATCTATAGCCGGTGTGAGTGAAACCCTTTTCTGCGTCCCGCAGCTGAGGGCCACGCAGCAAAATACAAGAGCATAAACAATTGTCCTGCAGATTCTTCTCATAGTTCTATCTCGCAGAATTAACGTTCACAAAACACGCAAAGATATATATTTCAAAATAATTTCCAAAGCATGTCACAAAACAGCTTCTAAGCTACATCATTCCCTGAGAGCCCAGATGGCTGTCCTTGAAGCCAAGGAAATACAGAATTCCGTCAAGGCCCAGGGTATTGATTGACTGGCCTGCCTTCTCTACGACCCTCGGCTTTGCATGGAACGCAATGCCAAGACCGGCCTCCGAAAGCATTGGGAGGTCGTTTGCCCCGTCGCCCACCGCTATGGTCTGCGCCAGATTGACCTTCTCGCTTTGTGCAATCAGTTTCAGAAGGTCCGCCTTGCGTCTTCCGTCAACGACCTCGCCGACATACCTGCCCGTAAGCTTGCCGTTCTCGTCTATTTCCAGTTCGTTGGCATACACGTAGTCTATGCCGTAACGCCTCTGGAGATACTCTCCGAAGAAGGTGAAACCGCCGCTCAATATTGCAATCTTATAGCCGCATGTCTTCAGCACCGACATCAGCCTGTCCGTACCCTCGGTAATGGGCAGATGCTCTGCGATTTCCTGCATCACGCTGATATCCAGGCCCTTGAGCAAAGAGACTCTCCTTGTGAAACTCTCCTTGAAGTCAATCTCACCGCGCATGGCGCTTGCGGTAATCGCCCTGACCTGCTCGCCTACACCGGCCCTCTCGGCCAGTTCGTCTATGCACTCGGTCTGTATCAAGGTAGAATCCATATCGAAGCATATCAGCCGGCGCATGCGCCTGTACATGTCATCTTTCTGGAGCGAGAAATCCATGCCCGTCTCGGACGAAAGATTCATAAGCTCGGCCTGCATCGCGGAACGGTCCACGGGAGTGCCTCGAAGCGAAAATTCTATGCAGGCCCTGACGTTGCGCTCGGGATGCATGATGCTCATACGGCCGGTAAGCCTCTTTATGGAATCAATATTAAGTCCCTGCTGGGCAACCACTTCCGCCGCCTTGTGAATCTGCAGGGCGGAGAGGCTGCGGCCGATGACGGTGAGAATGTACCTGTTCTTGCCCTGCCTTCCGGCCCAGTCCTCGTACTCGTCGTCGGAGACAGGTTCGAAACCTATGTTGACCCCGAGTTCGGTGGCCTTGAACAACAGTTCCTTCATGACCTGACCAGAATTGGCCTCGTCCATGCGGATGAGAATGCCAAGCGAGAGAGTGCTGTGTATGTCGGCCTGTCCGATGTCCAGAATCTGGGCATCGTATCGAGCCAATATCTGCATTATCGATGCCGTAAGACCGGAACGGTCCTTGCCTGTGATTCTGACCAGTATCTGTTCTTTCATATCCGTGATGTTCTTTCAGTTTGCAAAATTACATCATTTCACCCAAATAAAAAAACCGCAACCAAGATTTGGAGGACAATGATATTATCCGTAAATTAGCAAACGGATATGGAAACGAAGCGCTTCATACAGGTCATTCTGCCTCTCAAACTAGGCTGGGAGCCCTTCTACGGTGTTCCGCAGGGCATGGAACTGGCCGTGGGAGACAGGGTGCTGGCAGGTCTCGGGACCAAGACCTACCATGCCGTGGTAAGCAGCACTGAAGGGGTGTCGTCCATAGAGCCCTCGCGCATAAGGGACATAATCTGCAAGGAAGAGGACCTTCCAAGCGTAAGCGCTTCACAGATAGACTTCTGGCGCTTCATCTCCGGTTATTACATGTGCAGCGTTGGAGAGGTCTTCGCCGCCGCATATCCTGAAAAGAGAATGGTCGCGGAGAAGGCTTCGGCGCGGCTTAGACGCCGTGAGGAAGCATCTAAGGCCAGGACGGATGCCGCAATAGAGAGGCTGCAGCACAGGATAGCCATACGGAAAGAGAGGCTGGGAAAGGCAAGGCTGGAGAGCGTAAAGGAAAGGCTGATAGCAGAAATTGAAGAACTCTCCGCGAAACTGTCTTCTTTCGATGTCCCGGAAGCGCCCCCGGAGCCCTCCGGAGAGGATATCATCCTGAGCCAGGCCCAGCAGAAGGCGGCATCGCAGATAAAGCAGGCTTTTTCCCAAGGCAAGAACACCCTGCTCTGCGCCGTGGCGGGAGCCGGCAAGACGGAAATATACTTGCACCTCGCCCGGGAAGTGCTGGAAAAAGGCCGCAACGTACTTTATCTGACACCTGAAATAGCGATGGGCATGCAATTGTCCGACAGGATAAAAAGCATATTCCCAAGTCTTCTTCTGACCTGCAATTCCTCCGATTCCGCAGCCGCCCGGCGAGTGACCCAGGACCGCATGCGGCAGGGGCAGTATCTGCTGTTCGGCACACGCTCCTCCATATTCCTTCCCCATCACGACCTCGGCCTTGTCGTCATAGACGAAGAGCACGACAGTTCCTATAAACAGGACAATCCTTCGCCCAGATACAACGGCAGGGACTGCGCCGTAATGCTTGCCGCCATGCATGGCTGCCCGGTGCTTCTTGGCTCCGCAACTCCCTCGCTGGAAAGTCTTTACAATTGCGGAACGGGCAAATACGAGAAGGTTGACCTCGGGCAGAAGTACTATGGCAACGGCCTCGACAGGGTGGAAATCATAGACACCCGCGCAGAATTCAGGAAGAACGGCATGAAAGGCAGTTTTTCACGCAGGCTGATAAGCAGGATTGAATCGACCCTGTCCGTAGGGCAGCAGGTGCTGATACTCCGCGAGCGCCGCTCATACTCCCCCGCCGTCCAATGCACAGTATGCGGGGAAATTCCGCACTGCCCCAATTGCAATGTAGCCTTGAGTTACCACTTGGACAGGGCTGCCCTTCTATGCCACTATTGCGGTTACAGCGAGGCGTTTACGGGCTCCTGCGCCAAATGCGGCGGCACGCTCAGGCCCCTGGGGGCAGGCACGCAGAAGATAGAAGAAGAGGCGCAGGCTCTGTTCCCGGGGGCAAGGATAGGCCGTCTTGAAGGCGACACTCCCCCTGCTCAGGCCTCTCAGATTGTAGAGGCGCTGCGTGACGGAAAGCTTGACATGCTCATAGGTACAAGGGTGATAGCCAAGGGTTTCGACTTCGGCTCCCTTGGCCTTACGGCCGTAATCCAGGCTGATTCAATGCTCGCAACCGACGATTTCCGGGCCGACGAGAAGGCCTTCCAGACGCTTATGCAGCTTATGGGAAGGAGCGGCCGCCGCGGGGGTGACAGCGCCCTTGTCATACAGACGGCTCAGCCGGGACATCCTGTGTATGAGGCGCTTAAGTCAGGCTCGGACACCAGCGCAGTGCAGCTTTCGGAGCGAAAGCTGTTCGGATATCCTCCGTTTACCAGGGTCATAGGACTGTCTCTTAGGGACAAGGACGAGAAGGCCCTTGAGGAAAAAGCCGGTGTGCTCTGCTCCCTGCTGTCTTCCCCGGCCCAGGTCAGGGGCCCGTTCGCCCCTGCGGTTGACAAGGTAGCGGGCCTGTATATCAGGCAGATACGCCTTACCCTGCCGAGGGACAGGAGCCTTGCCCTCAGGAAATCCTCCATAGGCCGCATAGTCGAAAAGTTCTCCCGCGAAAACAATATTCGCCTCAGCATTGACGTGGATCCGGTGTAGCCTTTCGTGGAACATTTTTTGCTGTGTGGAACAAAACTGTGGAAAATTGGAAATATATTGCTAAATTTGCACGTTTAGACGCTGTTTTGAAATGGGAAAAGTAATAGCCATAGCCAATCAGAAGGGAGGAGTGGGCAAAACCACTACGGCCATCAACCTGGCCGCATCCCTCGCGGTTCTCGAAAAGAAGGTCCTCGTCATTGACGCGGACCCTCAGGCCAATACCACCTCCGGACTCAGTTTTTCACCCGAAGACGACCGCGGCCGCACCCTCTATGAGGTAATAATCGGCCAGCTGGATGTCAGGGATGCCTTGCTGCAGACCCAGATGGACAGGCTTCACATGATACCTTCCCATATCAATCTGGTCGGTGCCGAATTCGAAATGATAGAGGCCCCGGACAGGGAATCCCTGCTGAGGAACGCCCTCGCGCCCATACGAGGCGACTACGACTATATCATAATAGACTGCTCCCCTTCCCTGGGGCTCATCACCGTAAACTCCCTTACGGCAGCTGATTCCGTGATTATTCCCGTACAGCCCGAGTTCTTCGCCCTCGAAGGCCTCGGCAAGCTGCTCCAGACCATAAGGCTGGTCCAGAAGGGCGTTAATCCCGACCTTTACATAGAAGGATTCCTTATCACCATGTTCGACGGACGTACCAGGATGCACACGCAGGTAGTCTCCCAGTTACGCGAAAGATTCGACGACATGGTGTTCAAGACCATAATACAGAGGAACATACGCCTTAGCGAGGCACCTTCCCACGGAGTTCCCATCATTCTGTACGACGTGATGTGCAACGGCACCACCAATTACCTGAATCTCGCCAAGGAAGTACTCGAACGCAACAATCCCGGCAAATGAGCAAGAAGAACGAAAGGGGCCTCGGAATGGGGCTCAATGCCATACTCGGCGACAAGAGTGACGTAGGAAGCCTGCGCAAGCCCGTAGGATATCTCAACAAGGACGTGCTCGGCAGCAAGGAGCCGCAGGATACCTCGGACATCATCCGCATTCCCGTGGACATGATAGAGCCCAATCCTTTCCAGCCCAGGCAGTCTTTCGACCGCGAGGCTCTGGAGGAACTGGCCGGGTCCATACGGACTTTCGGTCTTATCCAGCCCATTACCGTCAGGAAGAAAACCGCAGGCAAGTACCAGATAATCAGCGGCGAACGCCGTTTCAAGGCCTGTTCCATGGCAGGTCTGGACATGATTCCGGCATATATCCGCGATGCCAACGACCAGGGTATGCTGGAAATGGCCATAGTGGAGAATATCCAGAGGGAGAATCTCGACCCCATAGAGGTGGCCATGAGTTACCAGAGGCTGATAGAGGAATGCAACCTCACCCAGGAAAAGATGGCCGCGAGGGTCGGCAAGAAAAGGGCTTCCGTGACCAACTACCTGCGTCTTCTGAAACTGCCCGCCAAGGTCCAGCATGACCTGAAGGTAGGGCTCCTGAGCGTTGGACACGCCAAGGTCCTGCTCGGTCTTGACGACCAGGCCCTTCAGGAAGAACTCTGCGACGAGGTCATTAAGAACGACCTGAGCGTCAGGCAGTTGGAGGACAAGCTCAAGCGTCTGGCCAAGCCCTCCGGAGCCAAGGCCCCGGCCAAGGAGCAGCAGCTCCCGGACGATTATTACAAGATACTGGAGCATATAGGCAAGTTCTTCGAAAACAGCATAAGCCTTCGCCGTTCTCCCGAGGGCAAGGGCACCATGACCATAAAGTTCGACTCGGACCAGGAGATGGCCCGTTTCCTCAAAGCCCTGGAGGATTCCAACCTATGAGAGTATGGCGAATCATAATTGCCGCCGCGCTGATGCTGACAGCCTGCTGCTGGTCCTCCCGCGCCCAATTCAAGGAGGAGGCCTTTACACAGCAGTACAATGACGACGTGGATTCCCTCGGAAGGGACACCACGGACAGGCTGTTCACGTTCAGCGAATATTTCGGTGGAGTCTTCCACAAGAGGAATTCGCGAATTGGCGTAATGTTCGCCGGTTCGACCGTATTCCTCGGATTCGAGCAGATTCAGAACAGGCAATACTGGAAACTGCCCATAGTGTACGGAGGTCTGGCGGGAACTGTAGGAGCCGGACTGTATTTCCGCAACAAATGGAAGATGGAGGGCAACCAGGACTATCTCAAGTACAGCCAGTGGTGCTTCTGGGGCACGGGACTGGTGTATTGGGCGACCCTCATGGACGGCGTTTACAACTACAAGAGGAATATTCCGCACCAGGCGGGCAAGGCCACGCTGTATTCCATACTGCTCCCCGGACTTGGTCAGGCATATAACGGAGAATACTGGAAAATACCTATCTATTACGGACTTATGGGCGGCGCTCTTCACTACATGATAGTGAATGACAGGAACTACAAGCGCTACAGGATGATGTACAATGCGGCCTCCGAGGAGGGCACGGACTTCAATGTAATGAGTGCCGAAGGCGCCAAGTCCTACAGGGACATTTTCCGAAGTTACAGGGACTATTCCATAGTGGCCCTGGTGGGCTTCTACCTTATTCAGGTGATAGATGCCAATGTGTTCTCATACATGAGGGACTTCGATTTGTCCGACGACCTTGCGATCAAAGTCTCCCCCGCCGTCATCACGGATACGCCTGCCTATGCGAGCGTCAATCCGGGGCTTCATTATTCCGGAGCCGGAGCCACTGGATTCGGCCTGAGGCTCGGACTTACTTTCTGATTTGAATATGAAGAGATTGACTTTTGTTATAGCAGCCCTTATCGCCACACTCCCCTGCCTTGCGCAGAAACCCGCCGGGAGAATGAGCAGGAAAGAGCTGCAGAAAGAGAATATAACCCTGGCGCGGCAGGTAGATTCACTGCGTCTGCTGCTTGAGGAATGCAGGGAAATGCTGCAGGAGGAAAAGGAGATTGCCGACGACATTATCGACATGTACAACGCGCCACAGGACGATTCCTCAGCATATTCTCCCCAAACCACGGACAGCCTTCTCAACCTCTGGTATGTCCACAGGCTCAACAACTCCCTGGACGAGGGAATATACAATATGGATTCCGTGCATTTTACCTCTAATGTGCCAGACAGCGTGTTGGTTGACAGAATCAAGAGGATGAATGCATACGTAACCGTTCCCTACAATGAAAAGGTCCGTGACTACATGATTCTCTACAGCGAGAAAATGCCTACGAAAATGCAGCACATGCTTGGCCTTGCGCAGTATTACATGCCCATTTTCGAGGAGACGCTGAGCCGCTATGACATGCCCCAGGAACTCAAGTACATGGCAATCATTGAATCAGCCCTCAATCCCGTGGCCGTATCACGTGTAGGAGCCAAGGGCATGTGGCAGTTCATGTACAATACGGCCCGCTCTTACGGCCTGAAAATCAATTCTTTCGTCGATGAAAGGTACGACCCCGTCAAGTCCGCCGATGCAGCTGCCCGCTACATGCGGGATGCCTACAGGATTTTCGGAGACTGGAACCTCGCGATATCTTCCTACAACTGCGGTTCCGGCAATGTGCTGAAGGCCATAAAGAGAAGCGGCAGCAACAAGTTCTGGGACATATATGAATATCTGCCCCGCGAGACAAGAGGCTATGTGCCAGCGTTCGTGGGAGCCATGTACGCCTTCAACTATTTCAAGGAGTACGGCATGACCCCGAGCCAGGTTTCCCTGCCTTCGCACGCCGACACCATTCATGTACGCAAGATGCTGCATTTCAGCCAGGTAAGCGATGTCGTGGGCATTCCCCTCCAGACCCTGCGGGACATGAACCCCCAGTATCTGCATGACATAGTGCCGGGAGAGGAAGGATATGTGCTGAAGATTCCTTCATCCTACACCTCGGCATTCGTGGAGAGGGAGGATTCGGTCTATGCCTACAAGGCGGACGAGCTCTTCAATCCTACCGTGATGCAGAATCTCAAGGAGTCCGGCACAGTGGATTCGGAGAGGATAGTCTATAAGGTCAAGAGCGGCGATTACCTTGGCCGTATCGCTTCCCGCTACGGGGTGAGCGTAAACAAGATAAAGGAATGGAACCACCTGAGGAACAATAATTTGCGCGTCGGGCAGAGACTCGTCATCTATAAGGGAGGACACGCTCCTGCAAAGGCCTCCCAATCCACTTCCGCCTCTTCCTCCGCCAAGACTTCGGACAGCGGTTCCGTATATACGGTCAAGTCCGGCGACACCCTCTACGAGATTGCCAAGAAATATCCCGGAGTAAGCGCCCAGGACATCATGAAGCACAACGGCATGAAGAGCGCTTCGATAAAGCCGGGAATGAAACTCAAGATTCCAAGCGCGAAGTAAGGCTATATGTCGCACATCAGTTGAATTGAAAGTCCGGTGCTGCCGGGCTTTTTTTCTTTCATGAAAGGATATCCTGTATGGGAAGCCCTAAGATAGGCCCTGAGCCTCAGCCGCCTGAACCTTAGATTGCACCCTCCAGTCAAGGACACGCTGTATCCCCTCCCGTAATATGCAGGCACGTTGAACGAGCCCGGAGCGTCCCTTTCGTAGCAATATATCCTGTCGTCCCATGAATCAGCCATGAACAGCGTACCCCTGAACCACAAATGCCATTTCTCCGCCTTGACTCCAGGTTCCAGATAGCCCAGCAGGCCGTATCCCGAGGACTTTACCAAGTTGAGCCGCGCATTGACAAGAAAATGCTCCCTCTCATGCGCCCAGTCCATCCTTGCATCCACCCTCACCTTCGGCGCGTAATTCCTGATTCTTGCACTGAGCCTTGCCTTCAGCGTGTTGCGGCGACCGGGATTCCATGCCGCGCCGGCCACGGCCTTGATGCCTTTCCTGTCGCTGCTCAGTTTCCTATACAGGTCGGCGCTCACGGAATACTTCCCGAGGCTCCAGGCAAGGGCTATGCCGGCCTCGTCGCTGGTCTTGGTCGAACTTCTCATGCCTGCTGCCATGTCCCCGGCAAATTTCCCCGGATACAGCCTGCCGGCTATCGAAACGGTGGATTCTCCAGCCCTCGCCTGCGCCCCCGCTATGAAGGCGAAACAGCCGTCCCAGGCACCTTCGGCAAAGATCTCCGTCCCTTTTACAGTTACCCTGCTGTCCACTGCCACCCTGATGCCTTTGTCCCTTGCATAGAGGCTCACTCCCGTGCAGGAATGTCTTGCATACCATGAGATGTTGCCCCCTCCCGACACGGCCCAGGAAAAAGGCTTGGACTTCTCCATCCACGGCCTCAAAGACGGTAACGAAACGAATCCGCTGACAACAAGGTGCCTTCCTACGGAGCAGTCGGCGGCAATTCCCCTTATTGACGCATCCGACCACGACATGGACTCCGATATCCCGCTTGGCCTCTTGGAAAAAGAAGAGGCCGCAGGAGCGCCGCTCATCGTAAAGCCGCTCCATAGCGCCAGGCCCTGCCCGAAGCGGGCGCTGAAGTCTCCGACAATAACCTTTCCTCTCCTGTAAGTTACTGAGGCAAAGGCGCTTGCAGTGAATCCTCCCTTATATCTTGGAGAGAGGCCTATGTCAAAACAGCCATTTCGAGACACCCTTACCTTGGCTCCAAGTCCCCATGAAGAAGTGCCCGCGTTCCCACGAAGAAGGGCCTCCGTCCTTATTGAAGGCCTTCCGCTCTGCCCCGGCAGAAGCGGAGAATAAAGGGAACAGAAAGGACCCAGGGCCTCTGCGCATTCCTTTCCGAAGCCGTCTATCTGCGCAAGTTCGCTGAAAGACAGCACATCCCCGCTTGTGCTTCTGTAATCAAGCAGGGAGGCTGCCTGGTACATGGTGAAAAGGCCGCTGGCGACAAGTTCATTCCTGCCCGCGAGATTGATTTCCAACGGAGAGGAATGCAGATGGGAGAACCTTTCCAGCACCTGCTCGTCCAGATTCTCGGCATCCGTCTGCCCCGTCAGATAAAGCACGGCATCCATGTATTCCTGTCCAAGGGCAAGGGCGGGAACAATGAGCAGGGCCAATAATGACAACAACGCTTTCACGGCTCAAATATAGGCGTAAAAGCGTTGTCTTAACGGCTGTTGTTCCAAGTTTTTACGAAACTTGACAAAAAAGTGCTATCCGAGCGCCGCAAAAATCTTGTCGCGTACTTCTTCTATGGTGCCGGTGCCGTCTATCTCGACATATTTCCCGGCCTTCTTGTAGAAATCCACCAGAGGTTCTGTCTTGTCATGATAGGTGCGGATGCGGTTGGCTATGGTCTCGTCGGAGGCGTCATCCTTGCGGCCTTCGATTGCCGCGCGGTGGCGTATGCGCTCGAAAATCATTTCGTCGGGAATCATGAGGGAAACCACGGCGGTCACTTCCCCGCCCCGGCTTGCGAGCATTCCGTCGAGAGCCTCGGCCTGGGCTATGGTCCTGGGGAATCCGTCGAGCAGGAACCCGTCCACGCCCCCTATAGTGTCGAAACGGTTGCCTATCATCCCTTGGACAACCTCGTCGGGGACAAGCAAACCTTTGTCAATCAGTTCTTTGGCCTTGATGCCAAGAGGTGAGCCCTCAGCAATTTCCTTGCGCAGAAGTTCACCTGTGGAAGTATGGCAAAGATTGAACTTTTCAACCATTGCCGCCGCCTGCGTGCCTTTGCCGGCACCGGGAGGACCGAAAAGAATGTAATACTTCATATTATTGACTGTCAACTACATATATATCCTTCAGATTCCTGCCCAACTCGTTGTAGTCGAGTCCGAAACCCACCACGAAGTCGTTGGGTATGGAAAGGCCTACGTAATCGGGCGGGACACTGCCCTTGAATACGGCTGGCTTGAACAGCATGGTGCAGATTCTGGTCTCCTTGGCACCGGCTTCCTTCAGCAGACGGGAAATCTCGGCAATGGTATTGCCCGTATCGACTATGTCCTCCACTACCAGAACCTTGCGGCCCTTTACATTTCCGGTGAAATCCATGGACTTGCGGACCGTGCCTGCGGACTGGGTGCCCACATAGGAGGTGAGCTTGACCGAGACGACTTCCATGTTGAAGTCCAGACGCGTGATAAGGTCCGTGAAGAAAACCATAGCCCCGTTCAGAACACACAGCAGCACAGGCACTTCCCCGCAATCGCGATAGTCCTCGTTCAACTTCCCGGCCACCTTGGCTATGGCCTCGTCAATCCTGGAATAAGGAATATAAGGCCTGAAGGTCTTGTCATCCAAAGTTACATTGCCCATGGCTATTCGATTTTTGATATGCAAAATTACTAAAATCTTGCTATCTTTGCAAACATATTATGGCAGAGAGCAATTTCATAGATTACGTCAAGATTTTCTGTGCGAGCGGGCACGGAGGTTCGGGTTCCACCCATCTTCACAGGGCCAAGTATGTCCCCAAGGGAGGTCCGGACGGCGGCGACGGCGGCCGTGGCGGACATATAATACTGAGGGCCAATCCCCAGTTCTGGACGCTGATTCACCTTAAATACCGCAAGGTCGTGCGTGCCGAGAACGGCTCACCCGGTTCCGGGGCGCTGATGAAAGGCAAGCAGGGCGCGGACATATATCTTGACGTGCCCGTGGGTACGGCCGTAAAGGACGGAGAGAGCGGAGAACTGCTCTTCGAAATGGTGGAGGCCGGACAGGAGAGGATACTCTGCCGCGGCGGCAAGGGCGGCCTTGGCAACAACAATTTCAAGAGCGCTACCAACCAGACTCCCCGCTATGCCCAGTCCGGACAGGAGGGCCGGGAAGGCTGGTTCATATTGGAACTCAAGGTGTTGGCCGACGTAGGTCTGGTAGGTTTCCCCAACGCGGGCAAGTCCACCTTCCTCTCCGCCGTCACTTCCGCCAAGCCCAAGATTGCAGACTATCCCTTCACCACCCTCGAGCCAAATCTCGGCATAGTCAAGTATTACGACGACAAGTCCTTTGTCATTGCCGACATTCCGGGCATCATAGAAGGTGCTCATGAAGGCAAGGGCATAGGCCTCCGTTTCCTGCGCCACATAGAGCGCAATTCGGTGCTGCTGTTCATGGTCGCATGCACGGAGGAGGACGTTTCAGCCTCCTACAAGGTGCTTTTGTCCGAGCTCAAGCAGTACAATCCCGAACTACTCACAAAGGACAGGATCCTGGCAGTGACCAAGTGCGACCTTGCCGACAAGGAAAGGCTTTCCGCCATAGCCCGCAAGCTGCCCAAGAAGATTCCGCATTTCTTCATTTCATCGGTTACCGGCGAGGGTGTTGATACCCTGAAGGACGGCCTTTGGGAAGCCCTTAACAGAGAAATATGATAAAGCACCTCCATCATATAGACCAAAGCCTTACACTCTGGGTCAACAGCCTGGGCACGCCATTTGTCGATTCGCTGATGACCATGGTTACGGGCAAGGAAATATGGTTCCCTCTGTATATTCTTGTGCTTTACATGCTTATACGCCGTCTCGGATGGAAGAAGGCCCTGCTGGTACTGGTGTCGGTCATTCTGACCATCGTGGCCTGCGACCAGACCTCCAACCTCGTAAAGGCCGAAGTCGAGAGGCTTCGTCCCTGTTTCAATACCAGGATGCTTCACGGCGGACTCAACATACTCGAGGGTAGGGGCAATTTCTTCGGATTCTTCTCTGCCCATGCCGCCAACCATTTCGGTTTCGCGACCTGTTCCCTGATAGGTTTCAGAAACGACAAAGAGCACAGTTACAAGGCTTACGGCATCTTCGTACTCCTCTGGGCTGCACTTGTTTCCATAAGCCGCGTATTCGTCGGCAAGCACTACCTGGGCGATATAATAGTAGGCACAGGGGTGGGCTGTGCCTATGGTATATTGTTCGGCCTTGCGGCGGCCTTTTTAATCAGGAAGTTACTGAAGGACTGAGGCCGCCTTCTCCATCGCTATTCCCCTGGAGCCCTTGACAAGGACAGTCGCGTCCGCAAGCGGATGCTCCCCAAGGTATCCGGCCAGGCTCTCCGAAGTCGGGAACCACTCAGCCTCGAGTCCGGAGCCTTCAAGGGCCTTTCCGAACTCCTCGCCGACGAGAAACACCTTGTCCAGCTTCATTTCCTTCAGCCTCCGGACTATGGCCCTGTGCTCGGCCACGGAATCTTCGCCAAGTTCCCTCATGTCGCCGAGCATGGCAACTTTGCGCCCGGCCTTCGTGAGAGAGAAGTTGTCGAGGGCCGCGCCCATGCTGGAAGGGTTGGCATTGTAGGCATCCATTATGAGGGTCAGCGAACCGCGCTTTGTCATCTGCGACCTGCTGTTGGCCGGGACATAAGATTCTATGGCCCTGATGCAGTCATCCAATTCCACTCCGAAGAAACGCCCTACGGCTATGGCTGCCAGCACGTTTACGGCATTGTAGGACCCGGCAAGCGAGGTCTCGAGGGCAAGCAGGTTTTCCGACTCCGAAAGGTCGTCGGGAATGGCCATTCTAAGGAAAGGATGTCCCTCGTCCGGAGGAATGACCAGAGCATTCCAGTATGAAGGGCCGTAAGGCAGAATGGAAAGGCCCTGCCTTAGGTGAGCCATTTCCGTGAGCACGGGGTCGTCCACGTTTAGGAATACGGCCTTGCCGTGGTCCCTTATATAGTCATACAACTGGCCCTTTGCCCTCTTCACTCCTTCGAAACTGCCGAATCCCAGCAGATGGGCCTTGCCCACATTGGTAATAAGGCCATAATCGGGCTCGGCAACATTCACAAGGTGCAGTATGTCATCGGGATGGTTGGCACCCATCTCTATGACTGCCAACCGGGTATCGGGCCCTATCTTAAGCAGGGATAGAGGAACGCCTATGTCGTTGTTGAGATTGCCTTCCGTCGCCGTCACATTGTACTTTGCGGAAAGCACACGACGTATAAGTTCCTTGGTGGTAGTCTTTCCATTGGTGCCCGTAAGGCCTATGACCTTGATTCTTTCTCCATCCACGAAGGTGTTTTCCCTGTGATGGCGGGCAAGGGCCTGCAGGGCCTCCAGCGTATTGTCCACGGCGATTATCCGCTCCGAGGCACCGTCAAAGCGGGAGCCCTTGTCCACTACGGAGTAAGCCGCACCTGCCTCAATGGCCTTGAGGGCATATTCGTTGCCGTCGAAATTCTCGCCCTTGAGAGCAAAGAACAATTCTCCGCCCTGAAGGTTGCGGCTGTCCGTCGAGACCTTCCCGCATTTCAGGAAGATTTCGTATAATTCAGAGATTTCCATTACTTTACACCTGTTGAACCATATCCTCCCGCTCCCCTTTCGGTCTCGTCGAGCACTTCCACGCTCTCCCATTCCACCTTTTCATGGCGTGCCACCACGATCTGGGCTATCCTCTCGCCGGGCATTATGGTGAAAGGCTGGTCGGAGAGGTTGACCAGAAGGGCCTTGATTTCACCCCTGTAGTCGGCATCAATGGTGCCGGGGGTGTTGAGTATGGTAATGCCGTGCTTGAGGGCCAGGCCGCTTCGGGGCCTGAGCTGACACTCGTACCCCGCAGGAATGGCAAAGAACAGGCCCGTTGGGACCAGCATTCTTTGCAGGGGGTCCAGAACCAGCGCCTGGGGGATGTTGGCGCGGACATCCATGCCGGCTGAAAGGGCCGTCGCATACTGGGGCAGCGGCCACGGAGAATGGTTTACAATCTTGACTTTCATCTATTTAGGTGCGATTTTATACAGGAATGCGGCAACCAGGGTAAATACCATGTTAGGCAACCATATAGCCAGCCATGGCGGGAAAGTGCCTGTCGCCACGAACATCTGGCTGAACTTCATGAACAGTATGTATGTGAAACTCAGTCCTATTCCTATAGCGAGGTTCCAGCCTATGCCTCCCCTCTTTTTCTTGGAAGACAGGGAAACTCCGAGAATGGTCAGGATGAATGCGGAGAAGGGCATTGCAAAGCGGTTGTGCCATTCCACGAGGGAATTCTGCACCGTAGCGTCTCCCCTCATTTCCTGCATGGCTATGAACTCGTTGAGTTCGTCCAGCTGCATGCTCTGCACATTGTCCTTCCTTCTGGTGAAATCGACATCCGTAAGGCTTATGACCGTATCCAGCTTGGCCCCGCAGCGCACCCTGTCGTGTATGCTCTGCTCGGCGTAATCGCGTATGAACCATTTCTTAAGATGCCATCCGCCCATGGTGCTGTCCCAGGCCGCGGATTCGGCGGAGAGCTTGGACACTATCCTGTTCCCTTCTATCGTCTCCAGGGTGAAGTTGTACGCCGTCTTGTTTATCTTGTTGTAGTTGCGCACGAACACGAACTGCCCCGGCGAAATCTGGTAATGGACGTTGTCTGTGGCCGTTTTGTTGTCGTGGTAGCGTATGTACTTGGACTCGAATTCGTTCCTTTCCTTGTTGGCCCCGGGGATAATCCAGAGGTTCAGGCCCAGGGACAGCAGGGCTATCAGGAAGGCCGACACCATGTACGGGACCATCATCCTGTGGAAACTGACTCCGCAGGAGAGAATGGCCACGATTTCCGAATTGGCAGCCATCCTGGAAGTGAAGAAAATGACCGTTATGAACACGAACAGAGGACTGAACATGTTCATGAAATACGGTATGAAATTGAGGTAATAATCGAAGATTATGGAGTACAAGGTCACATGGTGCTCCACGAAGTCGTCAACCTTCTCGCTGATATCGAAGATTATGACTATGCCGATAATCAGCACGAGGGCTATGAAGAAGGTCATTATGAACTTCTTCATTATGTATATGTCAAGTTTTCTCGGGAACGTATCCATGTTACAGCCTTGTCGTTATCCTTTTCACCGTCTCTTCCTTCCACCTTGCAAAGTCTCCCAGGACAATATGCTCCCTGGCCTTGGCAACCAGGTCGAGGTAGAAGGCGAGGTTGTGTTCGCTTGCTACCATTGCTGCAAACATCTCGCCAGCAATGAACAAATGTCTAAGGTATGCCTTGGAATAGCAGTGGTCCACGAAGGAAGTGCCGCTGGGGTCCAGTTCGGAGAAATCCTGCTCCCATTTCTTGTTCCTCATGTTCATAATGCCGTTCCATGTGAACAGCATTCCGTTGCGGCCGTTGCGGGTCGGCATCACGCAGTCGAACATGTCTATTCCCCTTGCTATGCCCTCGAGAATGTTGGCCGGAGTGCCCACTCCCATCAGGTAGCGGGGCTTGCCCTGGGGAAGCAGGGGCACGGTGACCTCCAGCATCTCGTACATTTTCTCCACGGGCTCGCCAACGGCGAGACCGCCTACGGCATATCCTCCCCTGTTGTCGTTGTCAAGTGAGAGGGCATGCTCCACGGCCTGCCGCCTCAGTTCCGGATAGACGCAGCCCTGGATTATGGGGAACATGGCCTGAGAGTATCCGTATAGCGGCTCGGTGGAGTCAAACCGCGCCGCAAAGCGCTCCAGCCAGCCCCGGGTGAGCTTGAGGGACTTGCGGGCGTAGGCAATGTCGGCGTCTCCGGGGCAGCACTCGTCAAGTGCCATTACTATGTCCGCGCCTATTATTCGCTGCGTATCGACATTGTTCTCCGGGGTGAAGGTGTGCCTTGAGCCGTCAATATGGGAGGCGAAGGTGCAGCCTTCGGGGGTGAGCTTGCGAATCGGAGCAAGGGAAAAGACCTGGAAGCCGCCGCTGTCGGTAAGTATGGGTCTGTCCCAGTTCTCGAACTTGTGCAGGCCTCCTGCCTTGTACAGGGTGTCCAGCCCGGGCCTCAGATAAAGGTGATAGGTGTTGCCAAGTATTATCTGAGCCTTGATATCTTCGCGCAAGTCCCTGTGATACACGCCTTTGACCGACCCCACCGTGCCTACCGGCATGAAAATGGGGGTCTGAATGACTCCGTGGTCAGTGTATATTTTGCCGCATCTGGCCGCAGACCCCGGGTCCTGCGCTTGCATCTCAAACTTCATCCCTTGACATTTTATTTGTCAAAGGTAGCAATTATTTTATGATTTTTGTTAATTTTGTGCTCACGAATACAATAATTGCAAGCTATATGAAGAACAACAACATCACCTTGCGTCTCATCATCATGAATTTCCTGGAGTTCGCCGTGTGGGGAGCATACCTCACTTCGCTCGGCCGTTACCTTGGAAACATCGGACTGGGACCTCAGATCAAATGGTTCTTTGCAATGCAGGGAATCGTATCCATTTTCATGCCTACGCTGATGGGCATAGTGGCTGACAAGCATATCCAGGCACAGAAGGTGCTTTCCCTCTGCCACGGCCTGGCAGGTGTATTCATGATTGCCGCCGGATTGTACTGCTACAGCGCCGGCGAGGCTATAGCTTTCGCTCCCCTGTTCGTACTGTACAGCGTCAGCGTCGCGTTCTTCATGCCAACCATAGCCATATCCAACTCCGTGGCTTACAATGCTTTGGGACAGGCAGGCATGGACCCTGTCAGCGCCTTCCCCCCTATCAGGGTGTTCGGAACCGTAGGTTTCATCTGCAGCATGCTCCTGACCAATTTCCTCAAGTTCGACGGCGTTGCGATGCAGGATTCCTGGACACAGCTCGTCTCCTCCGGCGTGCTCTCCCTGGTGCTCTGCCTCTACGCCCTCAGCATGCCTTCCTGCCCTGTCAACAAGGGTAAGACCGAGTCCCTCGCCGACGCATTCGGCCTCAAGGCGTTCAGCCTCTTCAAGGACAGCCAGTTCGCGATATTCTTCATCTTCTCCATGCTGCTGGGTGCATCCCTGCAGATTACCAACGGATATGCCAACACCTTCCTCGGCTCGTTCGCTTCCGACCCTGCCCTGGCCGACACCTTCGCCGTCAAGAATTCCAACGCCCTCATATCCATAAGCCAGATTTCGGAGACCCTCTGCATACTGCTCATACCTTTCTTCATGAAGCGTTTCGGCATCAAGAAGGTCATGCTCATCGCCATGTTCGCATGGGTGTTCCGCTTCGGATTCTTCGGCCTCGGAGCCCCTGACATGCCGGGAGTCATTCTCTTCATTCTCAGCTGCCTCGTCTATGGCGTAGCCTTCGACTTCTTCAACATTTCAGGTTCCCTCTATGTCGAGCAGAACGCCGCGGAGGACATCCGTTCCAGCGCACAGGGAGTGTTCATGCTTATGACCAACGGCCTTGGAGCCACCCTCGGCACCCTGGCCGCCGGTGCAGTGGTAGATGCCTGCGGAGTGTTCGACAATCCCGGCAACTGGCCCATGGCATGGTATATCTTCGCCGGATATGCCCTGGCAGTCGGAGTCCTGTTCGCCATACTCTTCAAGGATCCCCGGAAAAAGAGAGCATAAGTTTTATTTCAATATTTGAACATCAGGCACCGGCTCGTCCGGTGCCTTTGTTTTATCTGACTTCACTACGGGCCGCCCGGGAGGATTCGGGGCCCGTCTTATATTGTATATCTTCAGCCCGCTCTTGCTGTAGAGTATGTCATAGCAGGCAAAATCACTGGTGCGCGAGCTCTCGCAATAGCACCACGACACGCAGTTTATATTGTATCCCATGGCCTGTATGTCCGCCACATGTATGGTAGTCCTGCCCGCCTTCAGCAGAACGGAAAGAATCTGGTAGTTGCGGGACAGTATGGTCGTGAGCTTGTTCCTCATCTCCCTGACCACCTTCTGCTCGTTGTTGTGGAAGAGGTCCTTGCATTTGACGCAGCAGAATTTCTTGTCCGGGCGGCCGTACAATATCCTGCTGCCGCACTGAAGGCAGTATTTCTGGTCGCTGTATTGAAGAATCTTATATGGCATGGCGCTTTTGGTTTGCCGCGAATATGCATCTTTCATTTCATCCTTGCAAGCAAAATCGGCGGACGAATGAAGATTTATACGATTCTTTGCATTATTTGTTTTTTCTTTACATTTCGGAAAAAATCTTTACACTTTGAACGGGAGTGTTGTCTGAGTAAAGATTTTGTCACAAGGAGCGCAATTTTCTTTACTTTTTCGCAGCAGTTGTAAAGAAAGGTAAAAATCTGTGTTTTAAAATTTTACATTTGTCGGGCGCATCATCTTATTCCCTTACTTTGCCACTGCGGTCCGGGCGTGCGTACGGCCCCGGCCGGCAGATTTTCAAACCAAAAATGTTTAAAGATGGAAACGATGATGATGATCAACAGGATTGAAGTCCAGGGAACTGTGGGCAACTGCAAGCTCACGGCGTTCGAGGACAGGACCAGCGCCAATTTTTCCGTTGTTACCAATTATGTCTATAAGAACAGGGAGGGCAACGGAATAGTGGAGACCATGTGGTTCAACGTGAGCGCGTGGGAAGGCAAGGTCGCCAGCGCAGAAACTCTCAGAAGGATAGAAAGAGGTGCCACGGTGCATGTCCTGGGCCGGCTGCGCGAGCGGGAATTCACAGGCTCCGACGGCAACCCTAGGAAAGTTACGGAAATAGTCCCCTCCTTCGTGGAAGTGGTGGACCAGTTCGAGAAGAGCGTTCCTGCAGGAGTATAAGTATCATGGACAGACGCTTCCTCGCCGCTGCCGCGGTCGCATTGCTCGCCCTTTCCTGCGCTACGCAGAGAAAGGCTGCGCTGCTGCGTGATACCAAGGCCGTCGCCCAGCTCAGTCTCACGGCCGAGAACGAGATTCCCCTGCTCAATGTCGGACAGGCACGCAGGGACACCCTCACGGTTACGGGTGCGGACGGGCGCGAAATGCTGATAATGAGAGCCGTAAAGGACGAAGACGGAGAAATGGTGGCTACGGATGTCATAGATGCGGCCGTGGTGACGGCAAGGTTCAGGAACGTGGCCGAACGTGGAGGAAAGGTGGACCTCAGTTTCGATGTGACCGTGCCCAAGGAAATGCAGGACAGCCGCTGGCAGCTAAGGTTCAATCCCCTGATGTTCATCATGGAGGACACCCTCGCCCTGGAGAGGATAGTCATAACAGGCAACGACTACCGCAAGGCCCAGCTCAGGGGGTACCAGCAATACCAGAGATTCCTTGACTCCATAATAACGGATACCACGAGATTTGTCAACACCTGGCAGCTGGAAGTGTTCCTGCGTCGCAATCTGCCCCAGATATACAAGTTCCGCAGCGAAACTTCCTTTGTCAGCGACGAGGAATTCGCCTCCGCTTACGGAGTGACTGAAAGGGAGGCCGTGGACCACTACACATGGTGGTACATGGTCAGGAGGAACAGGTGGAAGATAGAGAACAAGGACAAGATGTTCCGTAAGTATGTCAAGGTCCCTCTCGTATCGGAAGGCCTCAGGCTGGACACTGTGATAACCAATGCCGACAACGACATAGTATATCGCTATGTGCAGACGGTGGCCACAAGGCCCAGGCTCAAGAAGGTGGACATCTGCCTGAGCGGAGAAATCTACGAGCAGGACAAGCGCATATACCGCATTCCGGACAGTGACCCTTTGAGCTTCTATATCAGTTCTTTAAGCTCCCTCGCCGACGACAGGGAAAAGTATCTGACGAAGGTTCTGGAGCGCAAGGTGGAGGCGAATACGGCCTGCTACATAGACTTTGGTCAGGGCAGCGACGTTGTCGATGAGAGGCTCGGAGAAAACAGGGAGGAGATTGCCAGGATAAAGGACAACCTCGCATCCCTGATGGAGAACAAGAAGTTCGACCTCGATTCCATAGTTGTGATAGCCTCCTGCTCGCCGGAAGGCAGCTGGAAATACAATGACAGGCTCTCGCTCAGGCGTTCAAGCTCGGTTTCGGAGTATTTCAGCAGGTTCATGGAGCACTGGAGGGATTCGCTCAGGCAGGAACGGGGAATGGTGCTTGACCTGGCCGGAGTCGGGCAGGAAGAAAACAGGCAGCTTCCTTTCATTTCAAGGAGCGATGCCGAGAACTGGAGCATGCTCAGCAGCATCGTAGCCTCGGACAATGAGCTCACGGCTGTGCAGAAGCAGGATTTCGCCAGGATAATGGAGATTGAAGACCCCGACAGGCGCGAGGAAGCCCTCTCACGCGAAAGCAGTTACCGTTACCTAAGGGAGAAACTGTATCCCCGCCTTCGCACGGTAAGGTTCAATTTCCATCTGCACAGGAAGGGAATGGTGAAAGACACCATTCACACTACGGTCATCGACAGCACCTACATGGCCGGAATACAGGCACTCAAGGACAGGGACTACAAGCAGGCGGTAACCCTTCTCCGCCCGTACGGAGACTACAACGCCGCCGTTGCCTACTGCGCCATGGACTACAACGCCAGCGCCATGGCCATACTGGAAACCCTGGAGCCTGACTACAGGGTGGAATACCTCAAGGCCATACTGTACAGCCGCGCCGGAGACGACCGCAATGCGGTGCAGTCGTACCTGAATTCCTGCACTCAGAACCGTGCAATGGTGAACAGGGGCAACCTGGATCCCGAGATATCGGTACTCATATCAAGATATGGACTAAACAAAGAAACAGATTAATCATGTACAAAAAGAATCATTTGCTCTATTTGGCAGCCGTCGCAACCATGGTTTCCTGCACGGCCGCGGGCAGCGTGGACTCCGGCAAGGATGCTGAAAGCCTGGTTCCGGCAAGGCTCACCGTCAGAATCAACGGACTGGAAACCAAGGTAAACGGCGACATGGGCGACAGCAACGTGGAATCGGCCTCCGTCTATGTATTCTCCTCTGACGGCACGCTCGATGGCACAGCGACTTCGGCGGGCAACACCGTGACCGTAAACTGCTCCCAGGGTGTAGGGAAGAAAGTATATGTGGTTGTCAACAAGCCCCTTTCGTCCATCAGCAGCATATCCTCCCTGCAGGCCGCCACGACCTCACTTTCGGACAATGGGCAGAACCAGTTCGTCATGACCGGCAGCGCAGAGAACGTGGAAGTGCTGGCCAAGGACAACCCCACCGTAAACGTGGACGTGACGAGGTTCGCCTCCAAGGTGAGCATAGGCACCATTACCAATTCCCTCAAGGAGACAGGCTGGAAAGACAAGACCTTCACGGTCAAGGGGATATACCTTATAAATGTCCCGGCGGGCAACTATCCCCTTTTCGCCGATTCCTACACTCCCTCGCTGTGGCAGAACAAGATGGCCTGGGAGAGCGGCTGCCATGAGTTCACTGCCGACAAGGCCATAAACCAGAACATCGCCCTGAACGCACAGGGAACGTTCAACCGCACTTATTACTGCTATCCCAACCCCACTGGAACGGATGTAAACGGAGGCACGTTCTCTCCCCGAAAGACACGCCTTGTCATAGAAGTGCAGATTGACACAAGGACATTCTACTACCCCATTACGCTTGCCTCCGTGGAAAGGAACACCCACTACAGCATCACGAACCTCACGATTACGCGCCTGGGCTCCAGCGACCCCGACTACCCCGTCAATTCGGGACAGATTACATTCGACCTCACGGTCAAGCCCTGGGTGCCGTCCAACATGAATTCCATTACTATTTAATTACAAAACAAAATGAAAAAGACAAGATTAATTGCCGTGGCGGTGATGACCGCACTCGGCCTGATGTCCTGCCGCAAGGGCACAATCGAAACAGTGGACGACCAGCAGGGCGCAAACAGCGAAATGGCTGTCCTGACGGTAAATGTAAAAGGCAATTTCAGCACCAAGGCTTCTCCTGACGTTGCGACAAGAAACAACGAGGACCTCCTGTCGTCGGTAGAAGTATTCGTCTTCGACGCAAGGCCTGCCTCTCCCGGACTGGGCATGCTCGAAGCCTATGAAAAGGAGACCGGCACAACCAACACGGCCACTGTCCAGATGCACACCAGCACCGGACTCAAGCATATCTACGTGGTTGCCAATTCCGGAAGCAATTCAGCCGTAGCGACAAGCCCCGTCCTGGCCGAAACCATAGTCACCGAGGCCAGCCTCAAGGAAGCAATCTCCGAACTTGGAGACAATGCCCGCGGGGACTTCATAATGGTCGGTTCCGCCTCCCCCGAACTGGCGGCAGGAAGCGCGTCCGTCAACAAGGTCACCATTGACCTCAAGAGGCTGGTGGCAAGGGTCAAGGTCGGCACCATCACGGGTGCATTCACCTCCCCCGCCCTCCGGAACAGCGAGTTCAAGGTCAAGCGTATCTATCTGATGAACATTCCCAAGCAGGCCAAGTATGTCAACGGCGACGTGACCGATGTCTTCGGCGCAAGCGGCAGCACGGCAATTGCAGCCGGAAGCACCGGATATCCTACCCGATTCATTCCCTCCGGCAGCCTTGACTATTACTTCTACACCGCCCCTCAGGCAAGCGCTTCCACCGCATCCGGAATGTACGCTTTCATGGAGAAGAGCGCGTATAGCCAGACCGCGCTGGACAACCTTCTGAACGGCGAGCCCCCGGCAATCAAAGACCTGACGCTTAGCGATTACGGAGCGGGCAAGTACCTTTTCGTCAGCAGCACTTCCAGCAACACTCTCGTCAGTGCGGACCACAAGCTGACTGCCGACCTGGACTTCTTCACTTATCCCAATTCTTCCGCTCCGGCCGCCAGCATGGAGGACGTGGACAACACTACCAAGGTGATAATCGAGACCGAACTGGAATGGAACGGGGCGAAGACCACCTATTACTATCCTATCAGCATACCTTACGTTCAGCCCAACTATGCCTATACCATAGGCGATGTCAGAATCAAGCGTCTGGGCTCGACCGACCCTTTCACACCAGTATCCACGGCAGAATGTACCTTCACTATCAAGGTACGGCCTTGGGACCAGGGCGATATCAACGGAGAGTTCAACAATGAATCTTCCGCTGACGATTTCATAATTTAATTCACAACCATGGGGCTGACCCCACGCCTATCGTCAGCCCCATAAAAAACCATTCGGAAGATGACAGGCAAGAAAATAGTGTACCTGATGATTCTGGGCACGATGCTGACACTTTCCTGCACCGTCAAGGAAGACAGGATAGCCTGCCCCTGCTTCCTGTCAGAAGAATTCTGCAAGGCCGGGTCCGTCCCGCTCACTACCGACCCATGGATAAGTTTCCTAGGAGAGAACGGAGATGCCATAGAGCAGAAGGACATAGGCAAAGGAATGATGAGAGAAGGCCCCAGCTATGTTTCCAAGGTCCCGAAGCAGGAAATAGACGTATGCGTCGTGTATGGCAACGTTCACTACGACCTTTCGACGCGAAGGGATGTACTGGTGCTGGGCTCGGGGTTCGAAGCGGACAGCATCTATGCCCACTGCGCCAAAGTGGATTGCCGCAGAGAAACTGCCAGCGATACCGTCCTTCTGTCCAAGCAGTGGTGTACGCTGAGCATAAAGCTGGAAGGCAGCGAGGCTTGGAAGCCCTACTGGTTTGAAATACACGGCAACTGGAACGGCATGGACCTTAGCGACCTCAGTGCGGTAAAAGGAACTTTCCGCTGCATTCCGCGCAAAATGGGAGCCACTTCCTATGAGGCCAGGCTGCCACGGCAGGCGGACGACGGGCTGACCCTGCAAGTCTATGACACGGACGCTTTCGGCCTGCCTTCTTCGCTGAGATACGAATACCCGCTTGGCGTACTCATGGAAAGCAAGGGTTATGATTGGACCCGCAGGTGGCTGTCCGACGCTTCGGTGACCATAGACTACGCCAAGGCCGATGTCTATGTGGAGATTGCCCCGTGGGATGACGGACATAACTATAATGATATAACTATCTGATGAGAAAGGCTTTATATATTTCAGTCCTGTTGATTGCCGCTTCATGCCAAGGCATCCCGGCCCAGCGTGAGGAAAAGGGCACGACGGTGAGGATTACGGCTATCGCCACACCCGGGACCAAGTCGGTGCCCGGCGAGACACAAATCGGCAGCATGGCCGCCTGGATATATTCATCGCGGGCCGCATACGACCAGGGCCTGGCTGCGGAATCCTTCGCGTTTTCGCAAGGGAACTCCGTGACCCTGGATTGCACCAGAGGCAGCAAACTGGCCGTGGTCGTCACAAATCTGCCCCAGAGCCAGTTCAACACCTCACAGCCTCTCGCCCCCGCCAACCTCGGTTACGACCTCAAAAGCGCCAGGTATTCCCTCGAATCCATGATGGACAACGGGTTCCTCATGCATGGCAGCCTTGCATTCTCCTCGGACCAGGAGAGCGCCGACCTCCCGGTGGTCGTGACAAGGGCGGTCTGCAAAGTATCCCTCGGCTCGGTTAGGAACAGTCTCCAGGAAAAGGGATGGGCTGGAAAGGACGTGCAGGTCGAGGACCTGTTCCTTGTAAACGGTGTCAGCGGAGCCTTCCCGGACCCTTTCATGGCCGGTGCGCAGCCCTCTGTCGGAGATTTCTTCTGGTGCTCGGCCAAATATTCACCCCGCAGCGGTCCCTATCCCGATTTCGGACAGGATGAAGGTCCCGAATGTGCCCAGGCCGAGGTGTCCGGGACCATTTCGCCCGGCATGTCGATGAGCATTGACGCGGCCCTGTATTGCTGCCCCAATCCGACGGAGGACGATACGCAGACTCTTTCCGGCGACCTTCTTGTCGCTGCGGCATGGGCCCCTCGCCACACCAGGCTCGTGCTCCAATGCAGCATAGACGGGCACAGGTGCTATTATCCTGTCACCCTCCCGGCCCTGGAAGAGAATGTCTGGTACAAGATAGAAGAACTGGTTATCAAGCACTTCGGCACGGATTCCCCGGATGCTCCGCTGTCCTTTACGGATGTAGGAATCACTGCCCATTTCGGGGGTTGGGACGGATTGTCAATAAACGAAACATTATGAAAAAGATACCATGGATGCTGCTTGCCCTTGCCCTGGCAGGATGCAGCCTCAAAGAAATATACTTGCCGCAAGAGGACAATCTTTCCGCCAAAGAATGGACCATATCGGCCAGGGCGGCCTCTACCAAAGCCTACGACATGTCCCAGATGGACAACCCTTCGACACGGACGGCCACCGCGGTGTATGACGGAATAACGGGCAAACTTACCTTCAGTTCATACAAGGACAATTCCGCCTTGCACTCAACCGGCGGAGGGGCCCTCAGAAGCAACTACCGCTACAACTGGTATTTCCTCGGAGGCCCTGTCTCCTCCCTGACCTTCCCCCAGGACGAGGCTGACCTTGCCCATCTGACACAGATCCGCTCCGGGGACATGGCACAGGCCCAGCGCTCATACGGCCTGGACATGGCCGGCAAGCTCGAAGGCCTTACCCCCGAGGAGGCTGACGAACTGGACGGCACCACGGACGGCAAGATAGACATTCCTCTGAAGAGCCTCTGGGCAAAGGTCTGCATAAGCATTGACAAGAGTCAGGTCCCGGAAAGGGAAATAACCATACAAAGCGTCGTGGCCGGCAACGGCAGCCGCGTTTTCATGCCGTTTTCGGAAAGCGGAGCGGCGGCTTCCTCGCCAGAGCAGATGGGGCCTGTGCTGAGTCCCGAGCTGAGCGATGCCCAGAAAGCCGGCGTGCAGGAGATAGTGCTATACTACCCGGAGAACATGCAGGGCATACTGCTGCCTTCAAACACCCAGAGCATGCTCAAGAATCCCGAGCAGGTCTCCTTGTCTTCGCCGGGCAAGGAGGACCTCGTTTCCTATGTCACCGTAAACTGCTCCGTATCATCAGATTATGGACTTCAGGGCACGGGCACGTACCGCATCTGCATAGGCGAGGACAGCACCAGCGATTTCAATATATGCAGGGGCAAGTGCTACAACATAGTGCTTACTCCCACAAGGGCGGGAATGGGCTGTCAGTTCTGGAAAGTATATTACGACATGACAGACACCAGGAGCCTTTCCCTGAAAGGCGTAAAGTCCGTCGGAATCACCGCAGACGGCCCCACCATGAATGAGGGGATACCCATAGGGCTGCTTGCCGGAGGAAAGTGCCACGCATACGCAAGATACTCTTCTTCAGGCGGTTCAGGCGTGGATTTCACAGTAGCGCAATATGACGCTCCTACCGGCTGGAGGGTAGCCCCCGAAAGCGTGCAGAGAATGCAGGAGGCAGGCATAGAATGGACATTCGCCAAAAGAATAGCCTACTGGCAGTACAGCCCGGGACGGTCTTTTTTCTGGACACCGGAGGAATACGCCTCGCTGAGGTCTTCGCATCCGGGAATGACAGTGCTTGACACCTCCTGGGAGGGTTACTTCGAGTTCTCGGCCCCCTCCGACCTTCCTTCAGGCAACATATATAATTTCAAGGTGGAGACCTTCGACCGCACGCACTCGGGGACCATAAGCATAAATACTACGGTGCTCGGCGACCCCTCATACTCCGGACTGGACAACTGCCGCTATATAGGGCAGAGGGGCAGGCTGACGGTGACCCTGCCATCGGGATATACCAGGGCCGAATTCAGCGTAGATGCCTCGGCGACGGGCATCGTACAGTTGTCCTCGGCCACCAACACCCAGTGTACGGTCGATTTGCTTAAGGCAGGTAAGGCCGTGATAAACATAAGGTTGTACAATGGCACCGGATGGATTTCCACAAGTCCTGTCACGGGGCAGAAGTATCAGGTTTCCTTCAATGTCAAGGCCCCCGTACTGAAGGTGGAGCCAGGCAGGCTGGAACTCTCGGCCGACGGCAAGCCCAAGCCTCTGCAGGTGACTTATTGTACCCAGGAAGGAGAGCGGATGAGCATAGCAAACGCCTATGCAAGCAGCAGCACCGTATTGAACTCTGAACTGTACAACACCTACCTCTCTCCCCTTTTCACATTTTCCTCCGGGCTCGGAAGGTTCCTGGACCCGGGAACGAGCCAGGGCATTACGGAAGTAGGCGTGCGCTGCCTGTACAAGGACGGCGGTACGCTTGCGGGATATACGGGGACATGGGACGAGACGGCGATACGCGTGCAGCCGAGAAATGCCTCCCAGATATCCCGGGCTGACATTGCAGTGAAGGTTATTGCGCCCTTCACATACTCGGGAACAACGCGTCTGCTCGGTTACATTGCCAACCATGCCCTTGATTCAGACCGCTTCCGCTCTCGTCCCGCGGCATCCGCAATGCTGGTTGGAGAGTATCTCCAGAACGCGCCCGGGATAGGGGCCTCGCCAGAGTGTGTCAGCGTGGAGTGTCCGGCCTCGGATATAGGCCTTTCGCTGGGCAGCAACGGCCTCCTGCTGGTTTCCAGAAAGGATACGCCTCTGGTCTCCTCGGGGAAATACACTGTCAGCGCTACGCTCACCAACCTTGTCAGCGGGCAGACCATGACTGAGAGCATAGGCTATGTAGAAATATATGCCATCGCTTCCATAGGAGCCATGGCGAATGCCCCGGTGGAGCCCTCCAGCCTCCAGAATGCCGGCATAATGGAAAGGTACATGGTCAATTCCGAATGTATAGGAATAGTAGCGGACATACCTTGTTCCAAGCCCTACGGCAATGTCCTTTCGGGAGTGCGCAGCATACGCGATGCCCTGCAGGGATGCAATTTCCTCAGATACACAGGCCTTCCTCCCCGCTATGCCAACTACGAAAGGCTGCTCATGGCATACGTCATTCCTTCAGACCTTTGGGCCGTAAATGTGCCCATTTATGTCAACATGGACTATGCCCGTGATTCCGCAGGGAAAAAGATTTCTACGGAAGATGTGGAAAAGCTGCTGCGCTATGCCGAATCCATAGGAGATTTCAGCATGATTCGGGGCTGTTACTGGTATGAATACAGTTTCTCGAACTACGATGCCCCCAAACCTCCGGGAATGGCCGTGTGGACATACCGGCCTGGCCTAAACATGAAAAAGGAATGGAACGCTATGATTGCCGCTGAGGGCGGACCGGAAAGTCCCATTGAATGCTTCCTTGAGATGAACGAGCCCTCCATAGGTGTCGTGACCGACGCAATGGACCAGGTGCTGACCCGCTATAACTCAGGAACTTACTGGTTCTACTATACGGATTCAGCGGAAAAAGGCGGCCTCGGACTCCCCTACGAATTGCTCTGCGTGACTCCGCAGGGCCAGACCAACTGCTACTGGTCCTCCACCACGGTCTCCCCGGACTGGCCATAGAAGACACGACAAAGGCCGGCTCCAGACAATCGGGGACCGGCCTTCAGTCAATGTCAAAGAGGCTTTACTCCGCAGGGGTGTCTTCCTTGGGGAACTGCTTGACCTTCAAAGGCCAGTTCACTCCCAATTCTTTCCATGCGTCATCCACGCCCGCCTTGATCTTCTCCCAGTATTGATGCGCACTTATGTGGCAGAGGTCGAAGACCATGCATCCGTCGGTTTTGACAAGGCATAGTTTCGTAGCGGTCTGGGCCTTGAAATTGGACCCTGCAACAGAGAATGTACCCCAGAACGGGCAGTCTCCCTTGAGGATGTTGCGGCAGTAATTAAGCGCATACTCAATGGTGTCGGAGCCGCCGAATCCGGTAACTTTGTTATAGTAGGCTCCGAGCTGGAAATAGTCAAGATACTCTGCATAGCCGGTGGTGTGGTAGTTCTGTGTAGCCCACCACTGGGAATCGACTGAAGTATATTTCGTACTTCCCCAGTTCTGGCCGTTGGCCGGAAGAGGATACCATGCAGCGGCCCACACCGAAAGGTCGGCATCGGGACGGACAGCCTTCAGGGCTTCCCTGGCCTCGCCTACGACATTCTTTATCACCATGGACCTCCACTCCATCCACTGGTTGTAGAGAGGGCCGGGGGTATAGTCTCCCTTGGCAGTCTGTGGAGTCTTGTAATAATAGATGTCCTCGGGCCAGTTCTCGACTTCCTGCCCTATGTACTCCTCGAAGGCGTGGCGGGAATAATCGGAGAAATCGCTGTTGGCATTCATGTACCGGCAGTAATCAAGGCAGAATCCGTCCAAAGCGGCATATTTGGGATTGGAGAATATCTCGGTTATCATCCTCTTGAGGTATGCCACGGTATTGGGGTGACAGGGATTGATGGCCGCGAAAGTATCGCCTTTGCTTATCTTTTGAAGACCTGTAGGCAGCCATTCGACGCACTCGAGCTCGGCGAAATAGGGGTCATCATAGATTGCCCCGGTGTTGCCGTCCTCTTCGCCCATTACCATTACGGTTGCCGAGGCTTCCACCCTCATTCCCAGTTTCTTGGCCTCCTGGAGCACATACTCCAAGTAGTCGTAGTCCCTGTTTACGGTAACTCCGCCAAGAGTGGTGCAGGGCTTGAGGAACTCGCTCTCATACAGGGCCGTTCCCTGACCGGGCTTTATGCCGACAACTATGCCGTTGAAACCGTACTTTTTCGCTTTCTTCAGCGTTGCGGTAATGTCGGATTTCTTTGCCATGCGGGCAAAGTTTGCACTTGCATCTATCCACATCACCATGGGCTTCTCCCTGACGGTATCCGTCGGAGCAATATAATTGGGGTCCACCGAAGGCCCGGGGTCGGCAGATTCATCCAACGAGGGGTCCTCTGAGACAGGGTCGTCAGATACGGGATCGACGGATGCCTCCCCGGACGGGTCCTGAGAAACAGGAAGAGGGTCCTGGGATGGATTCTCGGGCTCTTTGCTGCAGGAAAAGAAAACCGGGCTTGCCATCAGCAAGCAGATAATGAAGGAGAATAACTGCTTTTTCATATAGAAGCTGTTTTGAAATAATTACTCTCATTTTCTATGGCCCTTTCCGGCCATCTTCTGCATCCTCATCGGTTACGAAGCACCGGCTTCGCGCCCTCTTCGGATTTGAAGCTGACTCGAAAATGGCTCATCTAAAATTTCGATAACCATTTCAAAACAGCTTCATAATGTCCGCGGATAAAAAATGCCCGGGACGGGTGCCGCCCCGGGCCGTATCAGGAAGACTATAGTCTTTCGGTGGTGATGTCGTATGCTACGACGGAATTGCTCTGTGCGGCATAGACGACGTGACCGGTACCGGTTGAAGGGTCATAGACAAATGCGCTGCAAGGAGCACAGGCAGCAGCACCTTCAATGATGTCGGTGGTGAGCAGGTAGTTGGCGAGGGATTCGTCGATATCCTCGGTTTCCTCGTCGTCAAGGACAATCTCCTCAGGGTCTGCCTTCTGGATGGTAATCCAGGTGCAGGGCCAGGATGAAGAGGAAGCTACAACATACTTGCTGCCATTGTACATGAATGCGCGTACATGTCCGATGGAATAGTTGCCATAGCCGTACCAGCGGCCGTCTGCATCCCAGTTGGTCCAGTTCACGTTGCCGCGAAGAGCTGTCTCGTCATCGTATCCGTCCAGGAAGTCAGTAAGTCCGCCATATACATAGTATGCGGCAGAAGCGTTGCCGGTATCACCCATTTCGGCGGCACCGACAGAATCCCAGCATACGAATCCGTCCTCGGGATTTCCGGAGAAGAAGGAAAGCATCTGGCCCCAGCAACCGTCGTTTCCGGGGTGCTGGATCATAGGACCATACCAGGTGCATGCAGGAGAGCCGTCCTCGTTGAAGTACTTGCCTCCCTTATAGACAAGGACATGGTGCATCTGAGGGCTGTTGGCACCCGTACGGAAATTCAGGATGAAATCACCCTTGACATCTCCGGCAACCGACATGTACATGCACTGGTAGTCAACAGGTCCGTAAATCTTTATAGGAGCCTTGTCCCAGCCGTTGACCCATGCATAGACCTCAGTCCTGCAACCGGTACCGCCCTCGGCATATTCACCTGTATGGCAAGCGATTGCAACGAGCACGCCGTTCTCGTCGTTGGTCATGGCGGCAAGCTGGCCGTTGGCCTTTACTTCACTGTCGCTGAACACCTGCAGTCCGGTAACGCCTTCAACGTTGAGTTTTCCAACGCTGTTTCCGGAGAGGTCGAACACGTTGAGGTCGCAGTATGCGAAGTGCTCCCTGTCAACGAATGCAAGACCGCAGTCAAAGTTGGGCTTGGCAGCAAGCTTCATTTCACCGAAAGTCTTGATCCAGACGCGGGATACGCTCTCGGAGAACTCGGCACCGGCAAGATAAACCAGATACTCGGAGCTTGTCTTTCCATCCTCAGCTGTAACGGTGAACTTCACTCCGCCGACAGCGGTGTAGTCTATAGGCTGCGCAGGATCCGGAGTAATGGTGGCCTTGTCGGAAATTTCGACAACGGCAGTTGCTGCTTTAAGGAACTCGTATTCATTGGGCATGAAAGAGATTTCTATAGTGTTGTCTGTAGGATCCACGAATCCGTCGATTTCGAATTCGCCGGCAGTAACTACGAAAGAGGTCAGCTTGCACTGATTACTCTTGGGAACTTCAGGTTCATCGCTGGGGTTTACGACCTCACCGCTGGGGTCATCCTTGGAGGGGTCCTTGGAATTGTCTCCGGATTGTTCCTGGGGAGTCTTCGAACAGGCGGCACATGCCGCTATTGCGGCGGCACATGCCAAAAACATTTGCAATTTCTTCATTTTAGTAAACATTAAAAAATAACTTGGTGCATTATTCAGGCAGCCAAAGGCAGGATGCCATCTGCTGAAATCATTCTTTGAGAGGACTTCAATGAGGCCCTGCTTGCGGTGCTGAACAAGTGATAAAAATTTGATTTAATT